>JAKAFB010000007.1:48627-86473 GCA_021818105.1 Acidobacteriota bacterium
TGCGATGTCCTTGACGCGAATGGCAGTGCCGTTCGATGCCTTGATGACGGTGTTTTCAATGTCCTGAACACTGGTGTAGAGGCCCAGTGACTGCACGTTGATTTGTTGCGCACCTTGCTCAATAAAGCTGCCGCCGCCGTTAGTGTTGTTGGAAGCAATCTGCTGCTCGACCTGGCTGATGGAGAGGCCGTATGCGACGAGCTTATCGGGGTCGAGCTTGATTTGATATTCCTTTGTTGGCCCACCAAAACTGGATACATCGACGACACCGGGAACGCCTTTGAAAGCTTTCTCCAGAGTCCAGTCTTCGAGGGATTTCTTCTCCATTACGTCGTAGGCGGGGTTGGTGCTCTCAACGGTATACCAGTAGATTTGGCCGACGGGACTCCAATCGGTGCCCATCTGCGGCACAAGGCCATAGGGCAGATTAACCTGGTTCAAGCGTTCGAGCACATGCTCGCGATTCATATCGCTCGTAGAGCTGTCATCGAAGATGAGCATGAGGCTGGACAGGCCAGCCAGCGTGGTGGAGCGCAGGTGCGTGAGGTGAGGAATGCCGGCCATTTGAATTTCAACGGGCACCGTCACTTGACGCTCAATCTCCTCAGCGCTGCGGCCGGGCCACTGCGTGATGATCTGCACGTAGTTGTTGGCGACGTCAGGATAAGCCTCAATAGGCAGGTTGCGGAAAGAGATGATGCCCCACGCGGTGAGCACGACAACACCGCCGAGAACAAGCCAGCGGTTTCTGAGCGCGAAATCAACAAGGGCGCGGATCATTTACTGATTCCCCGCTGTTTCAAGCAGTAGTGCGTTGTTGACAACCTGCTGGCCGGGCGCGATGCCGGACAGGATCTGCTGGCGGTTGCCACTGAGCATGGGGCCGGCATGGACTTCGACACGTCGGAACTGGTTACCGCCGGCGGGAGTGAAGATCCAGTCGCGATCGTGCAGATGCAGCACCGCTTCAGCCGGAACAACGGCGTAGGACTGGCGGGTGAGGCTTGTGAACGTTGCTGTTGCAAACATGCCAAGCCTCAGGAAACCGGGATTATCGACCTCAATACGAACTTTAGCCGTGCGCAGGGAGGGGTCGAGGATGGGGCCGATGTCGCTGATGCGTCCGGTGAGCACCCGGTCTGGATAAGCATTGATGCGGATTGCGGCCTGCTGGCCGAGATGCAGCTTGGCGATGTCGTTCTCATAGACATCGCAGATGACCCAGACATGGGAAAGGTCGGCGATGGTGAAGGCGGTGGCTGACCCAGCGAGACCAACGCCTGCTGCGGCCGCATTGGTGACGTTTTGCGCGACGATTACACCGGTGATGGGCGCGTATACGTTCACGATGCTGCTGGGATGCTGCTTATCGACGCCAAGAGTGCTTAACTGCTCGTTGGCTGCAGTCAGGTCTGCCTTGGCATTGTTCTCTGCATCCGTTGCCTGGTCGAGCATGGCCTGGGAGATGGCGCCATGCTGGAAGAGATCCTGCGCACGTAGCAGTGCCTTGCTGGCGAGCTGCTCATCGTTCTTTGCCTTCAGGTAGACATTGAATGCATTGGTAATGTCGGGGCTCTGTACCTTGAGAAGCAACTGGCCCTTCTTCACGTTGTCGTCGAGTCGAGCCTTGATGTCGACCACGCGGCCATTGGCGAGCGAGATGACGGGCGCCTCGCGCGAGACGTCGGGATAGACGGCGCCTGTCACGTTCAACTGTGCTGCAGAATCGACCTTTTCAGCTGTGACGACAGAAAACTTATTCACGTCGTTGCTGTCAATCGTGATCAGGCTCATGTCCGGGACTTGAATTACTTTTGCGGAAGGTGGAGCACCGTCGCCCTGCGGCTTGCCTTTGCAGCTGGCGATGAGGCTAGCCGCGAGCGTGAATGCGACGAATGCGCCTAGAGGGCTGTGGCTAGGTTGCGAAAGGAATGTGAACTTCATGGAAGCACCTCGCGTCCCACGGCAAGATTGAGTTGCCCGGCGGCGGTGAGATAAGAACCGATAAGCTGCAAATAGGCCAATTGCACAGTGCGGTAATCGCTCTGCGCATTCAGGAAGTCCATAAGCGAAGCGCCGCCGTGCTCGTAGGCGTAGGTAATGGTGTCACGTACACGAGTGGCTTGATCCTTGTATTGCTGTTTGTAAGGCCGGAGCAAAGCGATGCTGCTCTCGACCTGCGTGTATGCGGAGTCTACGTCGCTGAAGACCTGTGCGCGCGCGGCCACAGTGATCTGCTGGCTGCGATCTATATCGATGAGTGTGCGCTGCTTTTCTCCCTGGTTGCGGTCAAAGATACGCAGAGGCACACTGATGCTGAGGCCCAGCGTTTGTGTTGCATAGGGATTATTGAAGGAAGCGTTATTGGTATACCAGCCGCCAAAAGTGGGGTCAGTGGAGCCATTCGCGATAGCGAGTCTGTGATTGGTCACGGCCTGTTGCGCTGCTTGGAGGGCTGCTTGAAGGTCGGGGCGGGTGTCCAGCGCAATCTGCCGATACTCGTCGAGCGGTTTGAGCGCGTCGGAGAAGTCGAAGGGGCCGGTGACGTCAAACTGCTCCACGGGCGTGCGGTCGTTGAGTAATTGGAGGAGTTGAATCTTGGCCGTTCGCAGGTTGACGATTGCGGATTGCGTCTCGACTTCATACTGCACGCGCAGCAACTCGATGCGGTCGAGATCGACCTGAGAAATGTCTCCCGCCTTGAATCGGCTCTGACTGATGCTGATGATCTTGTCGTAGTAGGCCAGGTCGGCGTTTGCCAGTGCGAGGACAGCTTTAGCCTGGAGGGTCGCTACGAACGAGGCGCGCAGGTTGAATTCAAGGTTGCGGCGCAGGTCCTCATGTTGCGAAGCGGCGATCCGCGTGGCTTCCTGTGCGCTCTGCCTGCGGAGTTCGCGCTTGTGGTCGCGCTCGTGCAGATAGCTAAGGCCGGTCTGGTAGAGCGTTCCGCTGAGTGGCTGCCAGATGCCATTGTTGGGGGCAATCTGTGTACCATCCGCGGTAAAGGTAAACTGTGGATTAGGGCGGAGATAGGCGGTGGTTTCGGCTGCGCGTAACTCGTCTACGCCAAAGGCATCAGCTTTGAGTTCAGGATTAGCGGACTCAAAGCGAGCTTTGACCTGGTCCCAGGTAAGGGCCTGTTGCGCAGGACAGAGTGCAGCCGCAGACAGGAGCAAAGCCGCAGCACATGCGACTGTGCGTAGAGGGGAATTCTTCTTCATACAAATCCTTTGCGCCGGGCATAGGCCGACGACTGCAGGAAGAGAACAGGCTTAGATCAGGATATGAATGGATTGGGTGCCGTTTTTAGGCGATGGGAGGAGGACGGTTCTGCACCCCATCGAGCGAGGGATGCTTGAAAGCAGGGCAGGAAGATTGCGGAATCATCGCGCAGCGCTCCGAAGGGAGAGCAGGGAGGGCCATGAATGGGGCAGGGAGAGCGGGCGAAGCGGGGAAGATGGCGTGTGTACAGGAGGCAATATGATCGCGGCGCTGGCAGGTGTCAGTTTCCGCGGGGTTTTGCAGCGACCACAGGTCATCGCTGACGGATATCACCGGAAACAGGATGACGACGAGCATTACGAGAGCGACAAAAGACGGAGTGTTCCTGTTGCTGTCGCGTGCGCCAAAGCGCAGCCAAAGGCACAGGACAACTAGCGAAAGTAATACCCAGGAAAGATTGAGGAGGCTCTCCATGCTCCTCACGATTCTATAACAGGGGTGGTGGACAGGCGGGTTTTCTTCGCCGCCTGAAGAGGAATCGGTAATAGGACTTGGTCATTGGTTGGGTCGCGTTGGCGCAGGACTTGTCCTGTGTTTGCGGATGCAGAGTGGGTGCAGCCGTGGTGCGTGCGCACGGGTTTGTGCGGGATGCGCGTGGGTTTGACCGGCCCAAGGATTCCCCTTATGATGAATGAGTTGGCCGAAAGATGTGGCAACCTGCCGCGCTCACTGCCAGCACGGCTGTGACTTCGGCCAGTTCTCCGCGCTCACTGCCCCCTCGTTCAATGGCAGGACAGCTGACTCTGGATCAGCATATCGGGGTTCGAATCCCTGGGGGGCAGCCAATTCCGGACTTCTCCGCACCTTCTCGAACCTTTCCGAACTCCACAATATATTGAAAAATAAGGTATTTAGTCTGACTTGATGTCCGACTGAGCGCCTAGACGTGCGTTTTGAGTCACTCCAAAAGTGGGGTGTATTTGGGGGTACGAAAGCCCTGAAGTGTGGGGTATCGTCCAATTCAGGCTCTGGAGCTGGAACGATTTCTTCGCATAGGGGACATCTGGGTTGTAGATCAGTGCCTCACTATCCGAAACCCTCTTTATCAGCAGCAAATGTGTGGAGGTGGAGGTGGTATGTAGGCGTGCAGATTGGGAGCACGATGCATAGCAGTCGGTTTTTGTCAGCATTTGTTGATCGCAGAAAGAAGCAGCATAGGTTGAATGACTACGAACCTTCTCCAGAGGATATGCACGGATGTGCTGATGTTCAGACAAGCAGTGAATTCTGTATTGTCTGATCAGTCTAGGAACTTGTTGAAATTTGCCTGATTGCGGCGTCTTTCCTGGCATTTTTCGTTTCTTCCCGTTCGAAATTTGTTTATAGTGCAGTTTTGGCCAGTGTTTATAAGGGTGTGCAGGCCTCAGGGAATCATCCCCGCGGCCTGCACCCGTTGTTCAGGCACACTGCTCCCGGAGCCTTCCCGGCGGTTGAGCCATCAGTCGGGGCAGCCGGATCAAGTTGTGCGCGGCGCAACTGAAGACGAACAGCCAATCTACTTTCTCCAGCCCGCGCAACTTGACCTGGCGCAGCGGGCCGGTCTGCTTCAGCCATCCGAAGCCTTTCTCGACCAGCCATCGGCGGCTCAGACTCACGGCATAACCAAGCTGCCGCGTGGTTCTACGATCCAGGTTGCTGGCACGCCCCTTGTCGTTCTTCGTCACATGCAGCGTTACATTCAGCTCCCGCACCGTACGCACGAAATCTTCTGTGTCATAAGCCTTGTCGGCGCCTACGGTGATGCGGCGTGAACGGCCTTCCTGCTTTTCGGCAAGCATCAACAGCGCAGCGTCGCGCTCGGCGTGCGTCACCATCGCCGCGGCAATCAACCCGTTCCGGTTTCCCACCAGCGCGTGGCCCAGATAACTCAGCTTCGACTCCTTGCCGTAGCTCTTCTTGTACAGCCGCGCATCAGCATCAGTGGTTGATGCATGTGTCTTGTTCGAGCGCTTCTGGCCGTGGAAGTTCGCGCCGTCGCCGTCATCGGAACCGTCTTTACTGCGAAAGCTCTTCTGCAAAGCCCACGCCTGAATCAGTGTGCCGTCCACCGTGAAGTGCTCGTCGCTCATGTATCGCTTGGCCTGCTTGTTTACTTCGGCAAAGAACTGCTGCGCCACATCGCTGGTCAGCAGCCGGTCGCGGTTCTTCGAAAACACCGCGTGGTTCCACACTGCATCGTCCATGCCCAGGCCCACGAACCAGCGAAACAACAGGTTGTAGTTGATCTGCTCAACCAGCAGCCGCTCCGAGCGCACCGAGTAGAACACCTGCAACAAAAGAGCCCGCAGAATGTACTCCGGCGCGATCGATGGCCGCCCCGAATCCGCATACAGTGCATCGAACTCGGGGCTCAAAGACCGCAACACCGCGTCCGTCAGCTTGCGAACCGCGCGCAACGGATGATCCTGTGGCACTCGCTGCTCCAACGACACATAGCTGAACATCCCGTCCTGAATCCGCTCGTCTCCACGCATACCTATAAGACGAGCAGCCCTTGCGCTACGCCGCGGACCGGGTACCTATTTCAACAAGTTCCTAAGGACGTACTCCACATCGATTCACTCATCGAGGTTGCAACGCGAAGGTCAAGGCCCGGGTCATAAACTCGCCAATGAATTGCACATGGCTCAGACCCTGACCGACCCAAACGCCGACGATTTCCGGGTGAGTCGGGTTAGCCTTGAGAGCCTTTGTCAATGCGAACGCGCCCTGAACCATCTTGTCGTCCTCGGCGCTGCCGACACCGATAAATACGCGTACGTCCCTCCCGATCTTAGCCGCTTTTGCATCCTCCACCAGCGACATCTGCAAAGGCATTGAGGGGCTTCCGATCAGGAAGGTGTTGAATGCTTCCGGGTGTCGTACCAGAACATTGGCGGTGAACAGGCCGCCCAAGCTAAATCCGGAAAGCACCGCTTGTTTCGGGTCAACTGGATAACGCCGCTCAATCTCCGGCTTCAGCTCTTCGATGAGGAAGCGCTCATAGTCGGCTCCGCCTCCCGTCTGCACGCCGCTGAGGCGCTCATCGAAAGCGCCTAGATCCTGCCCTTGGACATGAGTAAGATCGTGCACGCGCTGGCGGTTCCAGTGCAGAACATCGAGCTCTGGATAGGCTATACCGATAAAGTAAGCCGGTTGAAACTCGCCCCACGGAACTCCCCCTGCGGCCAGAACTCCGGCCCAAATCGATTGCTCACTATCAGTCATATAGACCGCCGGCACCGGCACCGTCGGCTTGTTCAGGGGAGGAATGACCTGAATCAAGAGGTCTCGCTTCTGGATCGATGAATGGAAGATAAATTGCTCGCTTCCCATCAGCTCTGCCCGATGTGCGACATCGTGGGCTGTTTGGGCCGTCGCCGCCATTGGTCCGGCGAGAGCGAGGATGAGCATGAAACAAAGATGAGCGGTTAACGCCAATAAAGGCGTGTCAAGACTACGCAGTCGGAGCCGGATCACGGCATAGTCCGCTGCAAGAGGGCAAGTGAATGACGCTTCGGCTCGATGGGTCATAGGGCTGAAACAAGTACGGGAAGTCGTGGAGTCCGAGATGCTATACAGTAATGCCTCGAGGTGTCAATTTGCCGGAAACGGCCAAACAATCCCGGTAGAGTGACGGCGATCAGGGTCAGCAATGGCGACTATCCGTCCAAGCTCTGCTTTCCGTGCTCGATGAGAGCGTTGGCGGAGATAATCGGCCAATATTCTTGACTGGTAGAATTGCGAATCGCTCGATGCTGCGCGGCTGACAGAGGTCGTTTATTATTTTTCAGCCGGGTTTCTCTACTTCGAGCCTGTCACCCAGTTCATGTCCAGCTCCAGTGCCGCTGATTGTTTCCGACGCAGGATTCATGCGGCTTTGGGGCAAGCGTGCTCAGAAATCTGGCTCTAACGAACATCCAGCCAGAATGGGAAGCGATTGGCCGCCTATGCGGAGATAATCTCGTCAAGATTTCCCGACCGATCACAGCCCGCTGGCCGCTTAGAACTTCGAGGAATATTCGGCCTCAGCCTTCCTTAGTATCGGGAGATCGCGATCCGCATGGTTCCAGAGATTCAGAAAGCCATCATAAGCAGGCTTGGCCCTGGGCTTGTCTCCTGCGACCGCGTAGGATCTTGCGATTTGAAGCTGAGCAAGTGCTCCAACGGGATCACTTCCGACAACTCCGCGTCCTCGATTGTCGATAATCTTCTGAAACTCGTTTGCTGCTTCATTTCCTTTGTGCATGCTGAGATATGCCAAGCCTCTTATGTAAACCGGATACATATCTCCGAAGAAGCCAGCCCAGCTTCCAGCAATTGCAAAATCGTAAGGTGCCTCGCTTTCCAGTTCTTGGAGAGCCTGAGAGGGGTTGCCGTGATTCTCGGCAAAGATCGCGCGCAGAGTAGGCAGATACGAAAACTTGACGAATGTGTCCTCAGGGTAGTGCCTCTCCAGATCTCCTATGAGCGCCACCGCTCTGGCGTCGTCTCCCACCAAAGCGAGCGCAAAGGCCGCTCCATATTCCACGTCACGCGATTTCGATGCCTTGAGCCCGGCCATCGCCGCCGTTGTTGCCTCGGCTTTGTTGCCGAAGAGCGCCTCGCGAGTGGCGGTTGCAACTTGGTAGAGAGCGGCCCGCTCAGGCTGGCCGACCTGTTGCGCAAGTTGGCTGGCGCGCCGCGATAGCGCTCGTGCTTCCTGCGCCCGCCCGGTGTAGGCAAGCACACAGGCCTGTCGCGCGAGCATCCAGTTTTCCGCCTCCAGCTTACCCTGAGACATCTCGACTGCGCGCTGCATACCTTTAGCGTCGTTTTTCAGGAAGGCGATGTCGTAGAGAAGAATGTAGAGGTCGGGGAAGTCGAGCTTCCGCTCCAATGCGCGGTGAATCATCGCCTCCGCATCGCTCACGTTATTGCTGAAGACATAGGCCCACGCGAGGTTCGCATAGGCTGGAACAAAATCAGCGTCAATTTCGACAGCCGCCTTGCCAGTTTCGATCGACTTGTCATACTTTCCAAGATCCTGATACACGAACGACAAGAGACCGAACGGGCGTTCATCCCGCGGGTAGGTCTGACCCCACACTTCTCCAATTTCGCGCGCCTTTTCCAGATTTCCTGTTACCTGCAGTTCGTAGTTTGTTCGTATGAAGAACCGCTCCGGATCGCTTACTCGATCCTGCAGCCGGTATGCCTTTGTAGTGTTCTCGACTGAGAGCGCTGACTCCCCCATATCAGCATAGATACGACCGAGCATTGCGTAAGCCATTGCGAAGTTTGGATCAATCTGTACCGCGCGCTGGAAGAACGGAACCGCCTCACCTGGGCCTGCCGGTCCAAACGTTGACTTCCAACCGAGACTGTACGCGCGAAGCGCTTCCAATGATGGCGTAGTTGCCTCAGTGAGAGGAGTGTTGTGCTGATCGATAGTTGCCAGTGATTCACCAAGCTTTTTGCGAAGCGAGCCGGAGATCTGGCTCAGTACATTGATCACGTCCTCTTTTCTCGCTGCTTGTGCTTGCTCTTCATCGAGAACGTTTCCGGTTCTGCAATCTGTGGCGCGTAGCCCGAGCACATATCGGCTGCCCAGATTAGCGATGGACCCTTCCAGCAGAGCCGCACTACCGGCCCGGACACAGACGCCACGAGCTATGTCGGCTGAAAAGTGCGCACCTGACGCGCGCCCCATCAACTGCAACGTATGTTGAATGCGCTCGTCCGAGACAAGGCTCAGGTACGGCGACTGGGCCAGTTGGACCGACAATCCCTGGCGAAGGGTTGAATCGAAGACAGGGTCGCGTGTCGAATTGGCAAAGTCGGCCAAGACCACGGTGTCCTTCACAGTGAGGATCGGTGAGCGCTGGCGTAACAACCAGAATGTTCCGGAGGCGATTACCAGCAGAACGGCGGCTGCAATCGCAGCAATCGGCCAATACCGCGGCTTCGATTCCTTGACCCGCACCTGAAGCCGAGTCTGAGTTGCGGAGATGATGCTGACCTCGCGCTCCGGGATAAGCCGAACGCTCTCTGCAAGGCGATAGCCGCGACCCGGCACCGTGAGAATGTAGCGATGATCTTGGGGCGACTCACCCAGCGCCTTGCGCAGCAGAAAGATGTTGCGACTTAGGTTTGTCTCTTCGACGAAGGTGTCAGGCCAGACCTCCTTCATCAGGTCATCCTTCGTGACCATCTCTTGGCTGTGACGGATGAGGACAAGGAGCACCTGGAATGCCTTGGGTGGTAAGGCTACGGGGTCGTCTGCGCGGAGGAGAATTTCCCGCTCGGCGTCCACACGAAACGGCCCGAACTCGTAGAACTCCCGTCCGGTTCCAGTCACTTGACCACGCTTTCTAACCGTAG
This sequence comes from Acidobacteriota bacterium, assembly GCA_021818105.1. Taxonomy (GTDB): domain Bacteria; phylum Acidobacteriota; class Terriglobia; order Terriglobales; family Acidobacteriaceae; genus Telmatobacter. The sequence continues at coordinate 58,252 of JAKAFB010000007.1, forward strand.
CTGGCAAATTCTAGCACGATTGAGGCAGTTTCGTGGCTTCGGAACTTCTGCAGGTGGCTAAGCAGATACTTCTGATTCTAGGAAGCTTAGCGGGCCGGCGAAAAACAATCAGAACTAATCACAACGATGCGAAGGACACCAGGTGGAGTTCGTCTGCAAAGTACACACATCGCTCCAAAACGGGGAGACTGGAGAAGAGCTTAATGGCAAGAACGACGACGATCACCATTGAGACGAGTTCGCTGATGGTCCTTCGAGTCGGAGGTTCGAAGCGGGCTTGGTGCCGGCAATGTGCTGCCGAGGCTGAGATGGTGTCACTCCGAAGCTTCGGGGTGATTTCAAATCTCGATCGTTCTGCGGTCGAAGAGTGGCTCAATTCGGGCCACGTACACCGCAATGAAGCCGCAGACGGATCGGCGACGATCTGCCTGAATTCTCTTCTCGATCACCTGACGGGCGACAATCCAGCCGAGCGCGGAACGGCGCGGGCTAACAAGGAGACTATATGAACAGGAAACGACTAGTGCGTCTGCCGATCTGGTTATCGGTAGCATCAACCCTCGCGTCTGGATATGCTCAAGGACCAAAGCCAGCGATGTACGGCGTGACGGATCTGGGAACGCTTGGCGGGACCTACAGCTACTCATACACCATCAACAACGCGAGTGCCGTCGCAGGCGGAGCGGCGACACCGGACCAGGTGGACGGAATTGCAACGACAGCTTTCGTGTGGTATCGAGGCAATCTTGTGAGCTTGGGAACGCTCGGTGGCGCGGACTGTCCATCGTGCATTAGCGAAAACGCCGCGACCAACATGAATGGGGTGTCGGTTGTAATTTCTGAAACTGCCAGCATCGACTCGAACGGAGAGGATTTCTGCGGATTTGGAACGAACCGGCAATGCCTTGCTGCTGTATGGCAGAACGGCTCCCTTACGGCGCTCCCGATGCTCAGTGGCGGCAACAACTCGCAGGTGTACTTCATGAACAAAGCGGGAGAGGCAATTGGGTTTTCGGAGACTGGAACGAGCGACTCAAATTGCGCCATGCCGCACCAGCGCTTTCAGTTTGAGGCAGTAAAGTGGAGCGCCAGCGGGAAACCACAGGCCCTGCAACCCCTGCAGGGTGACACAGTTTCCTTTGGCCTTGGCGTCAATGATTTGGGACAGGCGGTTGGCGTTTCCGGAACATGTTCGGACACTACCTTCCCTCCGGTATTCGTCCCCGCAGGCCCGCACGCTGTGATCTGGGATCGCAATGGCGTGCCGACAAATCTTCCCACGCTGCCAGGCGCCACGGGCGACAACGTCGCCAGCAGTATCAACAATCTCGGCGACGTAGTTGGAACACAGGCTATTTCCGACGGAACGGTTCACTCATACCTGTGGAACAAAGCGACTGGGATTGCGGACCTGATGATGCCTGGCATGTTTGTGACGGTCGCTCCTTGCTGCCACAGCATTAATGAGCAGCGCCAAATCGTCGGTTTCGGATTCGACGAAAACGGGCCGCACACCTTCATTTGGCAGAACGGCAACTTCACGGATCTGAATACGGTGCTGGTGGCGGATTCGCCGTGGTACATCATCAACGCTGCATCGATCAACAGCGCCGGTCAAATCGCGGCGACCGGCATGAATATCTATACGGGTGAAGTGCATGCGGTCCTGCTATCACCTCTGCCGTCGAACGGTGCTCCGCCCGCTCGTGGCACAACGCGGGTACCACCGATTCCGGCGGCATTTCAAAGCAAGTATCTTCAGAAGCGGTAAATCGCGGGAGTTTGTGATGGAGAAGGCCGGATTGCCTCCGGCCTACCCCAGGTTTCTGAGTGAAATCGAAATTCAGCTAGAGGAGTTTTCTTCCATCTCAAATGGTTGACTTTTGCGAACAAAGCGCTCATTGAGCTACTCAAGAAGGTCCGTGTCTCCGCACGTGGCCGTAAAACAGCCTATCGTTCGTTGTGTCCACAAGCGGCGATTCCGACCCGGCAAATATGCATTTCAGCAATCCCTCAAACTGCCCCCAGCGATCGGGAAGCGGTCGACGCCGGCTCAGGGCACGTCGCCAGGCGGCTTCGTTCAACCGGGCTTGGCACAAACAAAATCAATGAGGCGCGAGCGGAGCAGGGAATAGTACGAAAGCCGACGACGGAAGTTTGAAGATGAACCCAGTTCTTCGTGTCGCATAAGCGCTTTGCAAAAAGCAATTCGATAAGAGCCCGAGCTCGTTCGTTGAAGTTAGCTCTCGTGCTTTAAATTCCGCTAATATCTAGGGGAATTGAAAGGGGCACTGGCGCGTGAATCGCATGTAAGTTATTCAGAATCAGCATCTATGCCTGCCTGGGGGTAGTCAATTGTGCTGCAAGTCTTTAGAGTTCTTCCTCTTTGCCATTCCGGCGATTCAAGAGCGAACGGATTTCCGATCTTTCCTGCGATGTTGCATGCCTACCTCTGACTGCTCTCGAGCGCAGTAAGACCTTGGCCGATCTGGCCTTGACGATCCACACCCTCTGTGGTGGGGACTATTGGTCACCTGCATAAAGGCTTGTATTTTATTGCGCATTTGATGCACAATCGATGGGCTAGTAATTCCCCAGTAGATGTAGAACATTTCAGCGAAACCTGCAGATACCGGATCCGCTTAGGCGCATCGCGTGGCCCCGGGGACGGGGGACGAATGGGCTGTGCCATCGCGTATTCTGCAGCGGATAGCGCTTCTGAAGACCGCACCGCGCAGGCTCTACACCGTACTTTTGTACTTGTTATTGCGGGTTCAAACGCCGGTAATTTTCTTGCCTGCTGGTTTAAGCTGACATAACCTTGGTGCGTGCAGACATAGAGTCTCCGCGTTGGCAGTGCTGCCTGGGGAAATTCGTGGGTGTTTCGGGGGTGAGAACGTGAGTACCTTCTTGGATACGAGTCAGTTTCTGAAAAACAGACCTCTCGGCGGACCTGAATCGAAGCCCACTACGATCTCTGATACCGGTGTGCGCGATTCCGTGCTTGAGGATATTGCGCTGAAGACGCTCTACCTTGCCGGACCCTTTTCGGTGCTGGAACTGGCAGATCAGATGAAGGTCAGCTTTGAAGTCGCCAACGAACTCTTCACACGTTTGCGCACGAAGCTGCTGTGTGAAGTGACCGGCATGAGCGTGAATATTCCCGTGATTGCCATTACCTCGCAGGGCAGGACGCGCGCCTTGGAACTGCTGGTGCAGAGCCAGTACTCCGGAGCCGCGCCGGTTTCATTGCAAAGCTATGTGGAGCAAGTTCGGAAGCAGAGCGTGCGGAATGTGCTTGTACATCCGCCGGATGTGCAGCGGGCATTTTCACACATGGTGCTGAACGAAAAGAAGTTGGCGCAACTGGGCACGGCGCTGAACTCCGGCTCTGCCATTTTTCTGTACGGACCAGCTGGCTCGGGCAAAACAGCGGTGGCTGAGACGCTCTCGCGCGTGTTAGCGGAGGATGACGTCTGGATTCCGATTGCCGTTGAGGTCGATGGGCAAATTATCGCAGTCTATGACCCAATGATTCACAAGCGGAAATCAAATTACGATCCGGACTACGGGGATCCGCGCTGGGTGCGGTGTAGCCGCCCCACGGTGCTGGTGGGTGGTGAACTCACCGTGGACATGCTCGACCTGCAGTTTAATCCAATCTCGAAATACTATTCCGGCCCTGCGCAGATGAAGGCCAACAACGGCGTGCTCATCGTCGATGACTTTGGCCGCCAGCGCATTCATCCGGAGGAGTTGCTGAACCGCTGGGTGGTTCCTCTTGACCGGCGCATCGAGTTCCTGACGCTGGTAGGGGGACGGAAGATCGAAGTTCCGTTTGAGATGCTCGTGGTCTTTGCTTCCAACATAGATCCGGCTCGACTGGTAGATCCGGCATTCCTGCGCAGGATCCAGACCAAGATACATCTTGGGGAAGTGAGCAACGAGGAGTTTACGGAAATCTTCCGGCGTTTTGCTGCGGATAGGGAGTTGGAGGCGGATCCGGGATTGATTTCGGATCTGATTTCGGTGATTCGCGATCGGCTGAAGCAGGAGCTGCGCGCCTGCCATCCGCGTGACCTGATCAACCAGGTTTGCTGGGCAGCGCGCTATGAAGATCGCGAACCTCTACTCGATTACCCGTCCCTGATGCGCGCGGTCGAGGTCTACTTCCTGTCGCCTGACTGATGTCGCAGTTGCCGCGAGCTCAGGACGCAAGTCCTAGCTCGCGGAGCAGGAAGGCATAGTCAAAGGCGATCTCTTTCAGATAATCATAGCGTCCACTAGCGCCGCCGTGGCCTGCCTGCATGTTGGTCACCAGCAGGAGGGGGTTGTTGCCTGTCTTGAGTGTGCGCAGCTTTGCCACATACTTGGCTGGTTCCCAGTACATGACCTGGCTGTCGTAGAGCGATGTTTTGACCAGCATTGCGGGATAGCATGCCGCTTGCAGGTTGTCATAGGGAGAGTAGCTGAGCATGTAGCGGAAGAAGTTCTCCTCGTTGGGATTTCCCCACTCCTCGTACTCCGGCACGGTAAGCGGCAATGATGAGTCGAGCATGGTGTTCATGACGTCGACGAAGGGCACGTGCGAAATGACTGCGCGGAAGAGATCAGGACGCATGTTGGTGACCGCACCCATGAGAAGGCCGCCGGCGGAGCCACCTTCGATGGCCACACGGCCTGGGTCGCCATAACCTGCGGCGATCAGGTGCTCCACGGCTGCGATGAAATCAGTAAAAGTGTTGCGCTTGGCCAGCATCCTGCCCGCGTCGTGCCAGGGTTTGCCCAGTTCACCACCTCCGCGGATATGCGCGTAAGCCATGACCACGCCGCGGTCGAGCAGGCTGAGGCGGCTGGAGCTAAAGGTCAGGGGGAGTGAATATCCATAGGATCCATAGGCGTAGACGTACAGCGGATTGCGGCCGGGATCGCGCTTGTCTTTGCGATAGACGAGTGAGATGGGAACCTGTACGCCGTCCGGCGCGGTGGCGAAGATGCGTTCGCTCGCGTAGAAGTCGCGATCAAATCCTCCGGGAACTTCAAGCTGCTTGAGCAGTTTTGATGTGCCGGAAGTCAGGTCGTATTCGAATACCGATCCGGGCGTGACGAGTGACTGGTAGCCGTAGCGGTACGTCATGACATCAAAGATGCGATTGATACCGGGGTTGGCGCTGTAGGCGGGTTCGGGGAAGGTAATCTCACCGGCAGGAGCCGCCTCAGGGCCTTTGCCGCTGAAGCGCCACAGGCGGAGGCGTGGAAGACCGTCTTCGCGCTCGCAGGCAATGAAGAAGCTTGCGAACAGGTCAGTGTCCTCCAGCATTACAGTGTCGCGGTGCGGAATCCGCTCAGTCCAGTGCTCGCGGTCCGGAGCCTCGACGGGCGTGGTGACCAAGCGGAAGTTTCTTCCTTTGTCGTTGGTACGGATAAACCAGACGCCGTTGCGATGGTCGACGTAGTACTCGTGGCCGTCCTCGCGAGGACAAAGGACTCTGAATTCGCCATGTGGCTGGTCGCCGGGCAGCACGCGACATTCGCTTGTGGTGTGGCTGGCAGACTCCACCACGATGTATTTGCCATCTCGGGTACGGCCAATGGCAAGATTGAAGCGTTCATCATCGTCCTGGTAGACGAGCACGTCTGTGCTGTATTCGGCTCCTCTCGTGTGCCGCCAAAGCTGGTACTGGCGCTTCTGTTCTTCGTCCTCGACGGTATAGAAGAGCGTGAGATTGTCGGCCGCCCACTCTACGGAGCCAACGCGTTCCACCGTGCCCGGCAGCGTCTCGCCGGTTTCGAGGTCCTTGATGTAAAGGGTGTACTGGCGAAAGCCGGTGGTGTCCGTGGTGTAGGCGAGCCAGCGGCCGTCGTCTGAAATGGCCGATTCTCCAATCGCAAAGAATGCGTGGCCCTCCGCGAGCTGGTTGCCGTCGAGAATCACCTGCTCGGGTTCGGCGGGGTCAGGGGCACTCGCATCGCCGCGGCGGCGGCAGTGGATGGCATATTGCAGGCCTTCCTCGGTACGCGTGTGGTACCACCAATCGCCGTCGCGGTAGGGAACCGTGACGTCAGTCTGCTTGATGTGGCTGAGCATCTCCCGGTAGAGCTCGTCGCGCAGGCCGGCGAGAGGCGCCATGTTGGCCTCTGCGTAGGCATTCTCCGCTTCAAGATATGACTGGACTTCGGGATTTTCCTTGTCGCGCAGCCATGCATAGTCGTCGATGAGCGTGATTCCGTGAAGGGTCGTATGCGTGGTCTGCTTACGGGCGATGGGGGGCAGATTGTCGTTCATTTCTCTCTTAGTTTAGTGCGCTTGACGGTGGGCTCGGGCATTGTAAGGTGGTACAGCCAGCGGAGGAGAGGAACCTGCGGCTCGGCAAGCACGTACAATGGTTAGCGATGAAGGGCTTTAACCGTAGTTATTTTTCTGGTTTCCACCTGCTCCTGGTCGCATTGGTGGCATGTCTGCCGAACCTGGCGCGGGCCGAGCGGGTAAAGGATCTGCCGGCACCTACAGACTACGTGAGTGATTTCGCGCATGTTCTTTCGCCTCAGACAGTTGCGCTGCTTGATAACCTCTGCAGCCAACTGGACCACTCCAACGCAAACGCACAGATTGCCATTGTGACGGTGCGCAACCTGGGTGGGGATGATGCGGCGAACTTTGCTGACGATCTTGAGACGAAGTGGAAGATGGGCCGCAAAGGCTCGGACCGAGGCGCCCTGGTTCTGCTGGCAGTGGACGACCACAAATACAGAATAGAGGTGGGATACGGGCTGGAAGGTATCTTGCCGGACGGCAAAGTAGGGGACATTGGCCGGGCGATGGTCCCATACCTGCGGGCAGGGGACTATGACAGCGCGGTAACCCTGGCCGTGGGCCAGATGGCGCATGTGATTGCCTCGGATGCCAACGTAACACTGAGCGATGAGCCTGTGTTGGCGAGAGAGCCTGTGCGGCATGCTCCAGCATCGGGCAAGCTGATTCTGCTGGTGGTGCTGTTGATTTTCTTTGGCGGCTTTATGCTGCTGAGGCTCCTCCTGGGCCTAGGGCTGTTCTTTGGTGGCTGGGGCGGTGGACCGTGGATGGGGGGCGGGCCGTTCATCGGCGGCGGCGGGTTCGGCTCCGGCGGTGGTGGCGGTTCCGGCGGGGGCTTTGGCGGCTTTGGAGGAGGCGGCTTCGGCGGCGGTGGTGCAGGTGGCGACTGGTAGGCGGGACAAATTTCTAAGGGAATGGCTGTCCTGATTGGCGGCCGGAGGAGAAAGATACCGTATGCGTCGTGGACTCGTGATTACACTCAGCATCGTGGGCGTGCTGATTCTGGCCATTCTCATGGTCTTTGCCAGCTATGTGAGCGCGCGCAATCAAATGGTAGCCAACGATCAGGCGGTCAAGGCCGCATGGTCCGAGGTGGATGTGCAAATGCAGCGGCGCGCAGACTTGATTCCCAACCTGGTTGAGACGGTCAAGGGCTTTACCAAGGAGGAGAGCTCAGTGTTTGCGGACATCGCCAATGCGCGCGCAGGGATGTTGAGCGCGCAGGGGCCGCAGGCAAAGATTGCGGCCAACGGGCAACTGGATTCCGCGCTGGGGCGTCTGCTGATGCTCACCGAAAACTATCCGCAACTACGGTCGAGCGACCAGTTCATGCGCCTGCAGGATGAGCTGGCGGGCACGGAAAACCGCATTGGCGTAGCCCGTAAGCGCTATAACGATGCCTTGCAGAACTACAACACGTTCGTGCTGCAGTTCCCCAATAGCATCTGGGCAAACATTGCAGGATTTAAGGTCAACAACGCCTTTTTCACGGCCAGCCCGGCGGCGCAGCAGGTGCCAAGCGTGAAATTCTGACGATATTGCCACAGGCATGGGAAAAGGCCACCCCGCGCGGGATGGCCTTTTGCTGTTCAGGGCAGGAGGCAGCCCGGATCGGCTACTTGTAGGAAGCAATCGCCGTGACTTCGGCGTCGTAGATGTCAAAGACGGTGTAGAGCTTGGTGAGTTGAAGGACGTCCTTGACCTTGTTGGTCAAGTTCAGGAGCTTCAGGGCAGCGCCCTGATTCTTGGATGTGGTATAGGCGCTCACCAGTTCTCCCAGACCCGAGCTATCGATATAGCTCACGTCCCCCAGGTTGAGCAGAATTCGTTTCTGTCCCTTGCCAATCAGGTCGCGAATGGCCTCTCGCAGTTGTACGCTACCTTCGCCAAGAGTGATCCGCCCGCTGAGATCTAAAACGGTCACGCCGTCTACTTCGCGGGAAGCAATAGAAAGAGCCACGGGAATTCCTCCTTTTGGTGTAGTACGGTTATAGCACTTTTTGGCTTGCTGTGTAGTGGTGAAAGTCTGGTTTGCCTGACTGCGCTTTTCTTTTCCCCGCTCTCCACCAACATGAAAGGAACTGCCTCGGGGTATCAGGCTTATCCCTCCGCCGGGGGTAGATGCTTGATCAGGGTCAACTCTGTTCCGGGATGCAGTTGACGAAAGTGTACCTCATCCATAAAGGACCGTATGAGGAAGATGCCGCGGCCAGTGCCCCGCATCAGGTTTTCCGGGTCCAGCGGGTCGGGAATAGTATCCGGGTCAAGCCCTTCTCCTTCGTCAGCTATGGTGATGATGATCGATTTGCCGTTGTTCTCGAAGCTTGCGGTCACCTGTTTTTGAGGGTCGTAGTCATTTCCGTGTAAAACGGCATTGACGGCAGCCTCGCGCACAGCCATGGCGATGCGAAAGCGCTCCTCCTCGTCGAAGCCCGCCTCCATGGCTAGCTTTTCTGCGGTAGCCTCCACTTCGCCGACACTCTCCATAGTCGAATTCAATGAGAACTGCAGACGTCCAGCACCCGGCTTGTCCAAGGAATTTTCCTCCAACCTCTACGGGAACGGGAGCAGCCTGAGCCCTCCGCTCGAGGAACCTTGCTGGCAGTTTCATGGCTGTAAGGCCCTGTGTCAAGCATAAGTGCAACGGTGCGGTGTTCCTGCCGGGAAGGTGACACCATGGAGTGAGTCTCATGTCTCATGTTGAATGTCTTGTATGTGGCGCACAACGGGGCATAGACGGGCTACACTCTGCATATGCAACTTCGTACCACAGCACGAATAAGTCTGACGTTGCTGGTGGGCACCCCGGTTACGGATGCGCAGGGGCAGGTGCGCGGGCGGCTCAAGGACATAGCCGTGGCGACCGGGCCGGACGCAGGCAAAGTAGCAGGGGTGGTGCTCAAGACGCGATCCGGGTTGTTCATTGTGCCCTCAGAGGAAGTGATGGAGACACCCGCAGGCATGCTGGAATTGCGCTCCGTGGAAGCGCTGGCTCCGCTGGAGGACCAGGGCAACTTTCTCTATCTGCAACAGGACCTGGTAGACCGCCAGATAATCGATGTGCATGGGCGCAAGGTTGTGCGCGTAAATGACGTGGATTTGGAATGGATGGGCCATGGCGGAGCCCATCTGTTGCGGGTGGCCGAGGTCGAAGTGGGGACGCGCGGAGCGTTTCGGAGGATCTTCAAAGGATTGCTCCCGCGGCCAACGCTGGAGGCGCTCTCGCGTAAGTTTTCAGCACGCGGCATTCCCTGGCAATTTGTGGATGTGATTGAGGTGGACCCGGCACGCCGGGTGAAGCTGCGCATCGAACACGAACGGCTTGCAGAGATGCATCCATCCGATCTGGCGGACATTCTGGAGGATTTGGCGCCGGCCGAGCGCGAGGCCGTCTTCACTTCTCTGGATGAAGAGGTGGCAGCGGACGCGCTGGAGGAGGTTGAACCCAAGCTGCAGAAGGCTCTTCTTGAGAAACTCGACGAGGAGAAGATCGCCGACATCGTAGAGGAAATGGACCCCGGAGCAGCTGCCGATCTGCTGGCAGAACTGCCCGAAGAGCAGTCTGACGCGATTCTTGAAGAGATGGAGCCAGAGGAGCGACAGGAGGTCGCCGAGCTGCTGGAGTTTGACGAGAAGTCGGCAGCGGGCGCCATGACGACGGAGTTTGTCGCGGTGAATACGCATGCCACGGTGGCACAGGCAGTGCTGGCCCTCAAAAATTTTGACGGCGACCCGGAAAGGGTGACTGAAATTTATCTGATTGAAGAAGATCGCGTTCTGCGCGGCGTTGTGCCGCTAGCGCGGCTGGTTATGGCAAAGCCTGAGGATCACCTTTCTGGGCTGATGGAGCCGCGCTTCCTGTCTTGCCCGGCTAATCTACGCCAGAATGAGCTGGCCGAATTGTTTGATAAGTACAATCTGCATGCCCTGCCAGTTGTCGATCCGGAGGGGCGGATGGTGGGCGTTGTGCTGGCAGACCAGGTGATTGCCTTTCTGCGGGATAAGCTGTAAGTGCGTGAGAGCGCTGGGACTGGCCTCCGTGACTCTTGGCGGAGCGGCCCTTTGTACGGGTCGAACTTTAGGATTTATGTGCAGCGTTTGTCTGAATATATGAAACAATAAATTGATGGCTTCGTTTCCAAGAATCATTCAGGGCGGCATGGGGGTCGGTGTATCCAACTGGCGCCTGGCGCAGGCCGTTTCCCGGCTAGGCCAGCTCGGTGTGGTTTCCGGCACAGCGATTGATCAGCTTTTTGTGCGCAGACTGGCCGATGGCGACGTAGGCGGCCACATGCGCAGGGGGCTCGATGCCTTTCCGATACCTGAGATGGCTCGCCGCATCTGGCAAGAGTATTTTGTGCCGGGCGGCAAGGCCAGCGGAATGCCTTACCCGACGGCACCGATGCACCAGCGCGTGGAGCCGCGCAGGCTTGTGGAGCTGTGCATTGTAAGCAATTTTGTAGAAGTGTTTCTGGCCCGGGAAGGCCATTGGAACCCTGTGGGCATCAACTTCCTTGAGAAGGTGCAGTTGCCACATTTGGCTTCCATCTATGGCGCGATGCTGGCAGGAGTGAGTTATGTGCTGATGGGCGCTGGCATCCCGCTGCACATCCCGGCAGTATTGGACGCCTATGCCGCCGGACGGCCCGCCGACTACAAGCTTTCAGTAACCGGCGCGGCGCCCGATCAGGACACCTTCATGCACTTTGACCCGACCGAGTATATCGAGGGGCCCCTGCCGAAGCTAGAACGGCCGCGGTTCCTGTCGATTGTTTCCTCCAATACACTGGCGGCCACTATGCTGCGGAGGGCCAGCGGACACGTGGATGGACTGGTGATCGAAAGTCCAACGGCAGGCGGCCATAATGCTCCGCCGCGCGGCAAGCTGCAATTGAACGATGCTGGCGAACCCATTTATGGAGAGCGCGACAGGGTGGATATCGCGGCGCTGCGTGAGCTAGGCGCTCCGTTTTGGCTGGCCGGCGGCTGGGGAAGTGCCGACAAGCTGCGCGAGGCCATCGATCTTGGCGCGGAGGGTATCCAAGTGGGTACCGCATTTGCGTTTAGTGAAGAGTCCGGAATGCGTCCTGACTTGAAGCTCAGGCTGATTGCTCAGGCGCGGGAGGGCTCGGGAGAGGTCTTCACGGACCCACTGGCCTCACCGACCGGGTTTCCGTTCAAGGTGGCGCAACTGGAAGACACGTCGTCAGTGTTCCACATCTATCAGGAACGGCAGCGTGTGTGCGATCTGGGATATTTGCGTGAGCCCTATGCACAGCCGAACGGAAAAATAGGTTACCGCTGCGCTGCCGAGCCCGTGGCGAACTATGTTGCCAAGGGCGGCAAGGTGGAGGACACGGCGGGTCGCAAGTGCCTGTGCAACGCCTTGATGGCCAACGTGGGCCATGCGCAGACGCGCAAAGACGGCCGGGTTGAGCCGCCACTCATCACGGTTGGCGACGACCTGAACAGCATTGTGCAGTTTCTGGCGCCGGGCCGCGAGGGCTATAGCGCGGCGGATGTGGTCGCGTCCCTGTTAAGCAAAGTGACAGTGCGGCATGATGTTGCCGAAGTTCCTGCCTTGGCTGCAACCGCCTGACGCGCGCATTCAGCCATCAAAATCCTTAGATAGTGATGCCGGTCACTCGACTATTGCGTGCATTGGCAGTCTAACTTCCGCAGAAATGGGACAAAGGCCGGTCTTTCCGGCTCCCTGGAAGGAGATTGCGATGAGACGAAAGATCTCTATCCTGCTTTCAGTTGCACTTGCCTTGACTACGGCACTGATGTTAGCCCAGCAGGGTGGTGGTGGAGGTGGTGGAGGTCAGGCCCGGCAGGGGCAGCGCCAAACGGGCGGTACAGGCCAGCAGGGCCAGGGTAAAGCGGGCCAAGCCCAGCAACAGCAACAGGAGCAGGCTCGCCAGCAGCAGCGCGAACGCCTGCGGACCCAGGCAACCACACAGCAGCGTGACCAGTACCGCACGTGCGACCAGTCCATGGCACAAACGCGGACCCAGGCCCGCACAATGTCGCGCACGGCCAGCGGCAAGACCTTCAACGCAGACGAAGCACGGCGCCAGCAACAGCAGCTCCAGGAGCAACTGCGCACGATGCAGCAGGAGCGAGAACGGCTGTATCAGGGGCTGAACCAGGAGCAGCAGAGCGCCGTTCAGGAGCGCAATCGCAGCATGCAGCAGATGCATGAGCGCATCCAGAATCGGCTGCAGGAGATGAACCAGGAGCTTGCCAATGCGCAGCCTGATGGCAAGCGTGTGGCCGAGCAGGCGCGCGAGAATGAGCGCGATATGAACGCCTATCAGAAGGAATTCCGCAAGATGGGTGATGAACTGGGCCTGCGGAACCAATAAAGGTGGCGCTGCGGGGCGAGATGGACGCGCCGGCGCGGAGCGCATGTGACTAGAGCTCCGTGCCAGCCCGTCCTAATCTTTGGCTAGATTGTGAATGCGCGGCACGCGGTCAGCAGGCACCGGCAGTGCGGGGAAAGCTGCATGCGGCTCCGTTTGATACCAATAGGCCGTCGAGTAGAAGTCATCGGAGCGATGATTGGCATGACCGTGCTCCATGGTCACGCGAATGGACTTGTCGAAGGTGATGGGGCTTTCTGTGTGCCAGCGATATAGGCAATAGCGTCCTCCGATGCGCTCCGGGTTCACGATGTAGGGCGCGCCATTGTGCAGATACGCAAACGGAGTTGCTCCAAAGTCCCAAGCACCGTTGTAGTAGTCCTCAGTTCCCGTACCGTTGATGGTGGGCGCCGGGTCGCCATCGATGAAGATCATGTCGTCGCCCTCGCCAAACCATCCGTCCTGGTTCTGCAGGACAGCATGGGTTACGCCTACGAAGTGTCCTTTGCCTTCCGCCTCAAGAAAGACGTAGTTTCCTTCGCCGCTCAGATTCTTCCTGTCGTTAATCTCCGGCACATATTCATTGGCCCAGATGTTTGTCCAGCCTTTGCAGGGAGCGGCCTGGCGGTATTGCGCGTGGAAGCGGCCGACTTCTGCCGGGAGCGAGGGAAGAGTGATGTAATCGACGGCGAAGTAGAGATTGTCTGTACGTAAGGAACCCTCGTTTGTAAGCGTCATGCGCGCCGAGCGGGCAAAGGGCATGGGGAAGTATGCGTTGAGTGCTTTGACGGGAGCCACGCTGAGTAGTTCCGACTGGTAGACGAAGTACTCACCCAGGCCCAGGCCAAAGAAGTCGCCGATGGGCACCTCGACGGAGGGGGTGGACTCTCCGTCCCACCATGCGCGGAGGACGAGATTCTTCAGGTGCATAGGGTCAGACGAGTTGATGGTGAACCAGAGATGTGTAACGACGCCGGCACCGGAATCTTCCAGCAGCGTGGCGGCTTTTCCAGGTTCAACTCGCACCGAGTCATTGTTGGCGCCCGAGCGGTCCCAGCTCGAGGAGCGACACGTTCTGTAACTGCGCAGGCGGGCAAGCGCGAGCAAGTTCTCGGCTGCCATGGGTTCTGGCGGTGGTAAGGAGGGGACAGCCGCGCCATCGGGGACGTTGGAAGCCGCAGAGGCGTATGCGGCGTCAAGCCCGAGCATGGAGGTGGCGGAAACACTTGCGACGGATGCCATGGCGCCTAAGAGCTTGCGCCGCGAAGAGGTAATCGGGTGATTGGGCATCTTGACGTCTCCTCGGAGCGGATAACACGCGAAAGCCGGTTGTATCCGTGTGCGGCAGGGGCTGTCAAGCAGGCTTGTCGGGGCATCCGGGTGGCTCGACCGGGCCGGTTTCACGCAGTGCGGGCTCTCCTGTTATGGTCAGAAAGACAGCCTGAATGAAACCTCCTTAGGAACTCGTGTGCATGTGGAAGCGTTGGCGAATCCGAATACTTCTGTTTCTGGCCGTTCTCGGCCCCGGGTTTATTACAGCCAATGTGGACAATGACTCCGGCGGCATCCTGACGTATTCCCAAGCGGGCGCGCAGTACGGGTACAGCCTGCTGTGGATGATGATTCCTATCACGCTTGCGCTCATCGTGGTGCAGGAGATGACGGCGCGCATGGGTGTGGTGACGGGCAAGGGCCTGAGCGACCTGATCCGCGAAGAATTTGGCCTGCGGCTCACCTTCGTGTTGATGGTGATGCTTGTGGTGGTGAATTACACCAACGTGGTCACGGAGTTTATTGGCATTGCCGGATCGATGCGGCTGTTTCACCTGAGCCGGTTTATTTCCGTGCCGGTGTGCGCGGCGCTGGTGTGGTTCATGGTGGTGCGTGGCAACTACAAGAGCACGGAGAAGGTGTTTCTTGTCGCATCGGTTGTGTACATTTCTTACATCTTTGCCGGGGTACTGTCACAACCGAGCTGGCATGATGCGCTGCTGGCAACCGTCAAGCTTCCGCATAGGTCTGTTTGGCGGGATAAAGCCTACATGTACATGGCGATTGGCGTGGTGGGCACAACCATTGCCCCGTGGATGCAGTTCTATCTGCAGTCGTCAATTGTGGAGAAGGGTATCCGCGTGAAAGACTACGGGGCCTCTCGGCTTGATGTGGTGGTGGGCAGCTTCTTCACTGACCTGGTGGCGTGGTTCATCGTAGTGGCGTGCGCGGCCACACTTTACGTGCACGGCATGGGGGAAATCCAAGTGGCCTCGGACGCAGCGGAGGCCATGCGGCCGCTGGCCGGGGACTACGCGTTTCTGTTGTTTGCTTTTGGCTTATTCAACGCCTCGTTGTTTGCCGCGTCCATTCTGCCACTTTCAACAGCCTACACGGTGTGCGAAGGCCTGGGCGTAGAGTCGGGAGTGGACAAGAGCTTCAAGGAAGCGCCGTTCTTTTACTGGCTCTATACACTGCTGATTGTAGGCGGCGCGCTGACGGTACTGGTGCTGCCGAACGCCCAGCTGATCAACTTCGCTATCCTGTCGCAGGTGCTTAACGGTGTCCTGCTGCCCGTCATCATCATTCTCATGCTCCTGCTCATCAACCGCAGTGACCTGATGGGCGCGCACAAGAACTCGCGCATGGCGAATGTGATTGCCTGGGGCACCAGCATCATCGTGATTGCCATGACGCTGGTGATGCTGTGGGGGATGATTCCCGGCCACTGAGTACAGCGGGTGCCGGTACGACCGGTGCGCGAAGATCCACTTTGCGCCTAAAGGAGCTTACCCGCGGCCAGGTCGCGAATAAGGCCGCGGTCCGCTGCCAGGAAGTCATAGCGGGGCAGATCGTGCAGTTTTACCCACCGGTACTGGTGGAAGATGCGGTTTTGAATTTCGCCGGAAATTTCGTGCACTACAAAGAACTGCAGGTCAACTGCGCCGCCATGACGATAGTTGTGACGAATGCGCGTGATGCGCCGTCCGATGACGGCCTGAAGGCCGAGTTCCTCTTCCAGCTCACGGACGAGTGCCTGCTCGGGGCTCTCGCCGGGTTCGATCTTGCCTCCCGGGAACTCCCATAGCAGCGCCATTGGCTGATCCGGGCGGCGCTGGCAAATCAGAATCTCATCGTCGCGCACGATCAGCGCTGCCGCGACGAAACGCAGCGCCGGTCCTGCAGGCTTGGGATTGGGGATGGATCGGCTTTCTTCCACACTTCCAGTTTAATCGCAAAGGAGCAGGCACGAGTTCACGGACGGCCGGGTTTGCTTTGGCCGGCTGAAAACTCGTAATTCACGCGGGGGCGTGCCAGCGCACAGCCCGGCTCCGGTCCTATTCGCCGCCGACTACGGTTTCGGTCTCTTCGGCCGCTGCCGGGCGGAAGTAGCCCCAGAATCGCTTGGCCGCAGCCTCAAGCAGGGCGGGAGAAGGATTGACGGGAAATGGATGCACGGCTAGTTCAAGCATGGCCAGATCGTGAATCGAGTTGCCAAAGACGGCGTCAGGGTGCTCGACACCTCGCCGCTTGAGAGCCTCTGCCTTACCCGGGCCTGTGGGTACGTCAATCAGTTCACTCTTGATGACGCCTTCAGCGACGACCACTTCAGTGGCCAGCACATGCTCCTCCGGGATGCCGAACTCGCGTACACCTTCTTCGACCACCCACTTGTTGGTTGAACTCACGGCCCACAGCTCAGTGCCTGTCTTGCGCAAGGCTGCGACGAGCGCGGCCATTTCCGCAAAGGCGCGCCCACGCACGTACTCACTGACGTATTTGGCCGCAGCTGCCCGCAGTTCCTGCTCGCGGAGGCCTGCGTAGATTTGCACCATCTCGCCGCAGATCTGGGCCTCGCTAACGTTGCCAGCCAGGTAGGCGCGGTAGCTTGAGTCAATCCAGTCGCTTGCCGAGCGCGAAACCAGTCCCTGCTCAAGCGACCACACCATGAAGCCGTACCCGGAATCGCCGCCCCAGAGTGTTCCGTCACAGTCAAAGACGGCGACACTGGGTTTGCTACTGAGGACGAGCCGTTCAAACTCCCCGGCGGTCCACTTGCGAATATCAGTTTGCGCAGACGTCAATCGTTCCTCAATTCTGATCGAAAAACTTCCAACTCTATTTTCTTCTAAATGGGGCATGGTTTGCACGCGCAGCGGCAGCGAAGAATCCACTTGAATACCCGGCACAGCGGGGGAACGGCGGTGCCCTGCATTGGCCGGCCGCGGTTTGCAGGGTGGAAGCGTCTCCTGCTATATGTGCATTGGGATGACTTGATCCCAAAGGAGAGACGCTGTGACGCGATGCAGTTTTTATGTGCGAGTTTGCCTGGTAGGAGCACTTGCAGTTCTCCTGTTTTTGGGGGCTGCTCCGCAAAGCCGGGCGCAGTTCTTTGGCGGCGAGGCGTCGTCTGCCAGCGCGACTTCCATTCCGCAGGCACAACTCATTCAGCCGGATGCGCTGCGCCATCTCCTGCAGTCAGGGGGGACGCAGAAGCCCTTGGTGCTGCAGGTGGGTTCGCACATGATGTACAGCCAGGCACATATTCCCGGATCGGTGTATGCCGGGCCAGGCGCGGAGTCGAATGGGCTGCAGTTGCTGGCAAGCAAGGTGTCTTCCTTGCCGAAGAATAAATTCATCGTAATTTATTGCGGATGCTGCCCCTGGAGTCACTGCCCCAACATGGGCCCGGCGTACAAGAAGCTGCATGATCTGGGCTTTACCAACGTGAAGGCACTTTACATCGCAAATAACTTTGGGGATGACTGGGTCGCCAAGGGGTATCCCGTTGATTCCGGCAACTAGGAGTTCTTACCAGGGTCCACACGCGCCACTCGGGCGATGGATGGTAGCAGCCGGTTGTTTGTTCTTGGCCTTGTGCGCCGGAGCGGCGCAGCCGTCGCTGGTACACAAGCCGGCTCCCATATTTGTGAGAACCAGCCTGAGCGGCCAGCGCATTGACCTTGCTGCGTGCCGGGGCAAGGTGGTGCTGCTGAACTTCTGGGCAACCTGGTGTGGTCCTTGCCAGGTGGAGCTGCCGCGCTTCTCTGAATGGCAAAAGCAGTATGGCCCAAAGGGACTGCAGGTAATCGCTGTTTCCATGGACGACGACTCGACCGGCGTTCGCCCGGTGGTGCGTAAGCTCAACCTTGATTTCCCCGTAGTCATGGGCGATGAGAGGCTAGGAAAGCTCTACGGCGGCGTGCTTGGACTACCGGTCACGTTCCTGATTAGTCGCGACGGCAAAGTGGCGGCACGTATTGAAGGCGGTGCCGATCTGCAGGCTATGGAGCGGCAAATTCAGCAGCTTCTTGCGCTGCACTAAGACAAGTGCGGATGGTGCAAGAGCAGGCTGAAGATCATCTGATGCCGTGGTCGAATTCTACAGTTCAAAGGAAAAATGTGGCGATTCCATTTGAGCCTTGACGCATCCCATATACCGGTGAGACTTGACCGAAGTCTATTTTTGGCCAAGACGCTCACACATTTATCTTGCTGAAACGTCAAATGATTGATTTGGACTTCCCCAATGAATGAAGCGGGGCTGAGGCTCCCGTTCCATACTTTTCAGATCCATGTTTGCCGCTGTTCCCCGGCGGATGCACTCTTCGCTGGAATCTATTTGCCGCAGGTGATATGTGAATCGAAAGCGCGCGAGTTTAGCCGTGTCTGCATTTTCCCTCATTCTTCTCGCCGGGCCGGCACTGCGAGCGCAGGCTCCCATTGACAATTCTCTGCCGGAGGAGCCATTGCCTCATCGGCGCGTTCTGCTTCTATTCCCAGGATATGAAACGGTGCAGGATCCGGACATTCCGGTGGCAACGCTGCGCACCAGACAAAAGTTTGAAATGGCATATCGTAAGACTGTTGACCCTTCGTTCCTTGTCGAGTCGGCCATGTTCGCAGGCTTTGACCAGGTTGCCAACTACGGCCCGCAGTACGGGGCGGGCGCTGGCCCATATGCCCAGCGATTTGGCTACAATGCGGCCAACCTTGCATCGACGTTTCTGTTTACCGATGCCTTGTTGCCAACGATTCTCCACCAGGATCCGCGCTATTTTAGAAAGGGTCATGGGTCGTTCGGCTCCCGGGTGTGGTGGGCGCTACGGAGTGAGGTGGTTGCCTACAGCGACACGGGCAGGGAAATGCCGAACTACTCCAGCATGCTGGGCTTTGGCATGTCAACGACGCTCAGCAATGCCTACTCGCCGGAAAGCAGCATCACATTTGGCAAAACGATGGAGCGATACGCTGTGAAGGAAGGCGTCAGCTTCGGTCTAAACCTGATGCGCGAATTTGGTGGAATAAGCCGTCCGGAAGAGCACCAGTAACTGGTGAGGAAGCAGTCTGCACGTTAATCATGTTGATTCCTTGATGAACAAGGTACGGTAATGTGCGCCTTGTTCGGCGCGACCGTGACGGGCCGCTGATAATCGGCATGTGGGCTCGGAAAGCAATACGCGGCTCCTGAAGGACTACCAGGCTTATCTGCGGGTGGAAAAAGGGCTGCGTCCGCTGACGTGTGAAGCCTACGACAGCGATCTGAAGATTTTTGCGGAGTTTCTGGAACAGCGTGACGGAACGCTGTTGACCGCGTTGCAGCAGGACGTTACGGGATTTCTGGAACATCTGCGAACGCACGGGATTGACTCGCGTTCTTCGGCGCGCAAGCTGAGTTGTCTGCGGGGCTTTTACAAGTGGCTGCTGCTGGACCGGCGCATTCATCACGATCCCACCGTCAATATCGAGTCACCCAAAGCCTGGAAGGTGCTGCCGAAGTCGCTGGCGGAGCCTGAGGTGGGCGAGATGCTGGAGCGCGCGGCGATGCAGGCTTCGCATCCCAAGGCTCGAGCGACGGAGCTGCGTGACCGCGCCATTCTTGAGCTCCTGTACGCAGGCGGACTTCGGGTCTCTGAGGTGGCCTCGCTGACGACGGGTGATCTTGCACTGGATGCCGGGCGCGTGCAGGTGCGGGGCAAGGGCGACAAGGAGCGTATTGTTCCGCTGGGTCGGACCGCAATTGAAGCCCTGGAGATGTACCTGCGCGAGGGGCGGCCGCATCTGGCGCGCATCAGCTCAAGCCGACGGGCAGGCGAGGCACGAACTGCCGCAGTGCGGCCCGCCGCCAACCAACAGGATGCCGTGCGGTTGTTTCTTTCTCTGCGTGGCATGCCGCTGACGCGCCAGTGGATATGGCATCTGGTGAAGATGGCCAACAGCGCGGCAAGCCCGCACATGCTGCGGCACAGCTGCGCCACGCACATGGTGGAACACGGCGCGGACCTGCGCAGTGTCCAGTTGCTGCTGGGACATGCGGACATTTCAACGACGCAGGTGTATACCCACCTGGCACTGGGACGACTGAAGGCGGTGCATCGCGCACATCATCCGCGTGCTACAGCCCGGAATGTGGCAAGTGAAGAAGCCGCTGCTGCGAACCACGACGACAGTGTGGAGGCGGAGCGTGAGCCACATGAGGAGCGGGCATGAGCACGGAGGAACTGAGCGCACAAACGCCAGCGCTGAAGATGCTGGTCAGCGAGTATCTGCGCATGCTTGCCAATGAGCGTGGCGCCTCAATGCATACGCTGCGCGCCTATGAGCGCGAGTTGCATAGCTTTGCCGCGTATATGGTGGAGCGATACGGCGGCGGGACGACTGCTGAACGGATCGAGCACACGCAGATTCGTGCCTATCTGGGTACACTGTATGAGCGCGGGCTCTCGAAGGCCTCCGCGACTCGGGCGCTAGCGGCTATTCGTAGCTGGTTCAAATGGCTGGCGCGTACGGGACGCGTGGAGCAGAACGTGGCCT
The DNA here is from genome assembly GCA_021818105.1 of Acidobacteriota bacterium. GTDB lineage: Bacteria > Acidobacteriota > Terriglobia > Terriglobales > Acidobacteriaceae > Telmatobacter. The sequence continues at coordinate 78,736 of JAKAFB010000007.1, forward strand.
CGCTGGTGGCCACTCCGAAATTGCCGAAACACCTGCCGCGCGTACCCTCCATTGAGCAGATGAATCGCGCGGTGGATACAGTAAGTGATGACGCGGCGAGCTGGCCTGCTCGGGACAAGGCAATTCTGGAACTGCTCTACGGTTGCGGCATCCGTAACGCGGAGTTGACAGGCCTGAATGTGAGCGATATTCACTGGGCCAATGAAGCGATCCTGGTGCGCGGCAAAGGGCAGAAACAGCGCTATGTGCCGCTGGGGGATTCGGCTGCCATGGCATTGCGCGCTTATCTTGCGGAGCGCGAGGCGCGGCTGGCAGCAATAAGGCCGGGCAAAGCAGTTGGTACCCCGGCCTTGTTCGTCAATCTTCGCTTGCGGGGCCTGCAAAAGGCCGGTGGCGAGGCGCGACTGACAACGCGCAGTGTGGGCCGCATCGTAAAGCGCATTGCCATTCTGCGTGGGCTTTCTGCCGATGTACACCCACACACGCTGCGCCATGCCTTTGGCACGCACCTACTAGAGGAGGGTGCCGACCTGCGCGCCATTCAGGAGTTGCTGGGACACGAGCGGCTTTCCACGACGCAGCGCTACACGCAACTGACGACGGCGCAGTTGACGCAGGTGTACGACCGGACGCATCCGCGCGCACGATGACCGCGGCAATAGTGCTTAGAAGCTGGCCTTGCTCTTCGGGTACCAGGTTAGCCGGATATTGGTTGTTGTCACGGTCTGTTGGCCTGGTTTGTAGATGGGTGCCTTCCAGTGTTCGAGCGTGAAGCTGCCGTCCAGTTCGACATCCTTGCCAATGCGCTTGACGGCCTGGAAGCTGATGTCATTCAGCGTGGTGCCGCCGTGGATGAAGTCCTTTGCGGCTTTCTGATTGCGCAGACCAACCTGCAACCATTCATTGCCGCTGAGGTGGTAGGTAATCCAGCCCTGGCCGCCTTTGTCTTCACGCCCGATCCAGTCGCCAAAGAGCACACCCTTGTTGGTGTAGCCCTGCTTCTGGATGATCTCCCAGTACATGAAGCGCCCGCCGTTGCTGTTGGTGATGGAGGGATCGGTGGAGGCGGCTTCAACGCGCACATCGAGGCGGGGAATGCCGGGCACGTGCGAGAGATAGATGCCGGGGCGTATGGCGGCGCGGCGTGGCGCATCGATGGGCGAAACGTCGTCGTGGACCTCTGAATCGCTGTAGAGCGTGAGCCAGTTGCGGACGAAGGGGAGACGATAAGAGAAGTCAAAAGCGCCGAAGCGGGCGCCGGGATCCTGCGAGCTTTGTTTTTCCTCAGGGCTTACATTCGAAATGCTGAAGAAGCTGCGGAGGAAGGTATGTAACGTAACGGGCACGTGGTCTTTTCCGCCCCAGATGACGGTGCGCTGAAAACCGAACTCCAGGTTCTCAGTGGGGCGAAAGCTGATTTGTTCGACATGCATCCACGGGGAGTTCGGAACAACGTGGCCCTGTAGCGGGCCCACCATGAAGTCGTAGCGAAAGGGACCGGTGAGGCGGGAAAGCAGGGGGATGCGAAGCGGCTCAATGCGGTCAATGCGAAAGGAGTAAACATTGTCAGCATTATTGGAGTAGGCCATGCCGCTGCCGAGGGCGGGGCCGAGCCACTCGTCCTGCTTGCCGAAGGCGATCTCGTGGTTGAGCACGTGCACGGAGACATAGGCCTCCAACAGGCGGAAAACGGCGACCGAGTCAATGGGCCCGCGTGGAATGGTGGCCTGATTGTAAGGCAGGCCCGTGGCCGGATTGATGTAGGGAATCTGATCGATGGCCGATAGTTGTTGCGCGAGTTCTGTGGAATAGCCCGCAGTGGAAGGTGCGTATTGGAATTCGCCCCGTGCATACAGGAGGAATCGTCCGGCACCCGCGTAACCACTGGCGCCGGTGTAGCTGTTGAATCCGCCCGCGTAGGGGCGGCCGTAATCGTTGATGATCGTCTGGCCGAGGTGAAAGCTGTCGCGCAGGGGCGTGCCGGAGATAGGGCGCGCAATGGTGTAGACGGATTCGATGCGCGTGTTGCCCTGGAGGGTGCCGCATGGACCTTGCATCTCCGGCGAGAGTTCGTAGGTCAGCGCATCGTAGATCTCCTGTGCCTGATCGGTGGCTGGTCCTGGGTCGGCATCTTCAATGCGCGCGCCGGATTCCTCCAGCATGTGGCTCACGCTGGCGCGGGTCCAGGGGCGCATTCCGAGAAAGACGTTGTCGATGAAGCCGAGCGAGTAGAGACGCAGCACGGCGGGATAGATCCAACTGTCGAGGGGAATGAAGGGCGAGTCCAAAATGGATGGCTGACAGACAGGCGTAGGGCGGCTGGGATCAACGCCCAACTGTGGAACGGCGGCGGGCGGCGGAGCAGCCGCCAGCGGGCTCGCAATGGCACAAAGAAGCGCAGCCAGCAGAGTTGCTTGTCGGGTGACTGGGGAATGGGCCATGCGCCGGCTCACCTTCATCCACTCACTCTACCATTGAGGTCGTTGAGCCAAAGGGTTCGGCGGCAATCCCGCAACCGTGTTGTCAGCGATTATTGGCTGCGGTTCCCATCTCACGCCGTACGCTAGCGACCATTTTTCGCTTGAGAGCCGGGTTCAAGATGCCTTTGCGAAGCAGGTAGGCTTCCATTTTTCGAATGGGATCGCTGGTATCGGGGAGTTTAGACGACGTAGCGGCGGAGGCTTCAAGAATTCTGCACTCGATCAGCGTGGGGCCACGGCCCATGCGTGCCCGGGCGATGGACTCATAGGCAACGCGATAAACGGCAACGGCGTCGTGGCCGTCGACGGTGATCGTGGGGATGCGGTGCGTGTATGCATGGGCGGCGATGGCGTCAAACTGAGCTTGTGCGGCAAGGCCCTCGGCCTCACTGCGGGCCGATTGCTGGCAGGCGAAGAGAATTGGCAACTGCTGCTGAGCGGCAAAGGCGAGTGCTTCACGCCATGCCCCGGGTGCCGGAGCAAAGCCGTTGCAGAGCACGGCGGCAATCCTGCTGCCACTGGTCATCTTCAAGGTGTAGGCGACGCCGCAGGCTGTGTGAAGTTGCGCATCGGCAGACGGAGCAGGCGGAATCACGCGCGCAGATGCACACTTGATGCGCTTGAGCATGCGATTGGGACGCCACGCAGCGGCATCGCCGGAGAAGAAGGTTTGTTGCAATTCTGAGACGGGCATGCCCTTGAGGTAGGCTGCTGCGCAATCTTCCCGTGCGAGGCTGAGAGCGTCCTCGGGCAGCAGATCGACAACTATCCCGGCCAGAGTTGCTTCGTGCCCGAGGGCAGGCGCGGGCAGGGTGCGCTTGCCGCTGCGCGGTGCCTGTGCGAATTGCCGTGCAAGCATACGGCACTTGAGCATCGCCCAATAGAGGGTGAGGAGCTTTTCATTGGGAATCAGGGAAAAGCCCTCTTGCGCTGGCTGGGTTGGCGTGGCGGCGGATGATTCCTGGGTTGCTCTGCGGGCCGTCATCGTCGCGTGTTGAACCTCGTGTTGATGTGTGTGCGGCGTAGTGCCGTTAGGTGGAATAGTCCGCATTGATGCGGATATATTCATGGGTCAGGTCAGTCGTCCAGAAGACGCAGGAGCCGGTGCCCTGATTCAACTGGATGGTAATGGAAAACTCCGGCTGCTTGAGATAGGCATGGGCGGCTGCTTCATCGAACTCAGCAGCGCGGCCTCCATCGCGGCAGATGCGCAGCTCGCCGAACCAGATGTCAAAACGTTCGGGGTCAATTGCCACGCCTGAGTTGCCGATGGCGGCGGCGAGACGACCCCAGTTGGGATCGCAGCCGGCCCAGGCCGTCTTGACGAGCGGCGAATGGGCTATGGCCTTGGCCACGCGCAGGGCGTCGGCGTCATTGGCAGCGCCTGCGATGCGCAGTTCGACCACATGTGTGACGCCTTCGCCGTCGGCCACAATCTGTCGCGCGAGTGAGGTGCAGACATGCGTGAGAGCGGCGGCGAACTCCGCATTGTTGTCGCGGATGTGCGCGCCGCTGGCACCGGAGGCGAGCAGCAGTACGGTGTCGTTGGTGGATGTGTCGCCGTCGACTGAGATGCGATTGAAGCTGACCTCGACGGCCTGGCGCAGATAGTGATCGAGGGCTTTGGGCTCGATGGCGGCGTCTGTGAGGATGTAGACGAGCATGGTGGCGTGCGGCACAAGCTGCGGATATAGCATGCCCGCGCCTTTGCCTACGGCGGCGATGCGGACTTCCTTGCCGCCGATTTCGAGGCGAGCGAAGGCGGTCTTCTCGACGGTGTCCGTGGTGAGGATGGCCTGCGCGACCTGCTGAAAGTGGTCGGATTCAGAGCCGATGGATGCGGCGAGTCCCGGAAGGACAGCTACGATCTTATCGGCAGGCAGCGGCACGCCAATGATGCCGGTGGAGGATGGGAAGACTTCCTCGGGCTTGCAGCCAAAGGCGTCAGCAGCGGCCTTGCAGGTAGCGCGCGCGGCGTCGAGGCCGGCCTGGCCGGCGGCGCAGTTGGCATTGCCCGCGTTGATGGCGGCGACGCGCACATGGCCAGCGGTGGCGCGCAGATGTTGCTTGTCCACTTGCAGGGGCGCGGCGGTGACGCGATTGGCGGTGAAAAGAGCAGCGGCGCTAGCGGGCGCGTCGGCAACGATGACGGCGAAGTCAGTGCGGCCACTTTGCTTGAGACCTGCTTTGGTGGCGCCGAAGCGGAAGCCCTTGGGGATGAGGAATTGGGAAATGTCGCTCATGGATTACCCATTTAATCTAGCAGGTGGAGGTCACATGTTGGAGAGCGGAGATCTGGTCAGCGGGAACGAATTTTTGGAGCTGAGGAATGTGAATGTGGCGCGTGGCGACCGCGTGGTGCTGCATGACGTGAACCTGACAATCCGCGCGGGCGAGCATGTGGCGATTCTGGGACCAAACGGGTGCGGCAAGTCGACGCTGATTCTGACGATGACGTGCCAGATTTATCCGATTGTGAACCCCGGCATGCAGGTGCGTATCTTTGGGCGCGAGCGGTGGGACTTGACGCAACTGCGGAAACACTTTGGAGTAGTGAGCGCGGGGCTGATGGGCAGGGACTTGCCGGGCGAGCGGACAGCGGTGACTAAAGGGCTGGACGCAGTGATTGCCGGGTTCTTTGCTGCGTCTACGCTGTGGCCGAATCTGCATGTAACGGCAGAGATGAGGGAGCGGGCGTGGGAGGCGCTGGAGCGCATGGAGGCGACGCATTTGGCGGAGCAACTGGTGGGCGAATTGTCGGCCGGGGATCAGAGGCGCATCATGGTTGCGCGGGCACTTGTGCACAGGCCGCGGCAACTGCTGCTGGACGAGCCATCAAATGCACTGGACCTGGCGGCACAGCGGGGTTTGCGGGATACGCTGCGGCGGCTGGCGGCGGAAGGCACCGGGCTGGTGATGGTGACGCACCATCTGGGTGACATTCTGCCGGAGATTGAGCGGGTGATTTTGCTGCGAGACGGGCGTATTGTGGGCGACGGAGCGCGCGAGGAACTGCTGACAGAGACGCGGCTGAGTGAACTGTTCAATACTCGGGTGCGCATTGGTCGCGACGAGGAGTGGTTGCATAGCTGGTAGCGCTGGCGATTCCCGCGGACTTGGGGCAGAATTCTTGGTGCAAGTGTTTCCGGCGAAGAGATTCGCGCAAGCATGCATGCATTGGCTGAAACATCAGGAGGTCGATTATGAGTCCCTACTCTCGTCGTGAGTTTCTGAAGACGTCTTTGGCAGCCGGTACGATGGCAAGCGTTGCGGGCCTGCCGCTGCATGCGGAACAGAGCGCGGCAACGGAGACAGTGACACTGGGCAAGAGCGGCATGAAGGTGACGCGGCTGGCCTTTGGCACGGGAAGCAATAACGGCTACGTGCAGGCGGCGCTGGGCCAGCAGGATTTCACGCGGCTGGTGCGGTATGCGTATGATCGCGGAATTCGGTTCTTTGAGACGGCGGAGTCGTATGTGACGCCGGCGATGCTGGGCGAGGCTCTGAAGGGATTGCCACGCGACAGCTACAAACTGATGAGCAAGGTGACGACCGATGCGGGCGTGGATCCGCAGAAACGGTTTGAGGAGATGCTGCGTACGTCGAAGACGGAGTACTTCGACATTATGCTGCTGCACTGGCAGCACACGGCAGACTGGGTCGCAGAGACTGCGCGCTGGCAGGATGGCGTGTTGGAAGCGCAGGCGAAGAAGACGATCCGCACCCGGGGGGCGTCAGTGCATGGGTTGCCCGCGTTGCGGCAGATGCCCGGCAACAAATGGCTTGAAGTGGCCATGATTCGCATGAACCACAACGGCACCCGCATGGACGGCCCCACGTATGCGGACAACAATAACCCCGGCAGCGTGCCGGAGGTGCTGGAGCACGTGAAGCAGGTGAAGCAGCAGGGCATGGGCGTGATCAGCATGAAACTGGTGGGCAACGGGAACTTTACGCAGCACAGCGACCGGCAGAAGGCTATGCGGTTTGCCTTCAAGGATGCGGGCGTGGATTGCGTGACGGTGGGCTTCAAGAGCACGCAGGAGATCGACGAAGCCATCGACAACCTGAACCTGGCGATGGCGTAGCTGCGTATCTCTCCGGCTGTGCGCGTGTTTCACGGCTTCGCGAAATGTTCTGCAAGACTTTTGTGGAAAACTGCAAATAAAAAAGGGGGGGGTAGGGGTACCCCTCTTTTGCCCTGCATGGTGACGCTGGAGCTTTGGCTTGGCATGTATTCATTGTGCGCCGGCGTGGGGAAATCTTGTGCAGAATGGCTGCGTGCTTTTTGGCGAGTGGAATGAATGGGTTCGGAGCGAGTGCGGGCGCGGGGGCGTTGACAGCGCGAAAGGCGGAAAGCCGAGGTTAGTTTGAGTTAGTTCCGGTTAGGCGACGATACGTCCGGAGTCTCTGATCTTTGTCTCCTGATCTAGTTGCCCCATTGGTCTTCTTTCAGTTTGCTTGGGACTACGGGGTCGTCAGGAACATCTGCACCGAACGACTTGAGCGCGAGCAAAATCCTCTCTGCTTCGGCGGGCTTTAGCCATGGAAGAACTCTCAAAGTCTTATTTCCCACCTTGAAACGCAAGCCATAAACGGACATTCCCCTCATACTCACGAGCACTCGATATTTAATCTCCCGCACCTCCGCCAGCGGGAAAGAAGAGGAATCCCAATTGCCGTCGCGAAAGTCAAACCAGCGCACTCTTGCTGTGGTCAAAGTTGACCTGTCACAGCTAAAGGTTTCGTCGGGAGGGTACGCTAGCCGTACATAGCGTTTGGTCAGAAAGAACATGAAAAGGGGAAAAGTTAGCACCAAATCAAATGAGGCCGACCTACTATGCCAGACGCTCGGACTTCCGCCCTTGCCAGGCAAAAACAGAAGCAAACACATCCCAATAATTGTTAGCACAGAAAAGAAGGCGAGTGCATAAGACCGTGTAATGCCCGAATTGCCGTCGAGCCGAGCCGACGCCAAGTCATTCGTGATCGTGAAATCGACATGAATCTTCTGGTCAGCCATTCTGAAACAAATTTACCTTACGACACAGGTCCATTGGGCGTATCACCGGCTAACCGGAGATTACGAAAGGCAACCGCAGATCTTTCGACTGCGCTCCGCTGCGCTCAAGATGACAACGGTCTTGCGGTTGTGGGTGGTTGGCTAAACGGAAATCAGGAAATGCAGAAGCAGATCCTTCGCTGCGCCTACCCCAACGCGCTGCGCGCGCCGGGGCCCCAAGCTGCTTCGCTCAGGA
>JAKAFB010000007.1:86573-91761 GCA_021818105.1 Acidobacteriota bacterium
TACCCCAACGCGCTGCGCGCGCCGGGGCCCCAAGCTGCTTCGCTCAGGATGACAACGTGGTGGGTAGGCAGGGGACGTGCTTCGCTCAGGAGGACAATTCTTTGGTAGTGGGACGGGATGCGGCACGACTGAGATCGTGCACTGTTCCTTAGCGCGATTGCGGCGGTTCATCGTGTGACGGGGGTTCCGTTTTCAGTAGATGGAACTGAGGTTGTTGCGGGGTGGCGGGGTTGCTTGACGCGGTTTGGCGGGCGGGTTTAGGTTAGCGGTACACGGGAAAGGAGGTTGATCCAGCCTATGAAATTTGACTTACCTAGTTGTACGCAACGTGAGGTGACTGAGGCCTAGGGCATCGCGCCCAAGACCCCAGCTTTGCCCCGGCGGACGGGAATCTACCGGCCGGGTCACTGGCTCTCGCGGCAGCGCGATGGCCTTAGTCCAATCCCAACAGATCACCGGCAGCGGCCCTGGAACCAGCGTTCCCGGGCCGTTGTTGTTTTTAGGAGCGCACAGGACGCTGATGGGATGTTCGTCGATCTGGACCTGGCTATCTGTGCGGGGCAGGCAACGGGATGTGCACCAAAAGTAATATTTTCAAGCCACAACTTGTGGGTGTGTGGTGGGTTGGTGTGTGTATTGGATGCCGCGGGAGAGCCACTAGGCGAGTGTGTGGCTGCGATGCATGTTGCGCAGAACCTGAATCTGAACTTCAGTGCTCTGCAGGGGCAGATGACGGGTCCGAATGCGCAGAGCCTTGGCAAAGCAATTCAAGGACTGGGCGGACCGAACGTGAACGCGAAAACAGAGGTCAAGAGAGCCAACAAGCAGGCCAAGAATGACCTGCGAATGGCGCAGTCAGCTTCGTAACCAGAATCTTTGGAAAGATGGCTCCGAACCGCGTCAGTCACCCGTGGGGGATGGGGGTGACTGACGCGGGACGGCGGTTTGGAATCGGCCGGCAGGCGAGGGCCAGAGTGGCATTGACTGCGGTAAACTTACAGCCAATGCGGGTCTTCGGCATCGACTGCGGGACGGAAGTAACGGGGTATGGGGTGGTGGAGAGCTGCGACGCGGGACGCGAGGCGGGGCTGAACTGCCTGGCGCTGGGGGCGATCCTGCTGCCGAAGGCCAAGCCGCTGCCACAGAGGCTGGCGCAGGTGTACGGCGAGTTGTGCGGGCACCTGGAACGCTGGCGACCGGACGTGGTGGCGATTGAGGAAGTCTTTTACTCCGTCAATGCAAAGTCAGCGTTGAAGCTGGGCCAGGTGCGCGGAGTGGCATTGCTGGCTGCGGCCACGGCGGGTGTGCCGGTGGCAGAGTATGCGCCGCTGCGCATCAAATCAAGCGTGGTGGGCTACGGGCTGGCGAAGAAGGAGCAGGTGCAGTTCATGGTGGCGCGGCTGCTGGAGTTGGCCGAGCTGCCGGAGCCGGCGGATGCGGCCGACGCGCTGGCGGTGGCGATTTGTCACATTCACACGGCGCAGACACTTGAGCAACAGGGGGTGGCTCGGTGAAGGGGTTGTTCGCGACGGTATTTGCGTGTGTGTTGGCGACGCAGGGGTGGGCAGATGCGGGGCCGGTGCTGCGAGTGGATTACTCAAATCCGAAGCTGATTCCGGCGAAGTGGACTCTGGTGTTGTATGAGGACGGAAGCGCGCATTTTCACTCCGAGCGGGGCCAGGCAGCCGAAGAACAGCCTGCGGAGATGGATCCGGTGACGGTGGACCGCGAGGTGCGGTTGAGCGAACAGTTTGCGCATCGGATGTTCGCGATCGTGCGTCGGCACCGGCTTTCGGATGCGGTATGCGAAAGCCACATGAAGGTGGCATTCCAGGGGTTGAAGACGATCTCCTACAGCGGACCGGAGGGAGACGGGACGTGCGAGTTCAACTACTCAAAGAACAAGGAGATCCAGCAACTGGGGGACTCGTTTGTGGCGGTGGCATCGACGATTGTGGAAGGCGCGCGGCTGGAGATGCTGCGGCAGCATGATCCGCTGGGCCTAGACAAGGAAATGCAGTATGTGGTGGAGGCCGCAGGAGATGGGCGGTTGCAGCAGCTAGGGGCCATCCGTGGGTTTTTGCAGCAGTTGGAGGCGGACCCGGCGGTGCTGGAGCGGGTGCGGAAGCGGGCTCGGATTCTGCTGGCGCGCGAGGCGGAGTGAGGGCTGACGGAAAAGCAGATTTTGGCGCGACTTTACCGGGTGTGGCCGTGTCTTAAGGGAAAGAGATGTCGCCGCTGCGTTGGGTGGCCGGGCGAGCCGCGTTGCGAAAGGTTAGGTGCTCCCATGAAGAGCGCGTGGATGAGGAGATTCAGGCTGGTCCCTAGGGGATGGGGACTGGCCGTGGTCACGGCTGGAGCACTGGTGGTGACTCCTTGGGTTGTGGCGCAGGAGAATTCGCCTTCGCAGCGGGCCGTGCGGTTGAGCTATGTGGAGGGGCAGGTGCAGCTGGCGGCTGGGAACCAGATTCTGGCCACGCAGGCTCCGCTGAATGCGCCGCTCTTTGAGGGCACGGAGATTTCGACGGCTGAAGACGGGCGGGCGGAGATTGAGTTTGAAGACGGCAGCGTGGCGCGGGTTCCGCCGAACAGCTCGCTAGTGTTAACGGTGCTGCGCGGGCAGGGAAGCCAGTCCGACACGGAAATGATGCTGCAGGGCGGGTTGGGCTACTTTGAGCTGCAGGGCGTGAGCGAGTCCGGCCGGATGCGTGTGCGCTTTGGTAATAACGTGGTGACGGCGAGCGGGTTTACCGTGCTGCGCATAGATCTGGATAACCCGCCGGGGAATGTGGCAGTCTTCTCAGGGAATGCGCATGTAGATGCCGGCAATGGGCAGGCGATGGACATGCATGGGGGCGAGAGCCTGGCGCTGAATGGCGCATCTGCAGACACCTGGACTCTGAGCGAGTCGATTGATCCGGACTCATGGGACGCGTGGAACTCCGACCGGGACCAGGCGCTGACGGCGCAGGAGGCGGACCGGACGACGGCTACGGACAGCCAGCCAAATAGTGGCAATCCTGCATGGAGCGACCTGGATGCAAACGGCAACTGGTATGACGTGCCGGGGCAGGGGTATGTGTGGTCGCCTTACGATGCACAGAATCCGGGTTGGGACCCGTATGCGTATGGCAGCTGGATGTGGACGCCGGGATTCGGGTACGGATGGGTTTCCGCTGAGCCGTGGGGCTTTATGCCTTATCAATATGGGATATGGAACTACTATGCGGGCTTTGGCTGGGGCTGGATGCCGGGAGGGCCTTCGTGCTGGAACAGCGGAGGATGGGTGGCGAATGTGGGCAATGCGCCGTTGCGCTTCCAGCCACCGATGCGCCCGCGCGGCGGACCACTGCCGGGGCATGGGCCACTGATGGCCGGTGGCCGGTATCAGCCGTATCCGCTGGTGAATGTGAACCGGCTGCGCGATGTGACGCGGGGAGCGCCGCTGCGGCCGAGGAATGCTCCGGTGACGATTGCCGGCAACACTGTACACCCGCTGCGGCCCATCTCGCCCAGGCCGTACTATGCGCACCAAGCGGCATCGGGGTTTGCGGGTGACCATGAGGGCATTCTGCAGGGCACGCGGGGCGGGCCGAAATTTGGCTATGTGGCCAGCCCGGCTATGGGATACGGCACACATGCCGGAACATGGAATACGCCGGTGATGAGCGCGCCGAGGCAGCCTGTATACCACGGTGCGTACAACTCACGCGGAACCGCCAGCTTTGGCGGCTTTGGCGGAGGGATGCGGCCTGCGGCTCCGAGCCATGGGTCGTTTGGCGGCGTGCAGGGCGGACGGCCTTCCGGCGGGTCATTTGGTGGTGGCCATAGCTTTGGCGGTGGTGGCGCTCCGCACATGAGCGGTGGCGGTGGTGGCGGCGCATCGCATGGCGGTGGTGGCGGAGGCGCGCACCGATAATAACTAGAGCAATTGGACCAGACTGGGGCTGCTTCGCGAAGCGAGGCGGCCCCATTTAGCTTTTTAACGCATGAAAGAGAGCGGCGAAGGATTCAAGAGTCAGGGACTCGGCGCGGGCCTTGGGGTCGATGGCGGAGGACGATAGCGCAGCGGCGATGGACTGGGACGAGTAGCCGGCGGCGCGAAGGTTGTTGGCAAGGGTTTTGCGCTTTTGGGCGAAGGCGGTGCGCAGGAAGGCGAGGAATGAGTTCTCCTCGACGCCTAGTTCTGCGAAGCGTGGGGCAAAGCGCCAGCGGAAGACAGTGGAGTGGACCTGGGGGGGCGGCGAGAAAGCACTGGGCGGCAGGGTGAAGAGGCTTTCCACTGGGCCGTAGAGCTGGACGGTGACGGAGAGCAGGCCGTAGTCGCGGGAGCCGGGGGAGGCGGTGACGCGGTCAGCGACTTCGCGCTGGACCATGAGAACGGCGCGGTCGAGTGCGGCATGGCTGGCGGCGAGCTTAAGCAGGATGGGTGAGGTGATGTAGTAAGGCAGATTGCCAACGACGGCCAGGCGCTCGCCTGCGGCTGCCGATGCGGCGGCAAAGTCAAAATGGAGGACATCCTGATGGACGATGGTGACGCGGTCAGGGGGAAAGTCGGCACGAAGGCGTGAGGCCAGTTCGGGGTCGAACTCGATGGCGAGGAGATGGCCGCAGCGCGGGGCGAGGACGCGCGTGATGGCGCCGCGACCGGGGCCGATCTCGACGACGCTGTGGCCGGAGCAGTCACCGAGAGCCGCCACGATGCGCTGGGTAGCGGCCGCGTCGTGGAGGAAGTTCTGGCCGAGCTTGGACTTGGGCGGCATGGGCTCCTCTGATGGTAGACGAAGCGAGCACGGGCGAAGCGGCGGAGATCAGCCTTCGTTTTTCAGCACAGTGAGGTGGAAGGTGGTGCGGAGGGTGAAACCAAGATACTGGTAGGCGCGGATGGCCGTGGTGTTCTCTGGGAGGACGTGGAGGAATGGCGCTTTGCCGCGCTGGCGGATATCTGCCATGACGCGGGACATAAGGATGCGGGCATAGCCGCGGCCACGGGCGTCGGGATGAGTGCAGACGGCGCTGACCTCGATGTAGTTGGGCAGGTGGAGGCGCTGGCCTGCCATTGAAAGCAGACGATTGCCCTGAAAGATGCCGTAGAAGATGCCCAGCTCGATGGTGCGGTGGCGGAAGGGGCCGGGTTCGGTGAGGTGAGTGAGCTCGAGCATGGCGGGGACGTCTGCCGGGGTCAGTC
>JAKAFB010000062.1 GCA_021818105.1 Acidobacteriota bacterium
TGCGGGTCCTGCATCAGGCGCACCTCGCAGCCGTTGGCCTGCGCAATGTCGCGTGCCAGTGTGACAATTTCGATGTCGGGCGAGTATCCGCGCGGCGTGGCGACGGTGACATTGGCGCCCAGTTGCGCGCCGGTAAGCATTAGCGAGTGGCACACGTTGTTGCCATCACCCACGTAGGTAAAGTTGATTCCAGCAGCAGTGCCGAAGCGCTCTTCGATGGTCATGAAGTCGGCAAGTGCCTGGCAGGGGTGCTCAAAGTCTGACAGTGCATTAATGACAGGCACACGTGAGTTGGCTGCCATTTCAGTGATAGTGTCGTGCGCGTACGTGCGCAACACGATCACATCTACCCAGCGCTCAACGTTGCGTGCGACGTCTGCAATGGACTCACGCTCACCGAGAGGTGAATTTGTCTGATCGACAAAGATTGCGTTACCGCCCATGGTGTTAATGCCGGTCTCGAAGCTGAGGCGGGTACGCAGGCTGGCTTTTTCAAACATCAGGACCATCTGCTTGCCGTCTAGCGCGTGAGAATACTCGCGCGGGTTGCGCTTTACGTCGTGGCCAAGCTTGAGAATGGCACGCACCTCGGCGCTGGAGAGGTCGGCGATGGAGCACAGGTCTTCTCCTGCCAGACGTACCGCCGCGCCGAGGATGTCGTCATCCTTGTGAACTGGAATGAGGGGTTCGCGCTGTTCAATCGCCCCGTTGCTAACCATTGTTGTGTCCTCCTGCTTTCGGCGCGGTCTGTGTGCCGGCAAACGCAGCGGCGTGTTCGGTAAGAATTTCATCCAGAGCGGCAATAGCGGTGTCGACATGCTCCCGCTTGAGGATGAGAGGTGGCAGAAAGCGAAGTACCGTATCGCTGGTGCAATTGATGAGGATGCGACGCTTCAGCATCTCCGCGACTGTCAGCTTGGCCAGATCGGGCGAGTCGAGTTCTGCCGCCACCATGAGGCCCTTGCCGCGCACCTCCGTAATCGCTTCATGGCGAGTTGCGAGTGAACTCAGTTGAGCGAGGAAGTACTCACCAACTTCGGCCGCATTGCGGAGCAGATTGTCCTTCTCGATCGTATCGACCACGGCAATGGCGACCGCGCAGGCCAAGGGGCCGCCGCCGAATGTTGTTCCGTGCATGCCCGGGTGAATGGCCCGAGCCACCTCTTCCGTGCAGAGAATCGCGCCGAGCGGAATGCCGCCGGCGAGCGGCTTGGCCAGCGTTGTGATATCGGGCAGAATGCCGTAGTGCTGAAAGGCGCACCACGTGCCTGTGCGGCCGAGTCCCGCTTGAATTTCGTCGACGATAAGCAGCGCTCCTGTAGAGTCAGCCAGCGCACGTGCTTCTGCGAAGAACTCCTGCGAAAGCGGACGAATGCCACCTTCGCCCTGGATAGATTCAACCAGGATGGCACAAACCTCGTTGGAGAATTTACTGCGTAGGTCGGCGACATCGTTGAACCGGACGAACTCCACACCGGGAACGACCGGTGCGAAGGGCTCGCGATATTTCGCCTTGTGAGTGGTCGAGACAGAGCCGTAGGTTCGCCCATGGAAGCTGTGTTCCAGCGCGAGGAATTTCGTCCCGATTGATTTGCCCTCACTGCGCAGCAGGCCGGCATGAGCGCGGGCCAGCTTCAATGCACCTTCCCATGCTTCCGTGCCGGTATTTGCAAAGAAGGCGCGCGCAAGGCCGGTGCGTATTGTCAAACGGCGCGCCAACTCGGCCTGACCTTCGTGGAAGTAGAGATTTGAAGTGTGGATGAGCGCGCGGCTCTGGCGCGCGATGGCCTCTTCAATTGCTGGGTGCGCGTAACCGAGCGCATTAACTCCAATGCCGCTGAGCAGGTCGAGATACTTCTCGCCCTGTTCGTCCGTGAGGTAAACACCTTCGCCACGAACGAAAAGTATGGGATTGCGCTCGTATGTTGGAAGCAGAAGCTCGGCCTCCATGGCGCGGATCTCATCGAGTCTAGTCACTTGAATCTCTCCTCAGGCCACCATCACTTCAGTGCCTTGGGCTACACGAGAGCTACAGAGATCCGGCAGGGCATCTGCAGCTTCAGCGGGCAAAATACGAACGCGCTTTACGCCATTCAAAAGCGCTTCACGGCAGGCATAGAGCTTGGGCAACATGCCTCCAGTAATGACGGCACTGTTGGCCATCTCGGCAATCTGGTCGATGCTCAGCCATCGCAATACCTCTCCATGGGAGCCCTTCACGCCAGGCACATCGGTGAGAAACACGAGCGCATCCGCACGACAGGCGACCGCACAAGCCGCAGCCATCTCGTCTGCGTTCACGTTGTAATATTCACCGTCGAAGCCGAGAGCCATCGAAGACAGAACGGGTACTCCATTCAACTGCCAGATGGCTTCAATCCAGCGAGGATCACTGGATGCGATTTCTCCTACGAAGCCGAGGTCCGGAGCAGTACGCTTCTTGCGTGCACGGAAGAGAAGTCCATCGCCCCCGGATAGCCCGACGGCCGGCTGTCCCAGCGCGCTGAAGGAGGCAACGAGGCCTTTATTAACCTTGCCCGCCAGCACCATCAGAGCCGCATCGCGTGTTTCCGCATCCGTAATTCGTAGGCCGTTGATGAATTCACTCTGCTTGCCCAGTGCCTTGAGCGTGCGTGTGAGCTGTACCCCGCCGCCGTGCACTACGGCAACCTGATTTCCGTCGCGGACAAGATCCGCGATGGCGCGAGTGCAGTCCTCCAGCAAGGAAGGTGATTCGAGGCCAGCTCCGCCCAGCTTGACAACATACTTCATAGCAGCCCCTCCGCCTCATGCCATCCGGACATGATGTTCATGTTCTGTACAGCCTGCCCCGAGGCGCCTTTCAGCAGATTATCAAGGCAACTCACGATGACTGCGCGGCGGCCATCTGCAGAAATCTGGAAGCCGATGTCAGCGAAATTGCTCCGCACGGTGTACTGAATCTGTGGCAAACCATTCTCATACAGCCGCACCATCGGGCTGCTGGAAAAGAATTCATGGTAGACGTGCGCTATCGCCTCGCGTGTGTGAGGTTCCTTGAAGCGCACATAAATGGTCGAGAGGATGCCGCGCGGAATAGGCAGCAAATGCGGCGTGAAGACGATCTCATCGCGCTTCAGGCCAATTTGTTCAAGCAATTCACCGGTGTGCCGGTGCGTGAAAACGCCGTAGGCAGATAGATTATCCGCAGCATACATGAAATGGGTCTTGGGCGTAGGTGCTTTGCCGGCACCACTCACGCCGCTTTTCGCATCAGCGATAATTCCGGCATTGAGATCCAGTAGGCCGGCTGTCGCCAGTGGTCTTAGCGCGAGAATCACCGACGTTGCATAGCAGCCCGGATTAGCGACAAGCTGCGCCGACGCGATTATCTGCCGATGCAATTCCGGCATACCATATACGGCCTGAGACTGCGTAGCGGTGGCGAGTTCGCTCCCTTCGTCCGCAAAGCCGTACACTGCCCGATTGCTGGCCTCTGTCAGCCGCCATGCACCGCTCAAATCAATCACGCGAAGTCCGCGTGCCAGCGCCTGCGGTACCCACTCGCGCGATTGCTCATGCGGCGTGGCAAGGAAGAGCAGATCAACTCCGCGGTCAGCGAGCAATTCCCAGGAAAAGGGTTCCAGACGCAACGCACCGGTGCCGTTGTTGTCGGCCAGATGCGGGTGAATTTCGGCAAGCGGAATTCCACCGCGGGTTGTGTCTGCGTGGTCGAGCCGCCCGGCAAAGACCGGGGGAATGCCCTTCAGCCGAGGATGATGCAGCAGGAGCCGAGCCAGCTCAGCGCCGGCATACCCCGTGACCCCTACAACCGCTGTTTGAACCTCTTGCTTCATGACTCCAACATCTTTCCCAGCTTGGCTTCGACCTCGGCTGCCTTGCGCTGGTCCTGGCAGATCACCAGAACCGTATCGTCACCAGCGATGGTGCCCAGCAGCTCAGGCCAACCTTCGTGGTCAAGCGCTGCGGCTACCGGCTGCGCGCCACCCATCACTGTGCGGATGACAACCTGATTCATAGCCTGACGTACCCGTAGGACAAAGCTTTCCAGCACTGAAGCTACAGACGGAGGCGCGTCGTCCGCATCTTCGACTATTGCGGTGTTGCCGCCTCCGTTGCTGCCTGGCAGGGAATATCCACCCGGCCCTTTAAAGAGGCGAAGCTCGTGGATATCGCGCGAGAGCGTGGCCTGAGTCACATGAATACCGCGGCGCCTTAACAGGCGACGTAGTTCATCCTGATTTGCCACCTGGGCGTGCGCTACCAGCTCCCGTATCGCATCATGTCTTTGGAACTTCATATGCTTGATTGCAAAATTGAAAGACGGCTGCAGTGCAGCCGCCATGTGAATAAATATACAAAACAGGTGAATAACTATGCAAGAGAAATATCTACTAAAGGGGTTCTGGGGGCATCGATGAGCGCTGAAAGCGGGCACGAGGAGATTGAGACAAGGGGTGAGGATTTGTCGTCTGCATTGGATTGTGTTTAGCTATGGACGCCATTGCCCTGGACGAATCTTCCATTTCCGCTACTGCTTTCCTGGCTCGCTTTTCCTCGTACATTGCTTCATCTGCCTTCTTGACCAGGATGCGAAGAGGGGGATGCGGAGTGTCTTGTGATGTGGCAGTGCCCACGCTGAAAGTCAGCGGAAAGCGCTGGCCCTCCCTCGCGTTGTGCAGCGAGGCATGCTGTCTGAGGCGGCCGATAGCACGATGACAGGCTTTCGCGGTGAATGGCCCCGCAACAATGAACTCGTCGCCACCGACGCGGCCGAGGATGTCGGATTCGCGGAAGGTTGTCATCAGCAGCCTTGCTGTTTCGGTCAGTGCTTTGGATCCTGCATTGTGGCCGAAGCGGTCGTTGATGAGCTTAAGGTTGTCCAGGTCAATGAAAAGGACGGAAAAGGGCATGCCCGAGCGGCTGGCCAAGCGCATAGCCTGGTCGGCCAGTAAATTGAAGCCGCGCAGGTTGTAGAGCTGTGTGAGTTCATCGCGTAGCGAGAGGTCGTGAATCTGCTGCTCCATGCGGTTGATACGCCACACAAGGAATAGCAGCAGCACGAACATAATACTCGTGCCAAGGGCGATAAGTACCGAGAGAGTAGGCGTAAAGGGCAACATATGCGCCAATAGCAGCCTAGCCACCGCATATTCGCGTACAAAATGAATAAGCATGATGGCCGGGCCGATGATACGGGCGATCTTGCCGCCTATGCCATGACCGAGAAGAATGGAGAAGACGCCATGGCGGGTCTGGCGTGCACCAGCTACAACTGTGAGAGGGATAAGGCAGGCAAGCCCTGCAATGGAAGCGCGAAGCGACGGGGGGAGATTGTGAAGAAACACTACAAGGTACATGCCCTGGGAGACGGCGCTTAGCGTCACAAAGCAAAGTAGCCATGTGATTCCATCGGCTGTCTTGCGGAGGAGAGGTTTCTGTGACGGAGGCAGGAGAAGGATGGCTGCCAAAAGTATGAATCCTGCAGCCTCCCAGCGGACTAAGCTATCGCCGCCAGGAAGTCCAATCCCGCTGCCGGTGATTGCGGAGCGGCGAGTAAGGTGACCGACTGAGCCGGAAGCAGCGGCAAAGGTGCCGATGAGGCCGGTCAGAATGGCCAGTAGCCGGCAGATGCGCAAGTGCATCCGTGCATGCGCCTCATCGGAGACATACAGCCCGGCAGTACTGAAGAGAGCCGCCAGGCCAAACAGTTTGCTTTCCATTGAGCAATTGATGGAAAACATTTGTGCAATGGGCTGGAACACTCCTGCAAGGAGCGTAAGGATTGCAATCTGAGCGGCCAGAGCGAGACATACCTGCTGGAAGATCATCATCCTGTGTGCAAGTACGGGATCTGGCTGGCCAGGCGACAATGTAACGAATTGTCTGTGCATGCGAATGTGGAAGGGATCAAGCTGCGCGAACCGCAGCGTATGAACCGGAATATCTCGATGGCAATCTTACTGCTAGTCAGGAAGCGCGGTGCGGTATGAAAGTGAAATTTGCGTTGAACCTATCCCGTCCAGGGAAGATACAACTAACTGTCCCGAAATGATGATATCCGGGGCAGAAAGGGCGCGGTGGTGGGAGCGATGAAATCACCACGCCCTCTGCGCTGATACACTCTCGGGTGGCAGGCTCTTATGCCTGCCAACTTCCAGTCCAGCAAGAGAGCCATGACGCCATCTAACCCACTGAACACGGTGAATGACCTGTTCCTCCGCATAAGTGAAACGGCGAACCCCCGAGCCATTCTTTGGCAGGATGAGTTTGGCAATTGGCAGCCCATTTCATCGGGCCAGCTTTATCAGCGTATTCGACGGCTGGCCGAAGTGCTGCTTGGCTGGGGGACGCAGAAGGGTGACCGCATCGCCCTCGTCAGCGAGAATCGATGGGAGTGGGCGGTCACGGACTTTGCCACCCTGGCCATCGGTGCGGTGAATGTGCCTGTCTATCCGACTTTGACCGGGGAGCAGATCGCAGTGCTACTGCAGGATGCCGGGTGCCGCATCGCAGTAGTTTCCACGCGCCAACAGTTTGACAAGCTGAACGCGGTCCGCGGGCTGACGCAGTTGGAGCGAATCCTGATCATGGACTCGACTGCACCGCCGGACGGCGCAATTGCTTTCAGCGAGGTGCTGGAGGGCGCCGATGAGCGAGCGTCTCAGCGCGATCCGGTTTTTGATGCGCTGGTGCGCTCCGTGGAGCCGAAAGACCTGGCAACACTGATCTACACATCCGGCACAACCGGCGAACCAAAGGGAGTGATGCTCACGCACGGCAACATCGCTGCCAATCAAAACTATTGTGTGCGCGAGTTTTCCTTTGATGCCACAGATGGCTGCATCTCGTTTCTGCCGCTCTCCCACATCACAGCTCGCGCGCTGGACTATGTCATGTATGGGTGTGGTGCTCAGGTGGCATATTGCTCGCAGTTTGACAAGCTGCCTCAGGCGATGCGCGAGGTTCGCCCAACGGTCTTTGTTGGTGTTCCGCGCGTCTACGAGAAGATCCGGCAGGAAGTGGAGCGTCGCGCGGCATTATCGCCGATCAAGAAGCGCATGCTGGCGTGGGCGCTGCGCGTGGGTGCGCGGCATCGAGACGCAGTCTATGCGGGACGCAAGGGTTCGTCGCTGGCCTGGAAGCTCGCCTGGAAGCTGGTCTACGGCAAGGTGCGCGAGGCATTCGGTGGACGGGTGAGGGTTTTCATTTCCGGCGGTGCGCCGCTGGGCATGGAGACAGCTCAGTGGTTCGCCTCCGCCGGAATTGCCGTATGGGAGGGCTATGGGTTAACGGAAACATCACCCGTAATTGCCCTCAATTCGCCCCTGAACCAGCGAATGGGTTCAGTAGGCAAGCCGTTGCCCAATCTGGAACTGAGGCTAGCCGAGGATGGAGAGTTGCTGGTTCGCGGTCCATCCGTCTTTGTGGGTTACTGGCTAAAGCCTGCTGCGAATGCTGAATGCTTTGACCAGGAGGGTTGGTTCCGGACGGGTGACATCGCGCACCTGGATGCAGATGGCTTCCTCTATATCACTGACCGCAAAAAAGAATTGCTGAAGACCTCAGGCGGTAAGCTGGTTGCGCCGCAACCCATTGAGAACAAGATAAAAGCCAACCTGCTCGTCGGTCAGGTGGCCTTGGTAGGCGACAAGCACAAGTTTGTATCCGCGCTGATTTCGCCTAACTTTACTGCGTTGGAAGAGTGGGCCAGGCGCAATGGGATTGTGGCAGGCTCACACGTTGAACTGATTGCTGACAGCAGAGTGGTGGCAGAGTTTAGCAAATTTGTCCACGATGTGAATGGCACTTTGGCAAACTTTGAAACGATCAAGCGCTTTCGGCTGGTGCCGGAGGAGTGGTCGCAGGAAACCGGCGAGCTGACCCCCTCCATGAAGCTAAAACGTCGCGTGATTACGGAGCGGTACGGGAGCCTGATCGACGAGCTTTACGCTGATGAAGCAACCGCGCGCGGCGCATTGTAGACCCGCGCGGACCCAGTTCGCGGCGGAAGAGGATTCGCCCGCTCCACATGTATTGCAGGCCGCGGAAGAAGGGTGCGCCCCAGGCCCCGACGGCGAGAATGCTGCCAAAAAGGATGACGGCGTCAATGCTGAGGCGCCCGGCACTGGACCAGTAAGCCTCGGGCTGAAGGTTGAGCCATAGGGCAAACTCGTCCAACGTGAGGGCTGCACCTACACCGTAACTGACCGACATGAGCCGGCTGAAAAAGATGGACATGGGGGAGTGCGAGCGTCCCAGGTCCAGCAGCCAGCCATAGCCCACCAAGAGAAGAATCAGGATTCCCCACACGAGATGGTGGATATGCCGGCCGTGGACGACGACCCAGTCGAAAGGTCCGCGATTGTGGATGACGAGACTGACCAGCAGCCGCACCCCGAGAAATGTGATAAAGAATGAAACCGACGCGATAAACATGCGTCGCCGCGGACGGTCGGGAATCGTGGAGCGGATGAGAAATCCAAGGCGGGTTAGCTGCAGGAGCACGAGGAGAACAACGACAACCAGACTGGCAAAAGCCAGCAAGAGCAAAGCGCCGGTACCGGGCATATCTACCTATTGAATCATCTTGCAGAGCTCTTCCCAAGTATTAAATCCGCGCAGCAGACTTTCTTGAGTGGAGGTGAGATTGATCACTCTCCTCTTTACAGCGACGGAGTACACTGGTTAAGGTGCCGAGTCTGGCGATTAGCCTGTCTCGGTTCCAAGTCCAGGGAGTCGTTCCCAGCCGGCCCGGCGCGGCCGCGCGATATTGATCAGGAGATTGTTACGATGCGAGTTGCTTTGTTAACCGGTGGAGGCGACTGCCCCGGCTTAAATGCGGTGATCTATGCTGCGGTGAAGAAAGGTATCCAGACCTATGGTGATGAATTCATCGGATTTCTGAACGGCTGGCGTGGCGTGCTGGATAATAACTGGATTCCGCTGACCCTGGAGAAGATTGACGGCATTCAGTTGAAGGGTGGCACAATTCTGCACTCGTCACGGACCAATGTGAAGAAAATTCCCGGCGGCATTGAAAAGGTGCAGGAAGTCCTGAAGCAGAACAAAATTGATGCGCTCATTGCGCTTGGCGGCGACGATACGCAGTCTGTCACGCTCTTCCTCAGCGAGCATGGCGTGCCCAGTGTTGGCGTGCCCAAGACAATTGATAACGATATCAACGGCACGGATGCGACTTTCGGTTACGACACGGCGGTCTCCATTGCCACTGAAGCGATCGACCGCATCCACACCACGGCGGACTCACATAACCGCGTGGTCGTGGTGGAAGTGATGGGCCGTGACGCAGGCTGGATTGCATATGCCGCAGGAATTGCCGGCGGCGCCCACGTTGTGCTGGTTCCTGAGCAGGAGATTGACATCGACCATGTCTGCGCACTGCTGAAGTACAACTATGACCACGGCAAGCATTATGGCGTTGTGGTGGTAGCGGAAGGCTGCCATTTGCCCGAAGTTGGCCAGGTGCTGGGCTCGCAGGAGGTGGACTCCTTTGGCCACGTCCGTCTGTCGGGCATCGGCGAGGCCCTCGCGGATCTGATTGAAAAGAAGACCGGCTTCGAGACGCGCTCAGTGAACCTTGGACATACCCAGCGTGGAGGAGTTCCAACGGCATACGATCGTCTACTGGGCCAGCGCTATGGTCTGCACGCCATTGACATGGTGCATCAGGGCAAGTGGGGCCGCATTGCCGTGCTGCGCGGAACTGAAATCACGGACATCACGATTAAGGAAGCCATCTCTACCAACCGTCGCCTCAGTGAAAGCTTCTTTAGTGTCATCCGCGATCTGGAAGCGAAGGTCTAGCAACGGCGGCAGGTCCGCAATCCACAAAGCCATCCTCGCGGTGAGGATGGCTTTGTGCTTCCTGCGCCGCATCGGGAATAAGAGTGGTACATGCATTATCGCCTTTACACTCCTGAGGATTTTGCCGCCCTGTATGCCATTGAGCAGATCTGCTTCAAGCCGCCGCTGCGCTTTGACCGCGACTATCTGCAGCGACTTATCAATCGCTCCTCCTCGGCAACATGGGTTGCGGAAGAGATTGGCCGGATGGCTGGCTTTGCGATTGTCGAGTGGGCCGGAAAGCCGAATGCAGTTGCGGCCTACATAGCGACAATTGAGGTTCTTCCGGAATACCGCATACAAGGGGCGGGGAGTGAACTGCTGCGTCTGACGGAGAAATCTGCACGCTCTGCCCATGCGCATACAATCTGGCTGCATGTGGACACGCGGAATGCTGGAGCCATCCGCCTATATGAGGCACACGGTTACCGCTGCGAGGGCAGAGAGGAGAACCTCTATCCTCCGGGCGACGCTGCGCTGGTCTATCGCAAGCTGTTGAAGCCAGATGCTGCGCGATGACGGAGGCTGGCGCGTCTCAGACCTGAATCAGTGATGAGCGTAAAATATTACCATTCATGTCCATCAGCAATCCAAATCTGCCAAAGTCCATCCTGGTGTTGCGCTCCTATTCAAAGCAGATCTTCATTCACGATCTGCTGGCCGGGATCACGGTCGGTCTTGTTGCACTTCCGCTTGCTATGGCGTTTGGCATCGCTTCCGGCGTCACACCGCAGGCGGGCCTTTACACAGCGGTAGTCGCGGGATTTCTCATCTCCGCAATGGGCGGATCGCGCACCCAGATAGGCGGCCCAACCGGCGCCTTTGTCGTGATCGTGGCCGGCATTGTTGCGCGCTTCGGCCTCGGCGGCCTTGCACTTGTCACGCTGATGGCTGGGATGATTTTGCTGGCCATGGGCCTCACGGGCCTTGGCGCTGCCGTGCGCTTTATTCCACGTACTGTGGTGATCGGTTTCACCAACGGAATCGCCGTACTGATAGCGTCGACGCAAATCAAGGACTTCTTCGGATTGCGTACCGGGCCGGTCTCCAGCGAATTTTTTCCCCGAATGAAGGTACTGATCGCGCACATGACCACGCTGAACTGGGCAGCCACGGGCATTGGCCTGGGCACTCTCGCCGTCATGATTCTGCTGCCTCGGTTCAACAGGCGTGTGCCGGCTTCTATTGTTGCCGTGCTGATTTTCACTGGCGTGAGTGTCTTGTTTCATCTACCGGTGGAAACCATCGGCACGCGTTTCGGTGGCATTCCCCAAGGGCTTCCGCACTTTGTCATTCCCTCTATCCATCCCGAGGATATTTTGCCGCTCATTCCCTCAGCGTTTACAGTTGCGATGCTGGCTGCGCTGGAAAGCATGCTATCGGCCGTGGTTGCGGACGGTATGACAGGGGACAGGCATAACTCAAACGTCGAGCTCGTAGCCCAGGGACTAGCCAACATTGCGTCGCCGCTGTTCGGTGGCATTCCCGCCACGGGAGCGATTGCCCGTACCGCCACGAATATTCGCGCCGGCGGCCGCTCTCCGGTTTCGGGAATGGTGCATGCCGCAACGTTGCTTCTGATCCTGCTTGTGGCCGCTCCACTGGCCAGCTATATTCCGCTTACCACACTGGCCGCTGTGCTGTTTGTGGTGGCCTACAACATGGGCGAATGGCACGAGATCGGCGCCATTCTGCAGCTTGATGCAACTGCAATCTCAGTATGGCTGGTTACCTTTGGCCTTACGGTGTTCGCAGACCTCACCGTTGCGGTGGGTGTTGGGCTGACGCTTGCCGCGCTGCTATATATCTACCGCGTGGCCGAAACCACAACGGTTGTGCCGGTGAACGACGATTACATTCGGGACGGCCTTCCGCATGTGCTTCAGGGCCGCATCCTGCCGCCTTACGTTACACTGCTGCGTATTCATGGGCCTTTCCTGTGGGGAACTACTGAGAAACTGGTTGAGGCAACCCTGGACATCGATGCATTTGCCCCCGTTGTGATTCTGCGGCTGCGCAACATGACCGCCATTGACGCCACCGGCATTCATGCAATCGAAAGATTTGCAAAGCGTCTGCGCGCCTCGGGCCGCACGCTGATTCTGTGTGGGGCTATGCAGCAGCCGTCAAAGCTTCTGCAGGGCGCGCGCTTTCTTGACCATGTGGGTCGCGAGAACTTTATGCCGAACATCCAGGCAGCGCTTGACCGGGCAAGGGAAGTGCATGAAGCGCATTCGGCCCGGTTGGCCGGCTAGTGTGGCAGCGGCCTATTGACTGGCTTGCTGCGGCACAAGCCTTGGCCGTGTTTCCGCCGTCAGCTCTCTGCTTGTCTGCTCCACCTCGCGGAAGACGCGCAGGAGGTTGCCACCCAGAATCTTGCGGCAGTCTTCGGCGGAGTAGCCGCGCGCCATCAGCGCTTCGGTAATCTTGGGCAGATCCGCAGGGGAGTCCATGCCCTCGGGTAGCTGGCCATTCACGCCGTCAAAGTCTGAACCAAGGCCCACGTGATCGATGCCGGCCACCTTGGCGACATGATCAATCTGGTCGATTAGATCCTGGAGGGGCGGGCGGGGAATTCGGTCAGCAAACTGGCGCTCAAGTTTGTCGATCGCAGATTGCGGCGTTTCCTTTCCCTCTGACTTGTACTTTTCCTTCAATAACTGAAGGGCCGTATGCAGCTCAGGTTTTTGAGCCTTTTGGGCATCGCGGTAGGCCTGCGAAACAAAACCGGAATAGAAGTTGACCTGCACTACGCCGCCCTTGGAATTTGGCCCGCCTGAGTTGGCGATGGCACGGAGCATATTATCGGTCATGTTGCGCGGTGAGTCGCACAATACGCGCGCGCCTGAGTGCGAGGCAATGACCGGCGCACGGCTGATGATGAGCGTGCGGTAAAAGGTCTTGTCCGAGACGTGCGAGACGTCCACCATCATGCCCAGCCGATTCATTTCGTAAACGACATCCTTGCCAAACTCAGTCAGTCCTTCTTTGGTATGGGTCACAGACGGGTCATCAATATCGCCTGAACTGTCGGCCCAGTCATTTGAGTTTGCCCAGGTAAGGGTCATGTAGCGCACTCCCAGTGCGTAGTACTGACGGAGCAGCGCCAGGGAATCTTCAATGGAATGGCCACCCTCGATGCCCATCAGGGCCGCAATCTTGTGCTCGCGATACGCGCGCTCAATATCAGCGGGCGACGTGGCGAGCATCATCTGGTCAGCGTGCATCGCCACCTGGCGCTTGACGGCGTCAATCAGCACAAGCGTACGCCGTGCCGGGTGCTCCTTGTATTGGGTTGGATCCACCCAGATGGAGAAAAACTCGGCACCAAGATTGCCTTTGCGAGCGGTTTCAAGGTTGAAGTTGCCGCCATTCAACGGATCATTCAAGTCGAAGTTCTCATCGACGAAGCGCTGTGGGGTGTCAGCGTGCGTGTCAATAACGATGGCGGAGCGATGAACAGATTCAGGCGTCTGTTTGGTAGTCATCTTGGATGTCTTGGTTGCGGTCTGCGCAGAAATGGCAAGTGGAACGGTGAGAAGAATTGACGGGATCAGTAGGCGGATGCGCATAGTGCTGCAATGAGTTTATACCGCAGGCGTGCGCTGCCTGGGTGAAATGTCCTGCGCCGAAGAGTGGACCATAGCGGTGCTCAGATGTGACAGGACATGGATGCTGCCGCTCGGTGCCTCACAGCGTGCGCTTGAAGAGCGGTGTGGCGAGTAGCAACGTGCCGATGCCGAAGACAAAGAGGAAGGCTAGATCGCCGCGGATGGCAACAAAGCCACCATCCTTGAGCAGCACGGCTTTGAAGCCATGAATGGCGTAGGTAAATGGATCCACCACTGCAATGGCGCGAAGCCATTTGGGGAACGCTGCGATGGGATAAATGGCTCCGGAGGGGAAAAAGAGCAGGGTGTTGAGCACTCCAAACATGGCGCGCGGGACAAGCGGGTCATCTACGCGCACCATCATCAGGAACATCATGCCGTTGAAGGCGATTGATGTGCCAAGGATGAGAAGAAAGAGCTGCAGGAGTGCGGCAGGGTCAAAAATTGTTCCCAGCCCGGCCATGAGTGAGCCGATGACGGTGAGCGAGATGCCTGAAAGCACAGCCTTGATGGCGCCGGCCATGTTCAGCCCCATGACGAGTTCAAGTTTGGTAATGGGCGTGACGAGGTATCCCTCATGCACGCCGCGTGCCTTGTCGTCAATGTAGAGCATGCCGCCACCGATCATCACCGAGATGTACATGGCGAGAGCGATGGAGCCGGAGAGGAGATACTTCATGTACTCAACGAAGGGGTACAGCTCAACGATCTCGAGGGCAATCTTTTTCACTACCCTGTCCTGAATGACGGGCTGATTGAGCGCACTGACGAGCGACTGCATTTCGCCTTCGATGGCGCTGCTCATGAACTGATCGGAGTTGTCCACGATGAGGCCAATGCGCGGAGCGTCCTGCGCGTAGACGCGGCGCGAGAACTGCGCGGGGATGACGACTGCAGCATCGACCCTGCCTGTTCGCACATCCTCAGCGGCCTCCTTCTCATTACTGCTGTCAACGGTGGTGAAGGTGGCAATGTTTGCGGCGACGGAATCGAATGCCTCGCGGATCCTGACTGCCTCCGGGCCATGGTCGTAATCGACTACGGCTACGCGCGCGCCGCGAACCTTGCCGCCGAAAGCGTTGCCCAGGATGACGAGCTGCACGAGTGGCAGCATCATGGACATGATCATGAGCACCGGCGAGCGAAAGAACTTGCGCATCTCGCGCTCCACGATGGCGAGAAATCTGTTCATGGCTGCGCTCCGGGTCGCGGCGGCATGATGAAGTTCACGGGCTTTATCTGTTCATCGCGGAGCTGGCGGCCGGTGTAGTGCACAAACACGTCGTCCAGTGAAGTGTTCTGCACGCTCAGCGAGGCCAATTGCTCGTTCAGCGCAGCAGCTATCTCCACGAGCTGTGTTGTTGTGCGCGTACCGTTGGATGTAAGTACGCGATAAACTCCAGCTGACTGTGGCTGGACTCCTGTCACGTCGGGTAGTGCTTCGATGCGCGCCTTCCAGTCCTCGCGCTCAGTGGTGAACTGGACTTCAACAACGTTGGATCCCGGCACGCTTTGCTTGAGTTCGACGGGCGTGCCGAGAGCGACCAGTCTTCCGTAGTCCACAATCGCGATGCGGTCGCACAGGCGATCGGCCTCTTCCATGTAATGCGTTGTGACCAGCATCGTGAGATTGCGCGACTTCTTCAGATGATTGAGCATCTCCCAGACAGCGATGCGCGACACTGGATCAAGGCCGGTGGTAGGCTCATCGAGAAAGAAGATGGCGGGATCATGCACCAGACCGCGCGCAATCTCAAGGCGGCGTCGCATGCCGCCGGAGAGTGTTTTTGTCTGTGCCTTGCGCCACTTTGTCAGGTCCACGGCCTCAAGCACTTCGGCGATGTTCTTGTCGCGCTGAGCGCGGGGCACGCTGTAAAGCTTAGCGTAAATGAGGAGGTTCTCTTCCACAGTGAGGTCCTGATCACTGGTGAGCGCCTGCGGTATGACGCCAATCAGGCGGCGTACAGCGTCGGCATCCTTCATGACATCGTGGCCAGCAACGAGGGCGCGGCCCTCCGTTACGGGAATCAGCGTTGTCATCATACGGATGAGCGTGCTTTTGCCGGCGCCGTTGGGGCCCAGCAAGCCGAAGATTTCACCATCGGCGACGGAGAACGTGATGCCTTTTACTGCCTCGAAGTCACCGAAGCGCTTTACGATGTTCTCCACGACGATGGATTCCCGCGAAGATGCCGCGGTGCCAGTGGAGCGAAGGTTGGCCGAGCGAGAGATGGGAGGCTTAGTCACGGCTTCACCAGCTTGCTGCGTGGGATAAAGATTTCGGCCGTCATTCCGGGGACGAAGCGTTCGCCGGGATTGTCAATGAGAAGCTTGATCTGGATGGTGCGAATGTCGCGTTTCCGGCTTCCATTGATGTCGCGCTGCGTGGCGAAGTCTGCCTCGGCCGCCTTGGCTATTACTTTTCCCTGCATGGCTGCGCCGCTTGGCATGACAACGCGGAGGCTGTCGCCGAGTTGTACGGAGTCGCCTTCCGTCTCAGGCAGAGGCGCGTAGATCCAGGTCTGCGTCAGGTCCATGATGGTGGCAATGGTGCCACCAGCGGACAGGACTTCGCCCTGACGCGCGGCTAGGACATTTACCTGGCCACTGACGGGAGCAAACACGTTTGCGTAGCTCAATTCCACGTGGGCCTGGTTTGCAAGGGCCCTGGCGTTGGCTAGCTGTTCACGTGTAGAGCCCACCGTGCGTGCCGCGGCGGACGCCTGCAACTCATGCGCGCGTGCCTGGCGAAGCGATGCTTGTGCTGCTGCGACATTTTCCTCGGCAGTCTTTACTGCTGCTGTCGCGGCATCCAGACTCGTTACGGCCTCGTCTCGTGCCTGTTCGCTCACGATGCCGTGGGAGGCAAGGGCAACAGTGCGCGTGGTTTCTGCCTTTTGCTTCTCAAATTGTGCCCTGGCTTGAGACAGTGCGGCTTCTGCTGCTCGCACCTGCGCTTCGGCATTTACAGTGGCGCTGGTGGTTTCGCCGCGCGTCTGGCGCTCCGTTTCAATGGATTCGTCCAATTTCCAGCGACTGCTGGCGGCGCTTGCCAGCGCGGCGTTGTTGGCAGCCTGCAGATCTGCGCTTTCAATCACGGCGATGAGCTGCCCGGCCTGCACGAGCTCTCCTTCATTCACGAGGAGCTTTTCAACGCGGCCTGGGATCTTGGCGCTGACCATGACCTCGTTGGCATCAACCGTTCCGATGAGCTTGAGATCTGCGGGGGGGCGCGCGGTGAAAAGATACCAAGCCAAGGATCCGACAAACAAGATACCGAGGATGAGGAAGACGCGGTTACGCGCGCTCATGGTCCCTCCGGGAAAGAAGCCGATTGTGCTTGATGTCAGGCATGGGCGTATCGGCCAGTACACGCGCCGCAAGCGTGGCGCCGTGGCTGCGATCCTGGAAGATGGCCTGCCCGATGTATTCGACTAGAGCCTTGCGCCGTGTGGCCAGCGTCTTTGCTTCCAGCGGCTCAAAGGGCATGACCATGCGATAGACGGGTGCGCTGAGGAAGTAAAAGACGTTTGCTCCAATTGCAGCGAGCTGAATCTGCATCCAGTCGACATCAATCAATTCGCCCGAGGCAATGCCTTCCTGGACAACCTTGCGGTATACGGATTGCAAAGGTGCAAAGAAGCGCTCGACGATGAGAGGAAGCGCTCCGGGTTCTCCCTTATGGTGGCGCATCATTTCCTGTTGCATGATGCTTTGAAACTCCCATTGTGTGAGCATGCGGTCAAAATGATCGAGCGCAGTGCGCATCAGTCGTTCGCCCGCGGTGGCCTTGTGCTGGTAGACACTCATGGTGCGCTCAAAGACTTTGTCGGCAATCATCTCAATAGCCGCTGCGTAGAGTTTCTCCTTGCTGTCGAAGTAGTAGTAGAGCAAGGCTTTGTTCACTCGGGCAGCCTGTGCGATGCGGCTGGTGCGAGCGCCGGCAAAGCCGTGAGTGCTGAACTCATGCAAGGCTGCTTGAAGGATGCGCGCACGTGTAAGCGTGGAGCGGTCAGATTGCGCTTTGGTCTTGATGGAGGTAACCATGTGTTTAACTAACTGGTTAGTAAAATACTATAGAGATGGCGGTGATACAAGTGCGTGTACACGGTGGCTGCGATGGTGTTTCACAGAGCGGCGAAATAATCGGCAAACTTTCTGTGGAAAAGAAAAATAATCAAGGGGGGTAGGGGGGGAGGGGGTATCCCCTGCCGAATGCCCTGAACCCGGACCCTGCTCTGAGTCAGTTCTTATTGTGCGCGAAGTGGGGGTAATTCTCTGCAAATCTCGGCGAGGATTTTTTTGGGGGGGGCAACCCATGGAGTGCGCTACGCGGACGACGCGGATGGGGCATCCGATTCAGGGGCTGGGAGAGAAGAACGGGATGGGTGAAGGTGGTGGATTCCCCGGTCCCCAAAAGCGAGGGACCGGGGGCACCCATCTTTAGTGGTTGGATTCACTTCCCTTGGCACCGGGGCCACCTGCCCGGTTTCGGCGTCGCGTTGCTTGACGGTGAAGCGGGATGGGCAGCAGAACAAACCGGCTGCATGTGAGGAGGAGCGTATCGTACCCATGGCCGATCCCATCGTATCGCTTTCCCAGGTCTCAGAATCGAGACCTGGGGCACCCGGCTACCCGCCACCCGGGCCAGCCCCCCGAGCCCCCAAGGACTGCTGAGGTTCTTGGTCTCCCACCCATCCACGATAAGACTGTGGATGGATGGGGCACGAAAGGTTCGTGGCTACTTATGACCGGGCCACCTGCCTAGATCCCCTAGGCCGTCTGTCCCGACCATAAGCGCCGTTGATAGAGATGGTTTGAGCGCTTGGTCCAGCAAGCTGGGAGCAGGTTCCTGGACTTCGGTTGGAAGTGTCGGGTCACCGCTCTGCTGTTGGGCCGAGTCTACCAATCGATAAGAGGTAACACGTGCCTATCGGTACGCAGCGGGGTACAACTGTGCTTTTCCTGTGAGTCTTGTTCGACACGGCAGAACAATCCACCGCGAGCATTCACAGTTAGTCGGTAATGTCGCAATCCATCAGAAACTCTAGCATCAAAACGGATTACGCTTCCGTTCCTCTGGATATTGGTGAGGACAAGAGGCGTAAACATTGGCTCGTCCCATAGCCCAGCATAGAACGTAATCATTCCCACCGTTCCATTCTTTGTTGAAAGAAAGCGAATATCAACTCCTGTTGGGTCTCCACCATCGCTGGAGTACCCTTCATTGGTAAACCGAGAGAAATTGATTTGGCTCCTCGCGCCCATGAGCTCGTTTTTAAGTATCAGCCTCGTGGCAGATAATTCACACAAATATGATTCCTCGTGAGTCTTGGGCTTTTCTTGACTGATGTCGCCTGAAAACCCCTCTTGCGTGAAATGGCCAGAAAAACGGTAGTTTACATCTCCTAAGGAAGTCCACTCGAATTGCAAGTCGCCGCTATTGCCAAAGGTGAGGCTGCGGAATTTTTCCATCTTAGTGACAATGAAGATACCTCCTGTATTGCGGCTTTGGTCTAAGTAGAGGAGGAAGGCTCCGCCGCAGTGTTGTGCGTCGTCCGAGGTCCCCCAAAAATAGCTTGCGCTGTCCTGTGTGTTGACGGCCTGTGCGTTCGCAATTCCGGTTCTCCCGATGATTCGAGCTGGGAGGCCAAGGAAGGCGAGACATGCCAACATGGTAAGGAGAAGTGCCTTTTGTGAACCCTTTCGGCGTTTCCGCATATCGTCTCTGATTTCCTTTCCCGCAATTATCATCATTGCTGTGCGCTCCAAGCAGCCTGTGCCTTAAGAATGTCAATGAATAATTCAGAATGGGGACGTTGCATCTCGAAATGAACTGGGTCGTATTGATTTCCTCTCCAGTTACCACCCCAGGTAAATCCATTCTGCTGCATTACTGACCGAATTGTCGGGAATGATCTTCCCGGTTGAATATCGACAGCGTTTCCCGCCTCATGCCAAGAAAACAGCGCTGCTGGTCTGCTTCCTGAACCGCCACTCCGCATTCGAGCCTGGTCCGCAAAAGTTCGAAAGGCACTATTCAATGTCGGAACAATCCCGGCGTTATTGAGGGTAATAAGGGCGGAATTCAATGCTGCTGCTGTATCTGGTGTGAATACCGGATGGACGTTACTACTCTGTGAATTGAACTGGACATTCGGAGAAAGGCCAGTGAGATCAAGCGCAAAGTTATATTTAGGAATGTTCCTTATCTCTCCGGACAAGTTCGTCTGTTGGGCCTTTTGCAGAGGAGGCGGAGGGAGAGGATTCGCCGAGCGTGGCTGCTGGGGCGGGTTGGGATTCTGACCGCTGCTACCTCCAGTGGAGACGGAAGACACGTCGCCGGCCCCGGCCTGCGTAACGGCGGCTGTCGTATCGTGTCCGTCGAGATCGGCGAAGGATTGGGGATCGTCGGCGACCATGGCGTAGAGATTGAGGGTCTGCGGGTTGGTCAGGTTGGCGTAGGGCACGGGGGTGGGCACCGACGACCAGTCCGAGCTGAGCCAGCGGCCCAGCCGCCACGCGTAGGAGCGCGCTCCGAAATTGTCGTTGCCGGTTTCGGGGTCGCGTTCTTTGCCTTCGAATTTGTAGGCATTCTGCGCGCAGTTAATGGTGTAGGCGCGCTCTGCTCCAAAGGGTGTAAAGTCCGCGTCGTAGCAAACCGTGCCGGTATTGTTAGTCACTACGCGCGAACTGCCGA
>JAKAFB010000063.1 GCA_021818105.1 Acidobacteriota bacterium
CCCCGCCCAATACGCCGCATTTCGACGGCTACGCAATGGGTCCTGAGACCTACTCGCCCTTCAAGCCCGGCGAACACGTCCCTGGCCTGAACGTCGGCGGCTGGTTCGACGCCGGCGACTTCGACAACGACGATTACGGCCAGTACGCCACTATCCAGAACCTTTCGCTCACCTACTCTACCTTCCACCCGAAGTGGGACCAGCTCACTGTCGATCAAAAGGCCCGCTCGGTCCAGATGCACCGGCCTGACGGCATCCCCGACATTGTGCAGCAGGTCGAACATGGCGTGCTGCAGCAGCTCGCGCAGGTGCATGCCTTCGGCCATCCCATTGTCGGGATCCAGTCGGCCTGGCTGTCGCAATACACCTTCGTTGGCGATGCAGCGTCCCAGAGTGACAACCGCCTGTACGATCCGAAGCTCTCGCTCGACGAGATGAAGGGCGACTACTCCGGCAAGCCTGACGACCGCTGGGCCTGGACCGGGTACACCACCTTCAACCAGTACGGCGCAGCGGCATCGCTGGCCGCCGCATCCGGCGTACTCAAGGGCTGGAATGATGCTCTTGCGAAAGAGTGTCTGGACACCGCCATCAAGCTCTGGAATGACGAGAAGGCGCACCCGGCTCCAAATCCGCGTTGGGGCGGTTCCGCGCGTTTCGGACCGCCTGATTGGTCTGCCGCGCTCGAGCTCATGATCGCCACCAACGGCGCCGAGCCGTACAAGCAGCGCGTCGAGCAGCTCTTCCCGAGCGTGCTCGAGCACATGGACGCCCGCGGCTGGACCGCCGTGCGCGCCTTGCCCTACCTCGATGCCAGCTACACAGAAAAGTTCAAATCCGCGCTTGAGGCATGGATGCCGCAGTTGAATCGCCAACTCGAAGCGACCCCGTTCGGCGTCCCTCCCGCGCGCGGCGACTGGGGCGGTGCGGAGCAGGTGGCAAACTTCGGCGCTGAGATGTACTTCCTTCACGAAGCGTTTCCCGATATCGTCGGGCCGGAATACACGCTGCGGGCAGCCAACTACCTGCTCGGCACACACCCCGTCTCGAGCGAGTCCTACATCGCTGCCATTGGCATGGTCTCAAGACGCCATACTTACTCCATCAACCGGGGCGACTACTCCTACATTCCGGGCGCAATGATTCCCGGTTACGTCGTCATCAAGCCTGACTTCCCGGAGTGTATGAGTGACTTCGGCATGCTCTGGTTTGAGCATGAGACCACCGTCTCAGCTGCCAGCAGTTGGGTGCTGGCAGCGAATGCAGCCGAAGCCATCGTCAGCGAGAAGAAGACAACCGCTCGCGCATCGGGACGATGAATTCCATATTTGACTCAAAAAGCGCGCACATCGACGAAATTGCAGGGAGTCCTGAATGATAAAGCAAACTGTCATCGTTGCAGCTGCCACGTTCTTGCTTGCCAACACTCTGGGAACAGGAATTGCCCAGCAAAGTGCTCCAATCCCGCCACAGGAGCTGAAGGTCAACATTGACACGCAACAAACCGCACGGCCCGTGTCGCCGTATGAATACGGCATGTTCATTGAACACATCGGCTCACTCATCTATCGGAGCCTCTGGTCCGAGATGCTCGATGACCGCAAGTTCTACTTCCCGATCAAGCCTGAGGAACCCCAGGCGGCAGCGCCGGCCCAGGCAGGCCCCTTCCGCAACATGCAACTGCGGAAGTGGCATCCCATCGGCCCAGGCGAAGCAGTCGTCATGGACAAGGACCACCCCTTCGTAGGCGAACAGAGCCCGCGCATCGAGCTTGATGCCACCACACAACATGGCATTCGTCAGTCGGGCTTCGCCCTGGTCAAGGGAAAGAGATATGTCGGCCACATCTGGCTTCGCGCAACACCCGGTGCAAAGGTGGAGGTCGCGCTCGTCTGGGGTGAAGGCGCGAACGATCGGCAGGCCGTCGCGCTTCCTACGCCCTCGTCTACATACAAACAACTGCCGTTTGCATTCACAGCCCAGGCAGACGCCGAGGCCGGCGCACTCGAGATCACCGGTACGGGCAGCGGCAACTTCCACATCGGTGCCGTCTCACTCATGCCCGCCGACAACCTCGACGGCTTCCGCCCGGAAGTCATTGCACAACTGAAGCAGTTACACTCCGGCTTCTGGCGCCTCCCCGGCGGCAACTTCATCTCCGACTTCAACTGGTATCACTCGGTTGGCCCACGCGACCAGCGGCCGCCCGATTTCGACTACGCATGGAACGCCATGCAGACCAATGATGTCGGCATGGATGAGTTCATGACCTTCTGCAAACTCATTGGCGTCGAGCCGTACATCACCGTCAACGCCGGCTTCGGAGACGCACACTCTGCGGCCGAGGAAGTCGAATACATGAACGGTGCCACCAGCACGCCCATGGGCACTATGCGCGCACGCAACGGACATCCGGAGCCGTATCACGTCAGGCTGTGGGACATAGGCAACGAGCCGTATGGTCAATGGCAGCTTGGCCGCACCGATCTGAAGTATTACCTTCTCAAACACAATGAGTTTGCGAAAGCGATGCGAGCGGCGGACCCATCCATCACGCTGCTGGCATCCGGCTCCATGCCAGAAGAGGCAATTTTCGAGGGTGTAGCCGCCGACTGGCATATTCCCATCGATCAAGCCGGCATCTGCTCCGACGCAGACTGGACCTGCGGCTTCCTCAAACACGACTGGGGCTACTTCGATGGCGTCACCGAGCACTGGTACACACGCGCCGGTGTACGCTGGGACCGCGAACGCGCCGAGAAAGGAATCAAGGTCGGCCGCCTCGAAGCGGGCTACGTGCCCGATCAGGAAACCAACCTCGAGTGGGTGCGACGCCCATCTGATCGCGTACACCTGAAAGGCGAGGAGTGGCAGGAGTATGAGCGGCGCTTTCCCGAGATGAAGACCAAGAAAATCTTCATGTCGAATGACGAGTACGCCTACACCGGCGGCCAGACCAATCTCAAACTCGCTCTCGCTTATGCCATGGTCTTCAATGAAATGCTTCGCGAGACCGACTTTCTTCGCATGACCGCCTTCACCATGGGCGTGTCTACGCTTGACTTCAACCAGACCGCAGCGACACTCAACACCAACGGCCTGCTGTTCAGCTTGTACGGTGAGCACCTCGGTGCCGACGCCATCCCGGTTGCACTCACAGGCAACTCCCCGCAGCCCGCTCCTTTGCAACACATCGTCGGAGACCTTCCACGCACCAGCGCCGGCAGTCCTACATACCCGTTGGATATGGTGGCGGCGCTCAGCGCAGACCACAAGTTCCTCACCCTCGCCGTGGTGAACGCAACCGACTCCGTGCAGAAGTTCGCTCTGACCGTGAACGGCGTACACCTCAGCGGCGAAGCAACGCTGTGGCGCATGACTGGTGACAATCTCGATGCTGCAAACCATGTCGGCCAGTTGCCGCAGGTCAACGTGAAGGAAAGCGCAATCGCCAACACGCCCACTACCCTTACAGTGGCTCCGATTAGCGTGGAAATCTATCGCTTTGCCATCGCGCCAGCCGCTCGCTAGGGCCTGTTGACACTACCGGCACCACCGTCCCGGTAGTGTCAACAGCGACCAGAATTCGAAAGCCCTTTAGCTCAGAACCAGCGCCGCGTAGCCTCTTCACGCATTTTCTCTGTTTCTGATCCATACCCTCCCATGCGCCACCGTTGCCTTTCCATCACCTTGCGCGAATGCCCTCGGCCTCGCATTACTACTTGGCGTAGAATGAGGACCGCTTCCGGAATACGCTTTCACGCGCCGCGAAATCCGCGCTAAGCCGCTCCGGAAAATCCGACTGCACCCTCAGGGATGGATTCCGATGAAGCCTCTGTTGCGTACCCTTGCCGCTCTGCCCGCCTCCGTTCTGCTGGCTCTGCCCGGCACACTTGTCGCTGCTCCCAGCCATGCCCAGACCACCATTGGTGGCCAGCCGGTCGTGACCCTCAACCGCACCGTCACCAATAAATCGCGCCCCGAGTTCACCAGCATCACCCTCGCCCCCGGCCGCGGTATGGAACTCATCCAGATCACCGCCAACTTCCCCGGCAAGGGCAACGTCAACGTCCTCGCCTCGCCTGACCTCGCCGCCGCCAAGGAGTTGCTCGACGTCAAGGATGACGACTTCGGCGATCTCGGCTATCGCCTCGGCGCGGCCTTCCTCGTGCCTTACCCCAACCGCATCATCGGCACGCTCTCACCTGACGGCAAGACCGTCACTACCCACTGGCAGGGCCATGCAATCACACTTCCCGCCAACAACGTTGGCAAGAACCCCGATGCAACGCGCCACGCCATGCACGGTCTCATCCTCAAGGCCAAAACTGACGGCGTACGTGTAAAGGACATCCCTGGCGGGCAGGAAGTCACAGGCACCATCCATGCCGGTGACTTCGGTGGCCACTGGCTCTCAAAAACCGACCTCGACGTCACCATCCGGCTGACCGCCGAAGCCGTGGACGCCAGCATTGTGGCGCACAACGTCGGCAGCCTGGCCGAGCCCATTGCCATCGGCTGGCACCCTTACTTCAACCTGCCCTCCGGTAACCGCACCCAGGTCCGCATCCACATCCCCGGCTCCCAACTCGCCGTGGTGGATAACTACGACAATGTCTTCCCCACCGGCAAGCTCATCCCCGTCAGCGGCCAATACGATCTCCGCAACCCCAACGGAGTCCCGCTCGCCCAAAACTTCTATGACGACAACTGGAGCCAACTCACGTGGACCAACGGCGCAGCCACCGTCAAGGTCATTGACCCCGCCGCTCGCTACGCCGTCAACATCGAAGGACTCTCACCCGAGATCAAGACAATCCAGATGTACGCCCCGCCAGCCATGCAGTTCGTTGCCATCGAGCACCAGTACAACTTCGCCGATCCCTTCGGCAAGGAGTGGGGCAACATGGACACCGGCATGGTGACGCTCCAGCCCGGCCAGAGCACCAAATGGCACGTCCGCCTGCACGTCTACGTTCCTTAGTTCGCATTCTGCCCACAATCGAGCCTCTCATTGTTCGCCGCTTTGCAGCAGAGCAATGAGAGGTTCCTATCCCTTCACTCCTGTGTCCGAACTCCCCATCCAGTAAGAGACAATCCGCTTGTCTTTTCCACAAACCTTTTTCTCCCATCAAAACCAAGCGGACTGCACGTTACAACGCCCGGCAACGGCGCATCACGACCTCGCATCGCAGCAAGAACAGAGGAGGTTGTTGCATGAGTAAACTTTTCACCTTTGTCGTTTCTGTTGTTGCCTTTTCCCTCCTGTTTGCTGCACCGCGCAGCGCTCAGGCCCAAATCATGAACCCAATTGAAGCAAACATCCAGCACCCCTTTGTCGTGAACAACACCACGCTGCCGCCGGGCCACTACATCTTCAGGATCATCGGCCAGACGGATCAGGGCGCCATGCGCGTCTCCAGCGTCGACGGCAAAATGTCCTCTGACTTCCTGGTGCGTGCCTCGATCGATGAACACACCCCCAAACATTCCGAGCTGGTCTTTAACCGTTACGACAACCGGGAGTTCCTCTCAAAAATCTACGAGAACGGCGTCAAGATTGGCGTCGCCGTCAGCGAACTCTCCCGCGAAGAAACAGACTTTGTGAAACACGGCAGGCGCGCAAACGCCCACACCGAGGAACAGGCGAAGTAGCGCACTCTCGGCGTCCGCACGATCAAGAAAAAACCAACTGGCCGCGCGTCTATCCCTCACAGGCGGGTGCATTGCGCCCGCCTGCCGGTCACTCGTCCCCCAGCCTTGTCAGCCGCACAGTCCGTCCCGTCCGCGCAGACTCCCGCGCCGCATCCAGAATCTGCATCACCGTCACGTTTGTATCCAGCGCCGTCAGGTCTCCCTTCGGCCGCAGTCGCCCACGCAGCACCGCAGTCAGGTAGCTCAGCGAATTGCTCTCCGCGCCCGTCAGCGCTGGCAATGTCACCAGCCTCTCGCGAATGTCATGTTCATGCCGCACGCGCAGCTTGTCTGCCTCCACCGTGATCGCATACCCCGTCGCCCCGTACACCTCCATGTCCTTCCGCGAAAACGGCCAGTTCCACGAGCCCATGATCACTGCCTGCGCATGCGGATACGTCAGCACAATCGTTGAGTCATCATCCACCCGCGGATACGTCTCCGGCTTGTCATGCGTCACCACTGCAGTCACAGTCAGCGGAGTCTCCCCGTGCATCAGCCACGTCATCAGGTCCACGCCGTAGCAGCCAAAGTCATACAGCGCGCCCGCGCCATTCTGCGCCGGGTCCGTCAGCCAGCCCAGAAACTCCGGTGGCACACCAATCTCCTTCGGTCCCTGGTGCCCGTCGTGCACTACTACGCGCCGCACCGCTCCCAGCCGCCCCATCCTCAGCTCGTCATAGGCCGCGCGATTGCTCGCGTACCAGGTCGTCTCATAATTCACCAGCACCTGGATATGGTGCTCACGCGCGGTCTTGCGAATCGCCAGCGCGTCCTCCAGTGAGATAGTCAACGGCTTCTCCACCATCACATCCACGCCCTGCTTCGCTGCGGCCTCAATCACCTTCCGGTGGTCCGCAATCGACGTGTACACCAGCACTGCCTGCGGATGCGCCTCCGCGATGACGCTCACCGTGTCCTTATAGAATAGGCTCGCCGGTAGCCCATACTTCTTTTCATACTTCGCCACCAGCGCTGGGTCCGCTTCTGCAATGCCCACTAGCTTTACGTCGTGGTGCTGAGGCAGTTGGCCCAGAAAGCCCTCTACATGCCCGTGCACCAGCCCCACAATCGCCACCCGTACCGGCGCTTCTTCAGCCTGCGCACTCCGCGATGCGCTCGTCTGACCTGCCAGCAGCACCATGAAACCCACACCTAGCCAGACCTGCCAACTCTTCCGCATCCCTTCTCCTCCTCCCGCTGGATTCTACCCCCGGCATCCGTAACGTAATCTTCCAGGTTCCGCGCGTTGCCTCCCTGCAAGGCAACCGCCCGGCCATGTGCCACCATCAGTTATCTGTTATCACGCATCGCAAGGCCGCTCGCGCAGTGGCCAGAAGGGAGCCATACCCATGCCGATCCCCCAACGGCTCACTCACCTCTTTTCTCTGCTCGCCACCGTCGTGCTCTTGCTTGCCGGCGCCGCTGCCCACGCCCAGCTTCCCAAGGGCGACATCTTCTTTGGATACAGCCGTCTCGGCTCTGATGCCTTCTATCCCAACGTCGGCGGGCTCAACGGCTGGGAGGCCACCGGTCACATCCGCGTCCTGCCCTTCATCGGCGCCGAGGCGGACGTAGCCCACTATGGAACCGGTGCCAGCGACACCATA
Source organism: Acidobacteriota bacterium (assembly GCA_021818105.1). Lineage (GTDB taxonomy): Bacteria > Acidobacteriota > Terriglobia > Terriglobales > Acidobacteriaceae > Telmatobacter. The sequence goes on from JAKAFB010000063.1 coordinate 7,305, forward strand.
CCCCACACCACCACCTACCTGTTCGGACCCCGCCTCACCCTCGGAGCCATGGGCTTCCGTGTCTTTGCCCACGGCCTCGTCGGTGGCGAACACTCGGCCAACAGCGCCGGGCCCGTCAGAATTTCCGCGAATGACTTCGCCTATGCCATCGGCGCGGGCGCGGATATCCCCCTCGCTCCCTTCTTTGCCTGGCGCATTCAGGCCGACCACATCGCCGCGCCTTCCGTCTCGCCTAGTGAAGGCACCAAGTTCCGCTTTACCACCGGCATCGCCCTCCATTTTTAGCGCCGGGAACAGCCTCCCTTTCTCTTGCTGCCTGCCAAAGTGTCACTCGGCAGGCACGTGCCTTTGCCGGTGCTTCATCGCCCCATCCTCAGATCCGGCGGTTTGACCCTGCCTGCAATCCCTCTTACCATAAAGAGAGGATTTCTCCCCCGCCATTTGGCTGCGCTTCGCCAGGAGTCCCAGCCCATCGCGGCAGTTTGTTTGGCGCCCCTCGCGCCCGGAAGGCAAAACGTTGAGTTCTACCGATACCCTCGAAAACACACCCCAACCCGAAACGGCTGAGGCAGCGCACATCCACGAAGGCCATGAGCACACCCACGAGCATCAGCATGGCCCGGTTCTCAATCCAGACTGCACCCGCGAGCTCGTTCTCGACGTGCCCGCCGATGAGGTCTCCAAGGCCTTTCGCGGCGTAGTCCGCAGCTATCAGAAGTACGCTCGCATCCCCGGTTTCCGCCCCGGCAAAGTGCCGGAATCGGTCATTCGCCGCCGCTTCGCCGCCGAAATCCGCAAGGAAGTCATTGACTCCCTGCTCCCAGAGCGCTTCAACAAGGGCGTCGCTGAACTCGGCATAAAGCCCGTCGGCCAGCCCCAGGTCACTGAGCTAACCATCGACGACGGCCAGCCCCTCCACGTCAAGGCGGTCTTCGAGTACCTCACCGACTTCTCCATCGATGGCTACAAGGATGTCATCGTCGAAAAGCCCGCCGTCGAAGTCACTGACGAAGAGTTCCACCGTGAAATGGAAGAGCTGCGCGAGTCTCGCGCCACCATCGAGCCGGTCGAGGAAGATCGCGCCCTCGTCGACGGCGACTGGGCCCAGATCTCTTACAGCGGAACGATTGCCGGCGATGACGAGGCCGCGCCCCTCGCAGGCGAGGACTCCCTAGTCGAGGTCGGAGGCAAGGACACCGTTGAAGCCTTCACCACCGTCCTCCGCGGCGCCAAGCCCGGCCAGGAGCTCAAAGCTGAGGTCATCTACCCCGCTGACTACCCGGATGCAAAGCTCGCGAACAAGACCGTCGCCTACGACGTCACCGTCAAGGCCATCAAGAAACGCATCGTCCCTGAGCTGAACGACGACTTTGCCAAGGAGATGGGCAACTACGAAAATCTTGATGAGCTCAAAAACCGCGTTCGCGAGCACATGGCCAACCGCAAGCGCCGCAGCGTCGAAGCCGAAACCAAGGACAAGCTCTTTGCCGCCCTTAATGAGCGCTTCCAGTTCCCCGTGCCCGAGTCGCTTGTGCAGGACCAGATAGACACGCGCCTTGAGCGTGGCCTCCGCGCCCTCGCTGCCCAGGGCATGAGTACGGATCAGATGCGCAAGCTCGACTTCGCCCGCCTCCGCGCCGCGCAGCGCGACGGCGCCGTCGCCGAGGTCAAGGCAACCCTCCTGCTCGACAGGATTGCCGAGGCCGAAGGCATCACCGTTACCGACGAAGAAGTCGAACGCGAAGTTCACATTGCAGCGCTCCAGTCCCGCGAACCAGTCGAGACACTCCGCCAGCGTTTGACGCAGGACGGCGGCCTCGCTAGAATCCGGGAACAAATGAAACGCGAAAAAACAGCGAACCTGCTGTATGAAAGGCTTCCCGCGTAGCACCCTTTTGAACGCGGCAAATCTTGCACTTTTCGGGCCGGGTTTTGCACCATCCCGGCCTAAGCAACATCAGATACACTGGCAACACCATTTACGAAGGAAAAGCGAGAAGAGCACCCAATGGCATTGGTTCCCATGGTGGTTGAGCAGACGAGCAGAGGCGAACGCGCCTACGACATATATTCCCGTCTGCTACGCGACAACATCATCTTCCTCGGCACGCCTATTGACGATCAGGTGGCCAATCTCGTCGTCGCCCAGTTGCTCTTCCTCTCCGGCGAGGACCCGGAAAAGGATGTTCAGCTTTACATCAATTCGCCCGGCGGCTCCATCACCGCCGGCCTGGCCATTTATGACACCATGCAGTTCATCAAGAACAACGTGGTCACCTACTGCATCGGCCAGGCTGCCAGCATGGGAGCATTTCTCCTGCTCGCCGGCACCAAGGGCAAGCGCTTCGCCCTGCCCAACTCGCGCATTCTCATTCACCAGCCGTCCATGGGCGGCCTCAGCGGCCAGGCCACTGACATTGACATCCACGCACGCGAGATCCTGCGCATCCGCGAAATCACCAACAATCTTATGGCCCAGCACACCGGCCAGCCGCTCGACCGCATCGAGCGCGACGTCGAGCGCGACTTCATCATGAACGCGCAGCAGGCCAAGGAATACGGCATCATCGACGAAATCATTGATCGGCCCCGCACGTAACAGCCGGTCTATCAACGCAGTCAGGCAGTAAGCACAAGGTTCGTCCAGAGGGAGTACAAATCTATGAAAACGCGCACGGGACCCGAAGAGGCTCTACGCTGTTCGTTCTGCCATAAGTCGCAGGACGCCGTGGCCAAGTTGATCTCGTCGCCCAGCGACTATCCTCGCGCATACATCTGCGACGAGTGTGTCGCTGTATGCAACTCAATCCTCGAGGACGACCGCGGCGACTCTGCCCACCCTGCCACCGCCGCAGGACATCTGCCCAAGCCGCAGGAAGTGAAGAGCTTCCTCGACGACTTCGTCATCGGCCAGGACCAGACCAAGAAAAAGCTCGCCGTCGCCGTCTACAACCACTACAAGCGCATCCAGATGAACCGCATGCGCAACAATGACGTCGAGCTCGCTAAGTCCAACATCCTCCTCATCGGCCCCACCGGCTCCGGCAAAACTCTGCTTGCCCACACGCTCGCCAAGATGCTGGACGTCCCGTTCGCCATCGTGGACGCCACCACTCTCACTGAGGCTGGCTACGTCGGCGAGGATGTTGAGAACATCATCCTCAAGCTTCTGCAGGCCGCCGACGGCGATGTCAACCGCGCCCAGCAGGGCATCATCTACATCGACGAGATCGATAAGATCGGACGCAAGGACGAGAACCCCTCCATCACCCGCGATGTCTCCGGCGAGGGCGTTCAGCAGGCGCTGCTCAAGATTCTCGAGGGCACAGTGGCCAACGTGCCCCCGCAGGGCGGCCGCAAGCATCCCCACCAGGAATTCACCGCCGTTGACACTACCAACATCCTCTTCATCTGCGGTGGCGCCTTCGTCGGTCTCGAGCGCGTCGTCGGCCGCCGCATCGGCAAGAAGGCCCTCGGCTTTAAAGCCAGTGAAGCCGAAGCCGATGCAGCAACCAACCGCTCACACCGCGACACTGAGCTGCTCCGCAAAACCGAGCCGCAGGATCTCATCAAGTATGGTCTGATCCCCGAGTTCGTCGGCCGCCTCCCCGTCATGGGCATCCTCGACGAGCTCGACGAAGCTGCGCTCATTGAGATCCTCACCAAGCCGCGGAACGCCATCCTTAAGCAGTACCAGCGCCTGCTCGAGTACGAGAACGTTCGCCTCCACTTCACGCAGGAGGCCGTCAGCGCCATCGCCCGCGAAGCCCTCGCCCGCAAGGTCGGCGCCCGCGGTCTGCGCATGATCATCGAAGAGCTGATGCTCGACCTCATGTACCATCTGCCCTCGAGCAAGCGCGCACGCGACCTCGAAATCACCCGCGAAATGGTCGAGCGCCGCGACCTCTCCCTCTGCCTGCTCGAGAAGGCTGGATAATCCACCTCGACCTGCCTCTCAACGCTGCCTGCATGCCTCCCATGCAGGCAGTTTTTTCTGCGTGCTCCACGCCCAGCATCCGCGCAAACCAATCTTCCTTAACAAGTTGTGCATGGCCTGATACCTGTCTGCACGTCATACGTCACATGTATGTGGGCCCAGCATCACAGCACATCGTATCTATTCAAGCCATCCTGTCTCCGAAAAGGGGGAAACCGACCATGCAGCCTAATGTTTCAGAACATGCGCCAGCCCTTGAAAATGCCTTTCGGACCGTCACCAAGGTTAAGGCAATCGTTACCGATGCGGTGGAAGACGGCGTACGCACGGCAACCCAGGCCATCAAGCATGGCCGTCATGCCGCAGAGGATGCAATTGATGAGGCACGGCACACGGTCAAGCAGAACCCGCTTCAATCCGTAGGCGTCGCCTTCGCCGCTGGTTTCCTCGCCGGAGGCCTCTGCGCTTTCGTCAACAGGCGGTCACGTCAGCCAAAGTCCTGACCGCCTCCCAATCTCGCGCCCCGGGCCTTACGCAGTTTTCCTGCGTCATGACCGGGGCTCGCGTTCATCCCAGTGAAAAATCTTGCAGCACGTTTGCAGATAATTTTCCCCGTTTATCGCACAATTGAAATAGCGCCAATCCTGCTCGTACGCGCACACAAAGCTGGTGGGGCTGGGATCGTGAAACTGGACTGAACGGCCGGGCACCCCCACCCCCCCTTGAATATTTTTCTTTTCCACAGAAAGTTTGCCGAAAATTTCTAAGCTCCATCGAATGGCGGCTGCTCCGCAAGACCCGCACCGCCTTCCGCTGTACAATCCCAACAAGACCTGCGCAATACATCCCCTGCAGCCGGAAGGTTCCTTGCGCGTCTAATTCTTCAAGGTATTCATTATGACTGCTTCCCGCGAGAAGTCCGCGACCCTCAAGCTTCCCATGATGCCCATCCGGGACATGGTGATCTTCCCCTACATGATGACGCCCTTCGTCGTCGGCCGCCAATCCAGTGTCCGCGCCCTTGAAGAAGCGCTCAACGGCGACCGAAAAATCTTCCTCGCCACCCAGCACGATGCCGCCATTGATGAACCTAAAGCCAAGGATATCTTTCAGGTAGGTGCCATCTGCACCATCGTGCAGAGCGTCAAAATGCCCGACGGCAACATCAAGGTGCTGGTCGAAGGCGTCGAGCGCGCCAAATCCATTGAGGTCACCGATCGCGACGGCTTTTTCGTCGCCACCGTGCGCACCGGCAAGTCAGAGTTTGAGATGACGCCTGCCGTCGAGCAGCTCATGCAGCGCGTCACCAGCCTCTTCGAGCAGTACGTCAAGCTCCAGCAGTCTCTCAACTACGAGACCATCATCGCCTCGGCACGCATGGACGAGCCCGCCAAACTCTCTGACACTGTTGCCGCCAACCTCCAGCTCGGCATCGAGGAAAAGCAGGAACTCCTCGCCATCTTCGACCCCGCTACGCGACTGGCCCGCATCGCCGATGTCCTCGATATCGAAATTGAGAAGCTCGACCTCGACCGCAACATCCAGTCCCGCGTCAAGCGCCAGATGGAGCGCGCCCAGAAGGAGTACTACCTCAACGAGAAGATCAAGGCCATCCAAAAGGAGCTGGGACGCGGCGAAAAAAACGAGTTCGACGAGCTGCGTAAGAAAATTGAATCCGCCGGCATGCCCAAGGAGGTCCTCGAGAAGGCCATTCAGGAGCTGCGCAAGCTCGAGGCCATGCCACCCATGTCCGCCGAGTCCACCGTCAGCCGCAATTACATTGACTGGCTCCTCGCCGTACCGTGGAAGAAAAAGTCCAAGGAAACCCGCTCCATCGACTTTGCTGAAAAGGTGCTCAACGAGGACCACTATGGCCTCGAGAAAATCAAGGAGCGCATCCTCGAGTTCCTTGCCGTCCGCCAGCTCGTCAAGAACCCCAAGGGCTCCATCCTTTGTTTTGTCGGGCCTCCAGGGGTCGGCAAGACCTCGCTTGGCATGTCCATCGCCAAGGCCACCGGCCGCAAGTTCGTGCGTCTCTCCCTCGGCGGCGTCCGCGATGAGGCCGAGATCCGCGGCCATCGGCGCACCTACATCGGCGCCCTGCCCGGCCAGATTATCCAGCACATGAAGCGCGCCGGCACCAAGAACCCTGTCTTCCTCCTCGATGAGGTCGACAAGATGGCCTCCGACTTCCGTGGCGACCCGGCCTCGGCCCTGCTCGAAGTCCTTGACCCTGAGCAAAATACGACCTTCCAGGACCACTACCTCGACGTCGATTACGACCTCTCGCAGGTCCTGTTCGTCGCCACGGCCAACGTCATGCACACCATCCCCGCGGCCCTCCAGGACCGCATGGAAGTGCTGCGCCTGCAAGGCTACACTGAGCAGGAAAAGCTCGAAATCGCCCGCCAGTACCTCGTAAAGAAGCAGCGCGAGCAGACTGGCCTCAGCGAAAAGAACATCGTCTTCCAGGATGACGCCATCCTCGAAATCATCCGCAGCTACACCCGCGAGGCCGGCGTCCGCAACCTCGAGCGCGAAATCGGCAACGTCTGCCGCAAGGTCGCTCGCCGTGTCGTCAAGAAGGGCGCAAAGCACAAGGAAGAGCTCACCGCCGCCAACATCAGCGAGTTCCTCGGCGTACCCCGCTTCCGCGAGTCAGAGGTCCACGAGAAGAGCGAAGTCGGCCTCGTCACCGGCCTCGCTTGGACAGAGGTCGGCGGCAGCATTCTCACAACTGAAGTCCAGGTGCTCGACGGCAAGGGCAAGCTCACCATCACCGGCCAGCTCGGTGATGTCATGCAGGAGTCTGCGCAGGCTGCCCTCAGCTACATCCGCGGCAAGGCGCAGTCCCTCGGCCTCAGTCGCGAGTTCTACCGCAACGTGGACATCCATCTACACGTGCCAGAGGGGGCCATTCCCAAGGACGGCCCCTCCGCTGGCATCACCATGGCCACCGCCCTCGCCAGCGCGCTCGCCAAAATTCCCGTACGTCGCGACATCGCCATGACCGGCGAAATCACCCTGCGCGGCAAGGTACTGCCCATCGGCGGGCTCAAGGAGAAGCTCCTTGCCGCCCTTCGCGCCGGCATCTTTGAGGCCATCCTTCCCCGTGCCAATGAGAAGGACATCACCGAGCTGCCCGACAATATCAAGAGCTCCATGAAGCTACACTTCGTCGATACCATGGATGAGGTGCTGGCGCTGGCCCTCGAAAGCCCGCTGCCCACGCCCGTCCCGCCGGAAACCGAAGTCCTCGCCGCCGTTCCTCCCGGTGACATGGGCAACAACATACCGGCGCGGCAGTAAACCATTTAACATCTATACGATACCCGAGTGCCCCATCGTTGCCGTCCTGTTCCGCGGTGAAGATGGGGTACTTGTTTCGGCGGCAAATTCGCAAGTCCTGTATCCTTGGGTCAGATGGTTTGCCCGCACGCACGCTGACTCGCTGGCCTGCTGACTCGTCATTCTCAACATTTCATGCGCTATACCACTCAGTTTCTACTCTCGGCTCTCGCCGCTGCGCAGTTTCCCGCGCCCAGCGTGCCGGAGATTGCCTTCCTGGGCCGCTCCAACGTAGGTAAGTCCAGCCTGCTCAATGCATTGGTGGGCGACAAGGCTGCCAAAGTCTCCTCCACGCCCGGCCGCACACGGGCCATTAATTTCTTTGCCCTCATCGGGCCCGACCAAACGCAAAAGAAGATCTTTGCCGACCTGCCCGGCTACGGCTACGCCAAGATCTCCAAATCCATCTCCGCCGGCTGGCCCGCCTTCATTGAGCCGTATCTCGCAGAGCGTGAAACACTTGGCCTTTGTATCTGCCTCGTGGACTCAAACATTCCGCCGCAGCCAAGTGACCGCCAGCTCATTGACTGGCTCCGCGCGGCAAGGCGCGACTTCGCCGTCGTTGCCACCAAGATAGACCGCCTCAGCGGCAACGAGCGCACCCGCAACCTTGCTGCCCTAAGGAAAGGCCTAGGGCTGGAAGAGGTCCTGCCCGTCTCGTCCAAGACCGGCTATGGCCTCCGCGATCTCTGGACCCTCATTGAGGCTACCGGCGGCTAATAACTCGTTGATTCAGGAAGTGATAGGCGCTACGGCGGGTGGCGAGAGCAGATGCACACGCAACTCACCCCGAGTGCACACCTGCATTTCAACCCCTATCGCAATCTCCCCACCCGTCACCCGTTCGCGCACTCGATCAAGCAAGTTCGTCGCCACGGCTTCGTCGCAGCGCAATAGCCGCACGCCCTGCGCCAGTCTACCCAGGTAACGCGGAGCTAGCCTCAACCAGCGTCGCTCCACTTCCTGTCCACCGTCCAGGCACTCCAGGGCCACTGCATCCAGCTTCGGCAGCCATTGCGCAGGCATCGCCGCTACCCGCCACGCAACTAGCACATCTCCCTCCGCTTCTGCTGTCAGGCCCAACACAAACGGCTCTCTTCGATTATGTCCAGGCTCCGCAAATCGCCCCGTTAGGCCCGGCGCCAGCAGATCAGGCAGGATGCCTCGCTCCTGCATTTCCAGATCCACAGCCTCAGGCGCAGCCGCCACGCACACGGCTACTGTCTCCCTCTTACGGATCTCGTTTTTCAGAATCCGCAGGGCCTCGTCGAGCGAGGTCACCAGGAAGTCCACCACGCCATCGCGCACCGCCCGCTTCTGCGCTTCAGGGTCAGATGTCGCGGCCAGTGAAGCCGCCCCCGCAATATTGCCGGCCACAATCAGCGCACGCCGAGCCTCATCCAACTCACCTGCAAAGAGTAACTTGCCACCCAGGCCAAGCTCTTCGCCGTTGCCGCGCCCAGCCGTATGCATTAGGCACGAATACGCCTGCTCGACGCGCTGAATGAACTCAAACGTGGTCGGAGGAATGGGATCAAGCGCCAACGAAAATCTGTCTCCACAGTGCAGACCGCCCGAGGACTCCAGCCCCCGGCTACCTCTTACTCTTGTTCCCGCCAGTTGCGGCGCCGCACAAACATGTCAAACTCGCCTGCCTTGGGCTGCACCTTCACCCTGTCGGCCACCTTCGGCTTCACGCACTCGTCAGCCATCACGACGCCCGTCGTCAGAATCTCGGAAATCGAATACCAGTGCGCAACCGACGTGTTTCTCTCCTTGGCAGAATCGCAATTAATGTAGTAGTCGGTCGAGTTGTCGTAGGTGGTCCGCACCATGATCTCCTGGGATCCGGGAGGCATGACAACCGTGGCTGAGCCATCGTCGTTCTGTTTTATCCACTCGCTGCGCGACGATTTTCTACGGTCAAGAATCACTTCGATATTCGACGGCATGATCTGCTCGCCAGTCTTGCCATCAAACACCCGGATGGTAATCGTCCTGCCGGCTGGCGCCTGCTGCGCTCCGCACAGCAAACCGCCGCCCAGCGCGGCCAGCACCAGTGTAAGAAATGCGCAGAATGACCGCTGAATCATCATGACCTCTTCACTTACCAGGAGGAATAGGGTTGCCCGTCTGATCCTGTCTCATCGGAGCCGGAGTGCACATCGGAGATACCGGGCTCGGTCTGGTCCAGAGAATACATCGCGTCACTGGTTTCAGTCACCCATGTATCTTTGCTCTTGGTCATCGGGTCATCAGGAATCGCACGCAGATAGCCGTCCTGCACCAGGTCGTCCAGCGATTGCGGGGCTTTCTGCTTGTCCATCGTGTAGGAATCGATGGCTGCGCGCATCACGTGCAGGTCTTCCTTCAGCACCGCCTCCCGCGCGGACTTGATTGCGCCAACGAAGCTCGGCACAGCCAGCGTCGCCAGGATGCCGATGATGGCCATCACAATCATCAGTTCCAGTAGCGTGAAGCCCGCTTCCTGTTGGCGAATCCTGCGCATCGTCCTTCCTTACCACGTTGAGTACTTCGTGCCGTCCAGAGCAGTTCCCTGTGACTTGGAGTACACGTCGAATACATTCTGTCCGCCAAACGAGTCTGAGTCCGGGTCATCCTGCATCGAGCGCAGTCCCCACTCGGCCTTGCCCGTTATCGGGTCCACTGGAATCCGCCTCAGAAATTTCAGTTTCTTGCCCTGCACATCCACGCCGTTCACGAGCGTCTGCAAATCCGGCGGATAGTTCATACTGTCCACCTTCGTCTGGAAGGCGCCTTTGTCCGCCGCATCCTTGTAGTGGTCAATGGCGTCGCGCATCTCCCACAAATCGCGCCGCAATTCCCGCTCCTTCTCTCGCTGGACCTTGAAGCGCGCTATCGGTATGGCAGCCGAGGCCAGAATGCCCAGGATGGCGACCGTCACGATCAGCTCGACCAGCGTAAGGCCGTGTTCCGAACCTTTGCGGTTTGGCCTGTTCCACCTCAATATTTCTGCCCCTACTTCACCACCAGGTTCGCTTGCGCGCCCTGTGCTTGTACCGGCTGCTGCGCGCTATTCATCGCTCCGGCCCGCGTGATCGTCAGCGTGGTCTCGCCCGCCGCCTTCGCCTGGAAGGTCAGCATACACACCACTCCCGCCCCCTGTATGCCGGGTGCTCCTGGGGGACGCGATGCGTTCACCGTCACGTTGCCAGGACCATCATCGCGATGCACCAGCGCAACCGCCTGCCCGTCACGGCCCAGAAAGTCCCCGTTATCCACGTTCACCAGCAACAGCTTTGCCGGGTCATACTGGACTTGCAACGGCACGGATGCCACGTCAGTGGCTCCTGCAATCACCACAGGCACTTGGAATGTCGCTCCGGCAGCAACCGGGTCATGTGGTGTCACCATGGAAAAATTCAGGCGCGTCGGCGGCTGTGCCGCTGTTTGTGGCGCGGCACCCGAAGCCTGCTGCGGAGCCATCTGAGTTGGGGGTGGCGCGGCCTGCTGCGCCGTGGCCGCAGCCGCCTGCCCGGTGTCTTCTGCGGCGGCGCGCATCTGTGCCATCGCTGCCGGACCCGCAGCCTCCGCAGTCTGGCCGGGCACCGTCCCCACGGCAGCACCCGCAGGTGAAGGCCGTGCAAGCCCCAGCGGCGCAGCGGACGGCAAACTGGAAGTCGTTGCCGACACGTGCCGAAGCTGAATGGACTGCCCCGCACCCGTGTCAATCGAGCGCAGGTTGGCCGCCGTCAGCAGTGGAGACCGCACAATATGCGGCACCAGCAGAAACACAATTTCGTCGTCCGTCTTTGTGTGGTCCTTCGCCCCGAAAAGATACTTTAGAATCGGAATCGAGCTCAGCCCAGGAATCCCGGTCCACGCCTCCTGCTCCTGCTGGTTGAGGATGCCGCCGAGGATGCTGGCTTCGCCCTCGCGCAGGCGGATCGTCTGTTCGCTCGTCTTCTGGGCAATGATGGGTTCGGTTACGCCGCTGATCGTCGTACTGCCAGCCTCTGAGCTGACCTCGATCTTCATCTTCAGCGTCACGTCGCCGTCATAGTGCACAGTCGGCGTCATGTCGATGTTCACACCCACGTCGATGTATTGGAACTGCGTCTCTGCCATGGGGCTGATGGCCGCGGCCACGCCTACCCCTGACTGAAATGAGCCGGTGGCAATGGGAATACGCTGGCCGATCTTCAGCGAAGCCTTCTGCCCATCCGTCGAGCGAATGCGCGGGTTCTGCAGAATCTTCGTATTGGAGTCGGTCAGGAGCATGTTTGCCGTGGCCGCGCCCACATTCACCGCAAAATCCGACGCCTTCAGGTGCGCCAGATCATAGATGGTGGGCGACGTCGAGGTCGTCGTCCCCGTCGTGGTTGTTGTAGTAGAGCTGGAGTTGTTGGTTGTATTCGGCGGCTGCAGTGCAACGCTGATGCTCTGCGGCCAGGCGATGCCAAGGTTCTGCTCCCAGTTCTTGGCCACCTCCATCACCGCAATATCCACCACCACTTCCGGCCGCGCCTTGTCCAGGTCGTTCACGAGCTTCTGTGCCAGCAGTAATTCGTCAGGCGTGCCGCGCATGACAATGGCATTCTGGCTGGCTACCCCATAGACCTTGGCACTCGGCAGCACATTGCGCAGTGCGGTCTGCACGTCATTCAGATCATTCTGCTGCCAGGCGTTAGTCAGGTAGAAGGTCTGTACGGCCTGCTCTTCCATTGAGGTGCGCTTGGCCCGCGTGTCGGCCGCCACAAAGATCGAGTTGTTCGTGATCGGCCGCCAGAACGTGTTCGACAGCGTGCCGACAATACGCAGCGCATCCATCAACGAAACGTTGTTCAGGTCCACCTGGATACGCTTGCCGATATAGTCGGGATCGAAGAGCACGTTGATGCCCGCAGCCTTGCCGATTGCCTGGTAGACCACCTTGCTGTCTTCCACCATGTGCAGAGACAGCGGCTCATTCGACATGGGCTTGAGCTGTGCCGGCGACGCCATGCTGTCGATGGTCTTCTGCTCGCCTGCCGTCTCCACAAAACCAGGATGTGCCGGCTGCCCCTGTTGCCCGGTGCGAGAACGCACCAGCGCAATCT
>JAKAFB010000064.1 GCA_021818105.1 Acidobacteriota bacterium
GCCGCGCTCTGTCCCGAGGTTCCCCACGGTTTCGATTGGACCCACGCCGATCCGGCTGTTGAAGCCGCCCTTGAAGCCGTCGCGGCGCGCCGCAAGAAAATCACAGGTCCACCCGTCGAGGCAGACGCAGTCGATGAAGTCTGCCGGTCTCTGTGCAGGCTTTAAGTAGTGCTCGCGACTGGGGTAGTAGGGATAGCAGATGCCGCCATCGCCGTCGCCATAGTCGATGCCATGCTGGCTCCAGACCTGGCCCTGGCAAACGTGGATGCCCTCTTCAGTCGCAAGCAGGCGCTGATTCTCTGCATCCATAAAACCAGCCACAAGGCATTGTGGCCGATAGTGATCGCCAACCAACTCCGTGATTTTCTGAAGGGCCTCGTGAATATTCTGCTGAATATGCGCGCGCGTATCGTACATTGGCGCAAAGTATCCGCCGGGGATGAAGGTAATCTCGTCGCCGTAGCGGTCATGGTAGGAGGCAAGCAACCGCCGTGCTTCCTGATATTCTTTGCGACTGTCATTGAGAGCCAGCCAGCTGATGGCCCAAGTCATTTTCCCTTCGGGGCAGCCGCGAGCGAAGGCTTCGCGGCGGGAGCGGATACGCTCCGGGCGATTGTCGGCTGCTTCGTCCTCGCCGATGGAGCGTGTAGGCGTGACCTCGATCTGGTTCACGCGGACCACGGAAACATGGGTCAGGAAGCGGCCGGACAAAGGCGCGGGGGCAGCCGCGCGCAGGAGCGGATGAGCCGAAGCACCTGCCGCCAATGCTGCTCCGCCGAGGAATCGCCGTCGTGTCCAAAAGTCGCGCATGGATCTCCAGAAAGATCCTTCAGTTGCATTACTTGATGGCAGCCATCATACAGAAATTTGCACTCCACCTGCAGGTGGAGTGCCCGAGCAGACAGGCCGATGGGGCGTTTCTATTGCGCGATACACTGCAGGGCGTATACTGCTTGCGCTCAGAGGAGCCACCCAGGAACCTTGGCTTGTGCGCCAGGGAGACTGTATCCACCGGACCTGATTGTCACTCTTGATGGGAGCAGAAATGAAAACATTATCACGCCGGGATCTTTTGAAGACGAGCCTGCTGGCGCCCGCCGCGGTAGCGGCGCAGGGAATGGGGCCGATTGGCGCAGCGATGGAAACAGTGGCGCAGGAGGCAGCACCGGAGGAAGCCAATGTTCCGCGCGTTTCTCCTGCGCCCGGTGCGGGCCGTGAACGGCTGCTACTGGATTTTGGCTGGCGTTTCCACTTTGGTAATGCAGACGATCCCAACAAGGACTTTGGATTCGGGAGCGGCCGCACAGGCAACTTTCAAAAGACTGGCAATTTTCTGCCGGCGTGCACAATCGCGTTTGACGACAACGATTGGCGCGATGTGAATCTGCCGCATGACTGGGCAGTCGAGCTGCCCTTTAAGAATGATCCCGCGTTGGCCAGCAAGGGCTTTTATCCTTTGGGCCGCAACTACCCGGAAACCAGCATCGGCTGGTATCGCCGCGTCTTCGATCTGCCCGCTGCAGATGCGGGCAAGCGCATCACGCTTGAGTTTGATGGCAGCTATCGGGAGACGATGGTGGTGTTCAACGGGTTCTACATCGGCCAGCACAGCGGTGGATATGACCCCTTCAGCTTTGATGTGACGGACTTTGCCAACCCGGGCGGAAGAAACGTTCTGCTGGTGCGCGTGGATGCCACGTTGAGCGATGGATGGTTCTACGAGGGGGCTGGCCTTTACAGGCATGTGTGGCTGGTGAAGACGCATCCTGTGCATGTGAAGAAGTGGGGAACGTTTGTGCAAGCACAGGTGAAGGCCGGCGAGGCAGCGCTCGCCATGCGAACAGAGTTAGCCAACGACGGGAAGAACGCGCAGAAGGCTCGAGTGATTTCAACAATCCTGGACCCGGCAGGCAATGCTGTGGCAAAGATATCCAGCGATGCGATGCCTGTTGCCGAGGGAGGCGAGCAGACTTTTGAACAGCAGACGTTGTTAAAGCGGCCACGGCTGTGGTCGCTTGAGAGGCGCAATCTTTACAAGCTCGTGACCGAGGTGGAGGTGAATGGCGAGGTGGTGGATCGCTATGAAACTCGCTTCGGTATCCGTTCGATTCGCTTCGATTCTGAGAAGGGATTCTTCCTGAATGACAAGCCCGTGAAACTAAAGGGCACCTGCAACCACCAGGACCACGCAGGATTGGGCGCTGCATTGCCCGACGCTGTGCAGTACTACCGTGTGCGCAAGCTGAAGGAAATGGGCTGTAATGCGTATCGCACCTCGCACAACCCACCCACGCCGGAACTGCTGGATGCGTGTGATGAGCTGGGCATGCTGGTGTTTGATGAGACGCGCATGATGTCGTCGAATCCCGAAGGCATGAGCCAGTTTGGCAACCTGGTGCGCCGCGATCGCAACCGCCCGTGCGTATTCATGTGGTCCATGGGCAATGAGGAGGGGCAGGCGAACACAGAGAGAGGCGTGTTGATCCTGGGGGCGATGAAGGAGCTTGCAACCAAGCTCGATGGATCGCGGCCGGTATCGATTGCACCTACTGGATCCATTGGGAAAGGCGGGCTGGCCGTGTGCGATGTGATGGGCTACAACTACATGGATCCTGCGGCTGAAGCCTATCACAAGGAGCATCCCGACTACCCGGTGATGGGTACAGAGACAGTGAGCGCGGTAGGCACGCGCGGCATCTATGTGACAGATCCAGAGAAAGGCTATGTAGGGTCGTATGATCCTTACACCACAACAGGACGTGCCTCGGCCGAAGGCTGGTGGAGCTTCTGCAATGCACATCCCTGGCTCTCAGGCGGCTTTGTGTGGACGGGGTTTGACTATCGCGGCGAGCCGTCGCCGTATCAGTGGCCGAACATTAGCTCACAGTATGGCATTATCGACACCTGCGGTTTTCCCAAGGATTCGTTTTTCTATTACAAGTCGTGGTGGACCTCCCAGCCAGTGCTCCACCTGTTTCCACACTGGAACTGGCCTGGCTTGGAAGGCAAGGAGATTGCGGTGTGGGTCTACTCCAATGCGGATGAAGTGGAGTTGCTGCACAACGGAGAAAGCTTGGGCAAGAAGCCGGTGAAGAAGGACTCGCACGTTGCATGGAATGTGAAGTATGCGCCGGGTGCGATTGAGGCGCGAGGATTTAAAGACGGCAAGCAGGTGATGAGCACCAAGCGTGAGACGGCCGGGCCCGCTGCGCGGCTGGTAATGTCCGTCGATCGGCAGGAGCTTACAGCCGATGGCGAAGACGTGGCCATGTTCGCGGTTGAGGTGCAGGATGCGCAGGGACATGTTGTACCCATTACGGACAATCTTGTGACGTTCAAGGTGATCGGCGAAGGCCGGCTGATCGGAGTTGGCAACGGCGATCCGACGGACCACGAATCCGACAAGGGCACTATGCGCAAGGCATTTTCTGGGTACTGCATGGCGATAGTGCAATCCACGAAGAAGGCAGGCAGCATCACCATAGAAGCGAGTTCGCCCAATCTGGCCGGCGCGCATGTGACCATTCGTACTGAGTCAGCGCCGTTGCGTCCCCAGGTGCCGGTGTGGACGCGCACGGTTCCGGCGGGTCCTGGCGTAACGGGTTTGTGGCGGCCAGTGCCTAATGAAAATGAGCCCGAGATTCTGTCTTTCCTTGGGGGAGGCAATTTCGTCTTCACGCTGCATCAGGATGGCAACCAACTGACGGGAACAGTGGAGGGCGGCAACGTGAGTTTTGTGGGTGGCGGCGATGTGCCCGTACCGATTGAAGATGGCAAGGTTGATGGGAACCACATTTCGTTCAAGGCGGGCAACAATGCATTCATGGGAACTGTGAAGGACGGCCAGTTGGCACTGGAACGATCCATGCACTTCCCGTGGCGGATGCCGAACCCTGCTCCCGAGTCACCCAACCGCCCGGCGGTTGGCCCGCCCCCGGACGGCTCTGACCCATCGGTTGGCGCGTTTCGCCGCATGTCCACGACGATACCGATGATTCTGCGTCGGGCCGAGCGCTAAAGATAGCCAGACGAACCATAGGGACTGCGCGCGATGTTAACGGCAGAAGGTCTCATACGAGACCTTCTGCGCTTACCGAACCGGAGAGAGTTATCGGGTCACTGCCATTTGCTTTATTCGGAGTCGGGTTGTGGGTGACAACGACGAACGCGCACGCGTGATTGGCCTGCGTCAATGATTGTGTAGCACAGTTATCGGGTGAGCTTGGCATTCCTCGCGCGCAGTTAGCCCAGGCTTGGATGTTGAGCAAACCGGTCGTCACATCCCCAATTTTCGGCGTGACACAGCTTCAGCACTTGTTGGATGCGCATGTGCGCTTTCAGTGAAGTTTACGCCTGAACAGGTCCAATTCCTCGATTCTCCGTAGATGCACATCCCGTACTGGGCTTTCGTTCAAGGGCGGCCGGGCGAGCGGGTACCTCGCCAGTGGTTGTTTGAGCTCGGGAGAGGGTGGTGCTGAGTCCGCATATTCAGCCAGGCATCTTTGCACGGGCTCCTGCACTCTAAGTGATACGAAGGCTGCGCGCAAGCGTTTCCGCGTTAATCAGTTCAGAAAGCTGCGCGCATACTTTCGCGTGGCTGCACGGCCTTCATTCTGATTCGTCACGATCGCATGGCCAGCAGATCCAGCACTTCAGCATGAACACTAAGAGTGCAGCTGCGGAAGGGGATCAGTCTATGAAGCGGCTATGGATCATGGCAGCATTGGCGATGGTGCCGATGGGATTGGCGGCACAGAGAGCGCTGCCTGCGGGCACGATTCTTCCTATTAGTATCAACCAAGGCATCAATGCCGAGAAAGCTCGCCCCGGTCAGGAGATTTGCGGTGTGGTCATGCAAAACATTCCTGGAACTTCCATCCACAGGGGCGCAAAGATATTGGGGCACATTGTGGAATCAACTGCCATCAGGAACGGGCCGAAGCGTTTGGAGATCAAGTTTGATGCAGTCGAAACGCATGGGCTAAGAATTCCGTTGAAGGCGGGCCTGCGAGCACTGGCTTCGTACACGGAGGTCGCATCCGCTCAAATTCCTGAGGACTCACCGGATTCTGGAGTCGTGCCGGAAGATGCCACGACACAGCAGATTGGCGGAGACCAAGTATATCGCGGCGGAGGGCCTGTGGCTGTTGGCACACAAACCGTAGGTCGTCCAACTCCTCACGGCGTGCTCGCGCTGCCTCGTGTCCAGCAAGGGAAAGCCTGCCGAGGGGCGTTGGAAGGCAATGACCGGCCGCAGGCATTATGGCTCTTTTCAACCGACGCCTGTGGTGTCTATGGCTATAGCAACATTCACATTGAGCATGCGGGACGTACAGATCCGCAGGGGGCCATTATCCTCTCGGCGAAGAAGGGCAAGTTGAACATCAACAGCGGAAGCGGTCTCCTGCTGCGCGTGCAAGGGGCCTGAAAATTACGTTGAGCACGCATGGCTTTCTGCCTATGCGTGCTCAACGCAATAGCATCTTCAGCTTGTCGACGGGTGCCGAGGTCATGCGCTCGAACGACTCGTATTCAACTTCGAGTGGCATCTCCACTGACGATGGCGTCAGGTTGATTTTTCCGGCTTAGAGAAATTGTAGTGAGCGCTCAAAGTTCACTGGGGTGAGGGCAACACGCATGGCCACTCGGTGCTCCTGGCGCATACTGGCAACAGGATCAACTTTGCTGCGCTCCTGGATCATGCCGAGCAGCACATCCTGACCTCTGGGTCGGCATAGATCAAGGCAGCCAGCTGTGCGACGGCTATGCAGGATGGATTCAGCACAAGATCAAGACCATGACACGCAAAGTGGTGCGCATCGTCGCGGCCGTCATTCATAAAGGCATCTATCGCCTGTATCGCGCCCATACGGCGCAACCTACATGTAGATGTCTGCCGTGGTGTCGGAGGCGTGAGGGTGCTGTTGTTGCCCAGACGTGGTTGAAGCCTCAGGCTGTGTTGGGGCTGTGTCAGGTTGCGGCGTCGCCGGCTGTGCGGCTGGCTGATCTGCCTGTGGGGTAGCCAAAGGCGTACTGGGTTCTGAGTCTGGCGTGACTGGCGGTGTGGCAGAGGGCTGTGCCTTGACCTGGGGCATGGTCCCCGGCGGCATGGCCAGCGCCGGCATGTTCAGCGTTTGTACGGTTTCCGAGTCATCACGCAGCTTCAGATACAGGACGCCCGTTACAGGATGGGGAACTGTCAGCTGCGTTCCTGTAAAATCCGGCGGCACGTCCGTTGGAATGTCAAACTCTTGTGTCGTTGCGAAGGAGGACGCGAGAAACAGATTGCTTCCGCTCAATGTGCAGGGTTTTGTGAGGGAGTGAGGGCAGCGAAGTTCCCGGAAGCCCGGAAGCCGGACCAGCGTCCCCAGCGGAATCCAATCCCCTGTCACTCCTTCGGGTGAAACCGCGCGGAGTTGCACTGGTCCGAAGGCCGATGCGCCAAAGGTCTTCAACGGTTCCAGAGTGCCCATGGCCGTGCTCGCATCTTCCAGCATCAAGTTGCCCTCGGCCAGAGAAAGCACTGTGCGGAAGCTGCCATCGGCAGCTGCAACCTCGATTTTCTGGTTCCGAGGAAAGAGAAGAGGAACCTTTGACTTAAGAAAAAATACGACGCGGCGATCGATGGGAAGATCATTTGGGCTGCTTAGTTGTACCGCCGAGGGGATCACCCCGGTTGGATCCTCCTGTGTGCCCTTATTCAGAAGAATTATCTGTGGGCGCTCCGGGGCAACTTCCATGGGTGTCTTGAGAGTACGCCCATCCTGCAATTGAACCTTGGCAAAGTAACGCTTGCCAGGGCGCAGGCCCACGGTTGGGTTGTCGGCGCGCATGATCAGTCGATCAGCATCCTGCACGCGGCTTAGAGTAACGGGTGACCAATGAATTCCATCGAGTGTCGCACTTGCCACTTCATCCAGTCGCGTTCCGCTCAGAACGGCGGATGTATCACCTGCGCTCAGCGAGAGACGGTCAAGGGCAGCAGCCTCTGAATATGCCCTGAGCGTCAGGGTGTCAGGCTTCTCCAACCCATACTGGTGAATTTGGATGGTCACTGGTCCCGGTGCTGCATCCTTCAACGGGACCTCTACATCCAGCTGCTCGGGTTTGGGCGACTTCCACGCCAGCACTACATCGCCTGCGGTTGACGACTCCGTCACCTTCTCTACACATAGAGCGCTGTCGCCCTGTATGTGCAACGTGTCCAGACGGCCAACGATCAGCGCGGACTGGTCAGAAGCATTTACAACCCATGCGCCCGGCCCCGCGGAATGCAGATGAAACCGCGGACCTTCCCAGTCATCGAAACCCCACTTGCCGCGGACCACCCCGGTCAAATCACCATGGGGCAGTTTGGTGATCGGCTCTGTGAGAGTGAGTCCGCCCCTGGCAGGGTCTGCTTGCAGGGGCAGATCCACCTGTCTGTCGGGCGTCTCGAAATGAAGTGCGAGGTTGTAGGCGAGTTGGGTCGCCAACACGAGCGGGGCACCATCCACCGGCAGAACCAAATGGGGCTTCTGTGCGCAATAGGTTTCCCCGGGATTGACGGCGTGCAGGGGCGGCATCTTCGCTGACGCCACCGGCGGCAGGGCAATGACAACAACTGATTTCGGATCGCGAAAGGATGGGGGGACACTTAATCGCAGATTGAGCGTGTCTCTTGTGGACAAGGCAAGAGCCGGAATGTACTGAAAGCGAGCAGTGTGCAAGGAAGAAAGAATCTTCACCGTGTCCACGATCGCGCCTACATACGGGCTATACATCCCAGATCCACCCACATTCGAGTAGCTAAGTTGGTTCATCAGGTCTGCTGTAGACCCATTGGCAAGCTGTGCGACACGCGATTGTGTACCTGCGTCGTCCAGCACCAGCCCTTCCTGGTGCTGGGAGAGGCAGGAGGCCTGTTCCTCCTCAGGCTTGAGAAAGCAACTCTGATCGACCTTGATGCCCAGGCTTCGCGCCGATGCTTCAGAGCGCTCCTTGAGCAACTTGGGATCGGTTTGCGACGTCGTCTTTACTTCGTCCAGGTAGGCGTCAAGTCGCATGCGGTCCCAACTGGCCGTCTGCAGGTTCTGGCTGGCGCGTACAAAGATGCCGGGGCGGTTGCGCACAGAGTTGCGCAAGGTGGAGAAGGCGCCGCCTGTCTCCGGCGCGAGGAACAAGAGGGCTTGCTGCGCCTCCTGTGGAACTGTGGCATAGACTCCCTCCTGCCGTGCGCTGCTGCTCCAGGTGTCAACACGGGTAAACCACTCATTTGGCGGAGGATTTGTGGATCCACGCAGAAATGCGATAACCAGTATGTAGCGGGCGGACTGGCTGTCAGGCAGATCAGGGTGTACCCACAAGCGGTCACCGGGCAACAGGTTCGGCACTTGACCGATGGGCAAGGTGATGTCACCTCGCTTGACCCGAACATCGACTTTGGGACCTATCAAATCAAACGCCTGGGCGCCGGCCTGGAGACCTGCCCAAGACAATAGCCATGTTGCCAGTAGAAGGAGACTGCACCGCATACTCATATTGTACGAAGACGCACTCCGGCGGGATTTGTCGCGTGCGAATCTCTTTCCATTCCACTTGTTTGCTAGAAGCTCCATCGCAGTAACTTGGCGCAAATTTCTTGCGTGCCAAAAGCCTGCGAATCGTTTAGACTATTGGGCAGTTAGATTCCATGTTGGAATAGAGAGATTTCCTAAGTTCCTGAACGAATGAATAAACCAGGGATGCGGCGAACAGGTAATTCATTATTTCTAATTGATTTCATTAGGGGTATGGGCCGCATATCATCCACTCGCTAAGGAAACGATGCAACAGGCATCCGCTTGGTGATAAAGAATCTCTTCGGCCAGCATGGCGACTTGAGGAGCATCCTTTGGCCGAGGTAACGGGGTGCTGCCGAAGACTAGATAACTCTATAACGGAGATGAAAATATGAAAGCGACAAGAGCTGCCCACAGCAGCGTAGACTTGGCAAATTTGACTGTCCCCGACGCCGAAGAAATTATTGAAGAAGCACTGAACGAATTGGCCTTTTCCTCTGATCCAGGACTTACACGGGCACTACGTTTCCTCGCCCCTCCGGGATATCAGGCAATTGTTGAGCTTTGTAGTGAAAATGGCCGTAGTAAACGGCGTAACGCTTTGGCGGACTCCTGGTCCCCGGAAGAAGACGAACTACGCATCTATTTTGAACGCATAGAGGAGTCCGAGTCGTCACCTCGGCAGTCGCGGGGTGTGCGCAACTTCGTTCCCCAATCTTTCGAGCAGGATGAGGACAGCCAGGAAGACTTGGTCCCCGCCGATTTGGATGCTCGCGTGAAGGAGCTTTGCGCAGCATTGGCCGAGGCTGAGAGGGGAGGCCACGCATTTATCGCGCTCAAGTGGTTCCGCGACTCCTTCCTTCCCCGCAAAGCATTCCGCTGGAACCAGAATCCGGAATCGCGCCAGGACGTGCTTGCCGAGGCGATTCAACGAGGTGTCGTGCTCACCAGCAAGATTGCCAATCCGAAGACGCCTGCGTATCCCACTACTACAATCCGCCTCAATCGCGCGGAGGCCGGTATCCCCGAGGAGGCGCAACGTTTTCATCCAGTCGCCGCGCAGGATGGCTCCATTATTGCGACGATTGAAGAGGAGCGTGGGACTCTGTGACCTGCTACTTTCTTGAATCCACGGCATTCGCCAAGCTCTTTGTGCAGGAAAACGGCACGGATGCACTCATTCACCTCATGGAGTCCGTTGAGGACAACCGGAAATTGATCGCTGCTTCCACCCCCCTGGAAGTCTATTCAGCCATCCGGCGGCGTGAGAGCGCCGGCAATATCAGCGCTGCTGACGCGACTGCCGCCCTTGAAATTCTGCGCGTGGAGGCCGCGCGCATGGTACAGGAGCCTCTGAATCCCGCTGTCCTTGAGGCTGCTCGCCAACTGCTTGACCGCACACATCTTCGATGGCCGGACGCTCTTCAACTGGGGGCAGCCATGGCAGCGCGGGACATGTTTCATGGCACGGAGATTGTCTTTGTCTCCTCATCGCCGCACATGCTGGAGGCTGCTCAGGCCGAGGGCTTCACGGTCATGGATCCGGCGAAGGAGCCCGCAAAGGTTGAAGCTGTCGAGTAGTTGGCGGATGCATGCTATGGCACTATGAGGGTGGCCTACTCGCGTCGGAATCGGTTTGCCTTCTCGAACTCCTCGCGCAAGGCAGGTGTGCGCAGGTTTTCGCGCAAGTGTGCAAGGCGCTGCTCCAGCGCATGCAGGGCTCGCTCAATCGCCTCGCAGTTCGTGTGCGCGATGTCGCGCCACATCGAGTAAGGGCTGGCACCGAGGCGCGTCATCTCGCGCAGGCCGCGACCGCCCACATCTTTTAGCTCCGGTGCCTCGCCGACCTCATCTTCCAGTAAAGCGCTAAGGGCCGTTGCGACAAACTGTGGCAGATGGCTTACCCAGGCCACAAGTTCGTCGTGGCGCACCGGATCTAGATCAATGACGCGTGAACCCGTGGCCACCACCCATTGCCGCCATTCCTGCACCAGCGCCTTGCCGCGTGCGGAGCGTTCATAGGCCGGGTCATCCGTGAACAGCCATACTGTTCCTCGAAACAGCGTGGCATCGCCGAGTGCCGCGCCCCCGCGCTCCTTCCCCGCCATGGGATGTCCGGGCAGGAATGCCGCCCGCGTTGGGGTGTTGTAGAGCCGCGTCGCAGCCGTGGTTATCTGCGCCTTGGTGCTGCCAACATCAGTGACCAGGTGGTTCGGTCCGAGTGCGCCAGCTAGCTTTTCCATCCATTCCAGCGTGGCGTAGATGGGAACCGCCAGAAGTACCACGTCGCTCGCTCGTGCAGCTTCCACGGGTTCTGGTGCGATGGTGTCGAGTGCACCCATTTCGAGCGCGATCTGCGCCTGCTCTGGGCTCCGGTTCCAACCGGTGATGGAGCCCTGAAAACCGGCCGCGCGCAACGCAAGGCCAGCGGAAGTTCCCAGAAGACCCGTGCCCAAAATGGTGATGCGCTCAATCATGCGAGGTGTCTCCAAGGTTCCTTCACATTACAGAGCGCGTCCTACGGCTGTTGCAATCAGCCGCAGCTGCCCCATTAACTCTTCAAGCTGCTCAAGATAAAGGGTTTGCGCTGCATCTGAGGCTGCCTTATCCGCGTTGGGATGCACCTCAATAAGGATTGCATCCGCACCGGCCGCCACGGCAGCACGCGCCAGCGGAGCAACCATGTCGCGTCGGCCTGTGCCGTGCGATGGGTCGCCCACAATCGGCAGGTGAGAGAGCTTCTTGACCATGGGAATGGCGGAAATGTCCATGGTGTTGCGCGTCGCTGTTTCATAGGTGCGGATGCCGCGCTCACACAGAATGACATCATAGTTGCCTCCAGAGAGAATGTACTCGCTCGAAAGCAACATCTCCTCGATGGTGGCCGCAATGCCCCGCTTCAGCAGGATGGGCTTGCGAACCTGCCCCAACTCGCGCAGAAGATTGAAGTTCTGCATGTTGCGCGCACCCACCTGGAAGCAGTCCACATATGGGAGCATCGACTCAATCTGCGCAATCTCCATGACCTCACTAATCACAAGCAGCCCATTTGCATCTGCGGCCTCACGCATGAGCTCCAACCCTGGGATTCCCATGCCCTGGAAAGCGTAGGGGGAGCTGCGTGGCTTAAATGCGCCGCCGCGGAGGAAGCTGCCGCCAGCGGCCTTTACGCGCTTGGCGGTTTCAAAAATCTGCGCGTGATTCTCAATGGAGCATGGCCCTGCCATGACCACCACGCGCTCTCCGCCCAGTCTTACTCCATTGCGGAACTCGATTACTGTGCCTTCCGGACGGAATCCGCGCCCGGCCAGCTTGTAGGGCGAGCTGATGCGATGCACATGCAGCACCCCCGGCAGCAGCTCAAACTTGCTCAGGTCCAGCGTGGAGGTCGGTCCAACACCGGCCAGGATGGTCTGGCTTGCGCCGGTGGTGCGATGCACGCTGACACCGGCTTCCACCATGGCATCGATAACGTTATCGATCTGCTCTTCGGTGGCCTTCTCCTGCATTGCTACGATCATTGCTATTTCCCTGTCTCGGGCGCCTCCGCGCCAGTGCCTTGGCCCGGCACGCTTGCCTGGGCATTTCTCTCTGATGCCAACTCATTCCTTTGCAAGGCCCGCATCACGTCGATAATGCGCTCGTAGATGTGCGTTAGTTCGATGTCCGGCAGAGGTCCCTTGTTAGCCGCGCGCACATTGGCGTAGATCACCTTTTCCCGCGCGGGTTCATACACGGGCAGACTGGTGGCGGCCTTAAGGTGGCCAATCATCTGTGCGGCGCGTGCGCGCTCGCTCAGCAACTCCACCAACTGGCGGTCCAATTCATCGATCTTCCTGCGCAACTCTTCCAGCGTCATTGCTACCTCGTGGTGCGTCACTGCGCGGGATGCCAAGCGGGGGAATCAAGAGCGCAGGATGCATAGGAGTCTGAGTTGAATGTCTGCGAGCGGCGCATGCGCAGCCACACGTAGTGCACTCGTTTCTTAACGGGCCAGCTCTGCCTGATGCAGATGCAGGCCCTTGATAAATCGAGCCACCTCGCCGGGCGATGCCTCCGGGGTTGACCGCTCAATCAACTCCACAATAGCGCTGCCAATGACTGCGGCATCCGCGAACTCTGCAACCTGAGCAACATGTTCCGCGTTGGAAATGCCGAACCCCACGGCCACCGGCAGCGTGGTCCATCGCCGAATGCGCGCCACCACCGCAGCCGCATCCGCTGTCAGGTTCTGCTGCTTGCCCGTAATTCCCGTGCGGGAGATGGCGTAGACAAAGCCGCGCGAGTGCGAGGCAATGGCCTCTAGCCGCTCGTCAGGACTCGTGGGGGCCGCGAGAAAAATTGGCGCCAGGCCCACGCGCTTCATTTCTGCCAGATATTCGTCCGCTTCCTCAACAATGATATCGGTGACCAGCACACCGTCTGCACCGGCAGCCGCTGCATCCTCGGCGAAGCGTGCCAGCCCGTAACGGAGGATGGGATTGAAGTAGCTGAAAATGACCAAGCCAGCGACCGGTCGCGCCGCCCGGATTTCGTGCGCCAACCTTAGCACATCCTTGAGCCGCGTGCCGCGCGACAAAGCGCGCTCACTTGCGCGCTGAATGACAGGCCCATCGGCCAGGGGATCGCTGAACGGCACGCCCAGTTCAATCACGTCCGCGCCGGCGTCGATGGCCTCAAGCGCAATGGAGCGCGTGGCCTCCAGGCTCGGATCCCCAGCCGTAAGGTATATAACAAGGCCGGGTTTGTGATCGAAATGAATCGCCATGGGAATTCGCTCGCAGTTCCTCTAAAGCTTCAACTCGCGGGCCAGGATGCCCATATCTTTGTCACCGCGGCCAGAGAGGTTTACAGCCAGTATGTCATGCGGCGCCATCGTGGGAGCAATCCGCAGGCACTCCGCCACCGCGTGCGCGCTCTCCAGCGCGGGCAAAATGCCCTCCGTGCGCGCCAGCTTTACCACGGCGTCCAAGGCCGCCTGGTCGTCCTGCGACACATACTCCGCACGGCCAGAGTCATGCAGAGCCGCATGCTCCGGGCCGATGGATGCATAGTCCAGCCCGGCTGAAACGGAGTGCGTCAAGGCAATCTGCCCGTCCTCATCCTGCAGGACATAGGAGTAAGTGCCCTGCAGAACCCCCGGCACGCCACCACGAAAGCGCGCAGCATGCTCGCCCAGCGCCGTGCCGCGTCCGCCGGCCTCCACGCCAATCAATCGCACTTCACGGTCCGGAATGAACTCATAGAATGCGCCAATGGCGTTGGATCCACCCCCGACACAGGCAATGATTGCCGTCGGCAACCGGCCTTCCTTCTCCAATATCTGCTGCTTCATCTCGCGACTGATCACACGATGAAAGTCGCGCACCATGGTGGGATAAGGGTGTGCGCCGAGCGCACTGCCGAGCAGATAATAGGTGGTACGGACATTTGTGACCCAGTCGCGCATGGCCTCGCTGATGGCGTCCTTGAGCGTTCTTGATCCTGATGCCACGCCACGCACCTCTGCGCCCAACAGGCGCATGCGCAGCACGTTCAGTTCCTGGCGCTCCATGTCCACTTCGCCCATGTAGATGACGCACTCCAAGCCCAGCAGCGCGCAGACTGTTGCGGTAGCTACCCCGTGCTGTCCTGCTCCGGTCTCGGCAATGATGCGCTGCTTGCCCATGCGCTTCGCCAGCAGCGCCTGCCCAAGCGCGTTGTTGATCTTGTGTGCTCCGGTGTGTAGCAAGTCTTCGCGTTTCAGATAAATTCTGGCTCCGCCCAACTGTTCCGAGAGCCGCCTGGCAAAGTAGAGAGGCGTGGGCCGGCCGGCGTAGTCCTTCAGCAGCCCGGCCAGCTCGGCCTGAAACGCCGCGTCATTCTTGGCCGCCTCGTACTCATGCTCCAACTCCACCAGGGCGGCCATCAGCGTCTCCGGCACATACCGCCCGCCGTAGATGCCGAACCGCCCGGGCCGCGACTCCGACGGAGATGCTGGATTGATGACTGATGCCATTTGAGGGCCTCCTGCTCACACACCGATGAAATGGGGGAACCTTTCAGTGTACTAGGAGGGCTGAGCCTCACGCACGTGGTTCATATTTCCTGCAGGATACTTTTAGAGATCTCAAGTGGGCCGTAAGCTGTATCCATGCAATGGGCACTTCTGCATCTCGTTCTTCTGTGCTTTGCCTGTGCGTTCTCTTGGGTGGGGTGGCTGATGGCTCACTATCCACAGAAGGCCGCTCGCTTCTTCACCTTCGGACGTCCTGAAACGAAATTCGCCGTCAGTTATTGCCGGATTATTGGCTGGATCTTCGCGGCGGTATTTGCGCTTGGCGCAATCGTGTACTTGATCTTGATTCCACTTGACCTGCTCGGCATAGGATTGGGCAAATAATCAGGCGTTTTGAGCATTCGACTTACGCTGCCTTCTTCACCCGCAGCGTCACCCGCAGCCCAGCAGCGGCGAGCATGTTGACCAGCATGTCCAGCCCGAATAGATGAATCTTGCCACGCATCAGATCGGAGATTCGCGGCTGCGTGACACCAAAAACCTTCGCCGCCTCAGTCTGACTCAACCCTTCGCGCTCGATGTGGCGTTTTAGCGCCAGCATTAGCGAAGACCGCAGCTTCAGATTCTCAGCCTTCGCAGGAGACTCCTCGATGGCGTCCCACACACTTGCATAGCGTTTCTTGGTCATGAATTCACCTCCCGCACCAGGTCTCTGTAACGCCGCGAGGCAACTGCAATGTCCTCGGCACTGGTCTTTTGCGCTTTCTTTTGAAAGCAATGCAGGACATAGATCGCGTCTGCAAACTTGGTGACATAGATGACGCGGAACGTTCCGTCCTTTTCGCGAATCCGTATTTCCCTCACGCCAGGGCCAACCGTGTTCATCGGTTTCCAGTCGTCGGGGTCGTAACCTTCCTGCACCTGATACAGTTGGAAGCCGGCCTCACGCCGCGCCGCCGCTGGGAACTTGCGCAAATCGGTGAGCGCGCTACCTCGGAACTCGATGGGCTTGGCAGCACGAATCACGACGTGATTATACAAAATTATGCATAGGGCCCAAACTAATTTTCCTGTTAGTTGCTACTCACGCCCAGCCGCACGGGCGTTGGCGACAAAATCCCGCACCTTCGCCGCATCCTTCCGCCCAGGCGCAGCCTCAACGCCGCTGGCCACATCCACGCCCCACGGCCTCAGCGTGCGGATCGCCTCAGCCACGTTGGCCGGATTCAGCCCGCCAGCGGCCACGAGCTTCAGGCCTTTCTCTTTGGCAAAAACAGTGTTACGCGCCTCGGCCCAGTCAAACGCCACGCCCGTGCCGCCCACGGCCGTCGCCGTGCGCGAATCCACCAGCACCGCATCCACGTTCGCGTCATGCGCAATCGCCGCAGCCTGCTCTGCCGCACCCGCTCCAAAATGCACCACGCGCAGAATGTGCAACGCCGGCCCAAACCGCGCGCGCAGCCCTGCCACCAGCTCCGGCCCAGCCTCGGAGTGCAATTGCACCCCCGTCAACCCGCAGGCACGTACGGTAGTCTCAATCTCATCCAGCGCGGCATCCACGAACACGCCAATCTTCTCCACCGCAGCCGGCAAATACGGCGTAATGCCCGCCACCTGCGCCGCCGTCACCCGCCGCGGGCTGGGCGCAAACACGAAGCCCACCGCGTCTGCCCCGGCATCCACAGCCAGCCGTGCATCCTCCAGCGAGGTGTTGGCGCAGATTTTGATCCACAGGCTCATGGCGTCACAACGGCCCCGGCAATCAGCGCCGCCAGCGCCGCTCCGGGATCGGGCTGCCGCATGAGGCTCTCGCCAATCAGAAACGCGTCAAAACCCGCCTCGCGCAGGCGGGCAAGATCGCCCGGCGTAGCGATACCGCTCTCCGCCACGCGCACCACACTCGAGGGAATCCGCTCGGCCAGCGCCAGCGAGGTCTCCAGATGCACTTCAAATGTCTTCAGATTGCGGTTGTTCACGCCAATGGCATCCGCGCCGGTTTCTCCCAGCGTGTCGAGTACCCTGTCAAGCTCGCCGGCCGTGTGCACCTCGACCAGCACATCCAGCCCCAGCCCACGTGCCGTTCCCGCAAACCGCTTCAGCTCGTCATCGGTCAGCGCCGCCGCAATCAGCAGAATCGCATCCCCACAGTGGGCCCGCGCCTCCAAAATCTGGTACTCGTCCACCGTGAAGTCCTTGCGCAGGCACGGCAGCGCCACCGCCCCCGAAGCGATCTCCAGATTCCGCAAACTGCCCTGAAAATACGGCTCGTCGGTCAGCACTGAGAGAGCCGCCGCCCCTCCGGCCTGATAGCGCCCCGCCAGCCATGCCACGTCGAAGTCCTCGCGAATCAGTCCCCTGGATGGCGACGCCTTCTTGATTTCGGCAATCACCGCAGGACCCGACGCGGCCTTCAGCCGCAGTGCCGCAGCCCAGCCCCGCGGCTCGTGCCGGGCCGCCAGTCGCTCCAGTTCAGCGGTGGAAACATGCGCCTTCGCCGCTGCCACCGTGGCCCGCGTCGTGGCAAGAATTGTGTCCAGTTGGGTAGACATGCGCTGGCTTGAGTATACGAGGAACGGACTTTCCCGTCTGCTCACGGGAGAAGTTGCGCACTCCTTCCCTGACCGTGCAGAATCCAAAACGTGATTCCGAAATGATTAGCCGTTGCATGAAGGAGGTGCTCTAGTGACAGCTCGGCGTTCCTGTTTTCTGGTGGTTTCTTTGGTTTTCTTGCTGTGCAGATGCATGCAAGCGCCTCCCCTGCACGCCCAAGTGCAGGCCATGCCGTCGTTGATGCCCATGCCTGCACACATCACCATGGGAGATGGGCAACTTGTAATTGACGATGGCTTTGGCGTTGCTCTGCAGGGCTATACAGAAGCACGCCTTGTGCTGGCCAGGGAGCGATTTTTTGAAATACTGCGCCGCGAAACGGGTATTCCCCTGCAGAACTCGCCCACGAACCGCAACGCCATCCTCACCATTAGGACCGCGCACGCCAGCAAAGCGGTCCAGCAGCTTGGCGAAGAGGAGTCCTATCATCTTGAAGTTACGCCAACCGGCGCTCTGCTTACGGCCGCCAATCCACTGGGCGTGCTGCATGGATTGCAGACTTTTCTCCAGTTGGTCCGCATAACTCCCCAGGGATTCGCGGCTCCTGCCGTCACCATTGATGATGCTCCACGCTTCCCTTGGCGTGGCCTGATGATCGACTCCGGCCGCCACTTCATGCCAGTGCCCGTGATCAAGCGCAACCTGGATGGCATGGAGGCAGTGAAACTGAATGTCTTTCACTGGCACTTGTCAGAGGACCAGGGATTTCGCGTGGAGAGCAAGGTCTTTCCATTACTGCAGGGCAAGGGCTCCAACGGCCAGTACTATTCTCAGCAGCAGATTCGGGACGTTATCCAATACGCGCGTGACCGCGGTATCCGCGTGGTGCCGGAGTTTGATGTGCCCTGCCACACGACGTCCTGGTTCGTGGGCTATCCGCAACTCGCCAGCAGCAAAGGGCCCTACGCCATTGCCACGCACTGGGGTGTGATGGACCCAGCCATGGACCCGACGCGAGAGAGTACATATCAATTTCTCAATCGCTTTCTGGCTGAGATGACCGCGCTCTTTCCAGACTCCTATTTCCATATTGGGGGCGACGAATGTAATGGCAAGGAATGGAATGCGAATCCGCGCATCCAGGCTTACATGCACGCGCATGGATTCAAGGACAATGCGGCGCTGCAGTCCTACTTCACAGCGCGCCTGCAAAAACTGGTAGCCGCGCATCACAAAATCATGGAGGGCTGGGATGAAGCGCTGCAGCCGGGTACGCCACGCGACGTTGTTATTCAGTCCTGGCGCGGACCTAAGGCTCTGGCCGTGGCGGCCAGGCAGGGGAATCGAGGCATTCTCTCCAATGGCTACTACATTGATTTGAACCAGTCTGCCGCGCAGCACTATTTGGTCGATCCGTTGGGCGGCGATGCGGCATCCCTCACGCCCCAGCAGGAGGCGCGGATCCTTGGCGGTGAGGCTGCCATGTGGAGCGAATTTGTTACGCCGGAAAACATCGACAGCCGCATCTGGCCGCGTACGGCCGCCATTGCTGAGCGTCTGTGGTCTCCGCAGAATATCCGCGATGTTGCTTCAATGTATGCGCGTCTCTCCGTGATCTCGCAGCGCCTGCAATATGAGGGCCTAGAGCATCTGTCCGTAACCCGCATCATGCTTGAGCGTATGATCGGCGATCCGCATCCGGAATCACTCGCAGTGCTTGCCTGCGCAGTGCAGCCCCCGGAGGGGTACCAGCGGGGGCAGTTGCGCGAGTATGAAAGCTCCACACCGCTCAACCGCCTTGTTGATGCGGTGCCACCGGAGAGTGAAACTGCGCGGCGGTTCAATGAACTCGTCCAGCAGATTGTAGCGGGCAAAGCATCGCCGCAGCAGTGGGAAGAGGCACGCGCATGGCTCGTACGCTGGCGCGACAATGATGCCAAGCTCGCACCTTACCTCCAGAGGTCCAATCTGACAGCCGAACTGGCTCCGGTTTCGCGAACCCTGTCGCAAGCGGCCGCCATTGGAGTCGATGCGCTGGATGCTCTCCAGCACCATCAGACGATAAGCATGGATCTAGTCCAACGAGACAAGCAGTTCCTCGAAGCATCAGAAAAGCCCGAAGCGGTGCTGCGGAACATGATTGTTCCGCCTGTTGAGGCATTGTTAAGCGCGGCTGAATCACGAGACGGGCGCCAGCATTGATGCGCAAACGTGCGCATGCGGGGTACAGCTTTCTTGATGGAGGATCTCGTGTCGCCATGCCTTCGGCCCGCTCTGGGCATGAAGAAACATGGCTACTCGTGCGACGAGAGATCTATGGTGGGCCCGGAGGGATTCGAACCCCCAACCAAGGGATTATGAGTCCC
>JAKAFB010000065.1 GCA_021818105.1 Acidobacteriota bacterium
CGCAGCAGCGAGATGCGCAGCACGTTGTCCTTGTCGTCGTAGCCGTACTTTGAGTTGTTGATCAGGCTGAAGCCGTGCCGGCCATCGCCCAAGTCAGCCCAGCGCAGGGCCGGCACTTCGAACTGCGTTTTCTTGTCGTAGAGGCTGGTGATGCAGCCGGTCTGCGGGTCAACCGTGACCTTGAGGGCCGCATTTTCCAGCGTGAGGCCACCGGCCTTCAGATCGCTGGCAAACGGCTTCTCGCCCGCAACGACGTGCAGCACCTTGTAGCCCATCGAGGGCACATCACTGACCCGCAGCAGCAGCTGGAAGCGGTTGGTCTTCGCATCGCTCCTGAGCACCTGCGACGGGACAATCGTGAGTGGAAACGATACCACTTGACTGACGCCGATAGGGTAAATGCACTGCGCGCGGGGAAATGGCTCGGGAGGCTCGCAACCGACCAAACAAGAAGGAGCGACATGAGCGCGTACAAACAGACGGAGTAGAGCGGGAAGGCATGCAAGGCAGTCACGGGCCGAAGATTGCGATGGTATGGTATCGTTTCCATGAGCAACGGCTGACAGGGCGCCGGGAAGGAAAATACTCGATTGATGGTAGCGATGAGGATGATCCGCCTGTTTCACGACACGCATGCCAAATACTTGCTCACATCCTTTTGTGCTCGGTGACAGGCAATGGCCTTGGATGACTGTGAAGAATTACTGACAATTGGCGTGGACCTTGGCGGCACTAGCCTTCGTATTGCCGCCTACGTAGCGGGAAGCGGCGTGGTGGACTCGACTACGCTGCGCACACGGCTTGAAGCGGGCCCGCTCGCAGTTGTCGATGACATGTGTGAGGCCATTGAGAACTTGCTGGGCCGTCACCTTGAGGGCCGCGAACTGGCAGGCATCGGTGTGGGGTCTCCCGGGCCGCTGGAACTGCCTGCCGGCCGCCTGCACCTTCCGCCGAATCTGCCAGGGTGGGACAGATTTCCCCTGCTGCACGAGATGGAGAAGCGCTTGCACCGACCGGTGATTCTGGAAGGCGATGCGAATGTCGCGGCATTGGCCGAATTCGCGCTGGGACAGGGAAAGGCCCTGGGGGTGGACTCACTGTGCATGCTGACGCTGGGAACGGGCGTGGGCAATGGCCTGATCTTAAATGGCAAGCTGTGGCATGGAGCGACCGGTATGGGAGGTGAGGCCGGGCACATGACAATCTATCCCGACGGGCCTTTGTGCGGGTGCGGCAATCATGGCTGCCTGGAGGCATGCGCCTCAGCCACCGCACTGGTGAAAGCGGCGGAAGGCATGGTGAAAGGAGGCAAAGCTCGCGGACTGGCACGGCTGATGGAAAAGAACGGGAAACTGACTGCCCGTGATCTGGCGGAGGCCGCACAACTTGGCGATGCGGATGCGCACTCTCTCTTTTCAGAGACGGGCCGCGCATTGGGCATCTGCCTGGCTGGACTGATTAACATACTCAACTTGCCGCTATATGTGATTGGCGGGGGAGTAGCGAAATCGTGGGAACTGCTTTCTCCCACAATGTTTGAGGAGCTGGAGCGCCGGAGTTATGTGTACGCACTGACCGCACCGGGCAGAGTTGCTGCGAGGGGGATGTCATGTGGCGGGACACTGGTGCTGCCTGCACTGTTAGGCGCAGATGCAGGACTACTGGGCGCGTGCATTCTTCCCTTGCAAAATGCAGGTGTTGCCGACAGAGTTTGATTGACTGCATAGTTCGCCCGTAGACACGGGGTGCGTATCTGAGCACACCACTGATCCATACGCACCGATGCAATGGTTTGTGTGCTGCACCGGATAGAGGCACATAGCAACTGCGGAAAGACTGCGAGTGCCAGGAGAACCTGAAACGCGCGGCCTGGCATGAGCAAATCGGTGCTGTTCTGGAGGAGGCTCAGCGCGTGTCCTTGAGAGCGATGCTAATGCCGCTGAGCTCTGCTGCGAAGATTGCCTAAGCACGGGCACCTGCGCCGACGCCCCTTGCGAGCCGCTGCAAGAGCTCATTGGGATGGACCGATGTCATGGAATAATTTGCCGTAGCCCGTGCAGGATGAATGAGCGGGCATGAAGTTGCCGGAGCAAACCTATGAGCAACGCAGGCGCAGGGGAGACCGCATGATAGGGTCTTCACGACCGCGATACACTGCAAGCCTTGGAGGATTCTTCCTGTTGCTTTTGCGCTGTGTGTTTTTCTGTGCTTTGGTGTCGGTATCCGCCGTGGCACAGCCCATCTCTGAGTCGCCGGCCTCCGCATCTTCGCAACATCCGGGGATGGCGACGGGCAGTGCGCAAAGGGCGAACTACGACGAACAGCACCGGCCCATTACGGCAGGCGGATTTGTGAAGAGCGGCCCCGTGATATTCCAGAACGTGGCAGCGAAGGCAGGGCTGACACGATGGCGGAATGTGACGGGGACCGCGCAGAAAAAGCTGATCATTGAGGCGAAGGGGTCAGGTGTTTGCTTGCTGGATTATGACCGCGATGGGTGGCTCGATATTTATCTGGTGAATGGATCGACCGTAGATGCGTTGTCAGGCAAAGTAGCTTCACCGCATGCAGCGCTGTTCCGCAACAACCAGGACGGCACATTTACGGATGTAACCCAGAAGGCGGGCGTGGCAAATGACCGCTGGGGACTGGGCTGTGCTGTAGGCGACTATGACAACGACGGATGGCCTGACCTGTATGTGACGAACGTGGGCGAGAACAGGCTCTACCACAACAACCGCAATGGGACCTTCGCTGACGTTGCGCCGAAGGCCGGTGTTGCTCTGGATGAGAGGGATGGCACGTCGATTGTCGACCACACCGGAGCGACCTTTGGAGACTTCGACGGCGATGGTCGGCTTGATCTGTTTGTTGCCGGATATATTCGCTATGACTTCGAACATCCTCCGCTGGCTGGTACCAAGGGAGTGAATTACTCCTCGTGCCAATACCGTGGATTGGATGTAATGTGCGGCCCCCGGGGCTTGCAGGGTGCGGGCGATCATCTCTTTCACAATAACGGGGATGGGACATTTACAGATGTCAGCAAGCAGGCCGGAGTCAGTGATTCGAGCGACTTTTATGGACTTGGCACGCTGTTTGTGGATGTGAGCAGCGATGGCAAGCCGGATCTTCTGGTGGCCAATGATTCGACACCGAACTATCTCTACATCAACAAAGGCGACGGCACATTTGCGGATGCGAGTTACATGAGTGGATATGCCCTGAACGGCGAAGGGCGCGAAGTTTCCAACATGGGCATCGCAGCTGGGGACTACGAGAACAACGGTAGCATCGACTTGGTCAATACGGTGTTTTCCGATGACACTAATGTGGTCTTCCGGAATGACGGCAAAGGGAATTTTGAGGATGTGAGCCGGCAGACGGGGCTCGGAGCACCCACGATGCCGTTTGTTGGATTTGGCGATGGCTTTCTGGATTACGACAACGATGGGTGGAAGGACTTCTTTGTTGCAAATGGACATGTTTATCCGCAGGCAGATGAGCATCCGGAATGGGGCATGAGCTACGCACAGCGCCCTCTTCTCTTCCGGAATGAGGGCAACGGGCACTTTACATTGGTGCCGGCCGTTGAGGGAACGGGTCTGGCCGCGCTGTGTGTGGGCCGTGGCTCTGCCTTTGGCGATCTGTTCAATGACGGAAGAATGGATGTCATCATCAATTGCCTGGATGGTCCGCCGCTGCTGCTGCGCAATGTCCTAACTGACCATCATCACTGGGTGGAGATTCAGCTAGTGGGTGGGGCGAAGAGTCCCCGTGATGCAGTGGGAACGACTGTCTATTTGACGACGGAAGGAGTGCGGCAGCGAGGGGATGTATTGAGCGGAGGGAGCTACCTTTCGTCGAATGATATGCGCGTGCACTTTGGTCTGGGCAATGCAACAAAGGTTGAGCAGGTGGAGATTCACTGGCCTTCAGGAAGTGTGGAGATGGTCAAGTTGCCTTCGGTCGATCGTATTTTTACGGTCACGGAGGGGCGCGGTATTACGGATATGAAGTGCAGCGGTATGCGGTGCATAAAGAAATCATCCGCCATTCAGCGATAAGGCGTAGCGAGATGGAAGCAGGATGCTGGTGCGCAAGCCTGCGATAGACTCGAACGGTGGAGGTCCCCTCTGTTGTTGCAGTTTGACCGCTCAATAGGCTATGTGCTGGCCGCAGCATTGCTGCACAGCGCGCTGCTGTTCGCGCAGGACGGACAGAGGCGCGTTTCTACGATGGGCAGCGGTTCGGGCTTTGGAGAGAAGCCTGTTTATGATGCGCAGAAGCGGCCGATTACAGCGGGCGGATTCGTTGATTCCGGCCCAGTCATATTTGAGGATGTGACCAAAGCTGCGGGTCTTGCGGGCTGGCGTCACACAATGGGCGCTGCAGATAAGCGACTGATCATTGACACGAACGGCTCGGGCGTCGGGCTCATCGACTACGATAACGACGGTTGGTTGGATATATATCTGGTGAACGGCTCCACGTTCGATGCGCTTGACGGCAAGGCTGTGCCGCCACACGCTGCGCTGTTCCACAATAACCACGACGGGACGTTTACAGATGTGACCGCGAAGGCTGGCGTGACGAATGACCGCTGGGGTTTTGGTGTAGCAATTGCGGACTACGACAATGACGGCTGGCCAGACATCTTCGTGACGAACTACGGAAAGAATCGCCTATACCGCAACAATCACGATGGAACTTTTACCGATGTGGCCGAGAAGGCCGGCGTGACTCTCGGCAATTGGTCTGCGGGCGCTACGTGGGGCGACTACGACGGAGATGGGCTGCTAGATCTCTTCGTTTCAGGCTATGTCCACTTTGATCGCAATAACCTGCCCTACGAAAAGACTCAGGCTACAGGCTATTCCTATTGCGAGTTTCGCGGCGAGCCTGTGATGTGTGGGCCGCGCAATCTGCAGGGAGAGCCGGATCACCTGTTTCACAACAACGGAGATGGAACCTTTACAGACGTGAGTGTAAAGGCGGGAGTTTCAGATAGTGTGAACCATTATTACGGGCTGACGCCCGTATTTGTAGATGTGAATGGCGATGGCAGGCCGGACCTAATCGTGGCGAATGACTCTACGCTCAGCTACTTGTATCTGAATCGCGGGGACGGAACGTTTGAAGATGCCAGTTATGCTTCAGGCTTTGGTCTGAATGAGGATGGGCGGGAGGTTGCGGCCATGGGAGTTGCGGTAGGCGATTACATGAACAATGGCCTGCTGGACTTTGCAATCAGCGACTTTTCAAGCGAGGCAAAGCTGCTTTTTCATAATGAGGGCTCGACGAGCTTTACTGACGTGGAGATGTTTTCCGGTATCGGGAAAGTGTCCATCCCCTTCCTCTCCTGGGGTATTGGCTTTCTTGATTATGACAATGATGGATGGCTCGATCTGATGTTTGTGAATGGGCACATCTATCCAGTCGCGGATAGAAAGGACTGGGGCACGTCGTATGCGCAGCGGCCTCTTCTGTTTCGTAATCTGCGTAACGGAAAGTTTGAAGCCGTTCCGGCGGTTAATGGCACTGGCCTTGCCGTGGTGACCTCGGGGCGCGGGGCTGCGTTTGGCGATCTATTCAACGACGGCAAGATGGACGTGGTCATCAGCCCGATTGATGGCCCGCCGGTGCTGCTGAGAAATGTGGATGCAGACCACCATCACTGGGTGGAGTTGAAACTTGTGGGGGGAGCGAAGAGCCCGCGCGACGCAGTTGGTGCGACGGTTTTGCTGACAGCAAATGGCATGCGCCAACGGCAGGACGTGATGAGCGGGGGCAGCTACGTTTCAACAAACGACCCACGGCTGCATTTCGGATTGGGCGACGCAACGGACGCAGGGACAGCGGAGATTCACTGGCCGTCTGGCGCAAAGGATAGCGTGAAGCTGCCGTCAGTGGACCGCATCTTCACGATCACCGAAGGCAAAGGAATTACAGGCGAACTATGCAGCCGCGGAGAGTGCGAAGACACGACCGAAGTTCCCCGCGTGACTGGTTCGCAAAGGTAGCTAGATGAGATACGCGCGGAGTTTGATTGTTGCGCTAGCGGTCACTTTGCCGGTGGTGAGCTTGTTTTCTGGAATGTGTTTGTGCGCACAGCCCTCCTCATCGGATGCGGCGCCGGCACGACTTGTAGATGTGACAGAAAAGGTGGGAGTGAAGTTCCAGCACCAGGCGCTGCACACCACGCGCAAGTATCTGCTGGAGACAATGGGGTCGGGCGTAGCGCTGTTTGACTGCGATAATGACGGCCGATTGGATATTTTTCTAGTGAACGGAGCACAGTACTCGGATCCAACTCCTAAGGGATTCATTCCGCAGAAGACTGGGCCGGAGTATTGGAACCGGATGTACCGGCAGAAGCCCGATGGAACATTTGAAGATGTAACGGAAAAGGCAGGCCTGAAGGGTGTCGGCTACGGCATGGGCGTGGCAGTAGGCGATTATGACAATGACGGCAACGAAGACTTGTACGTAACCGGCTACGGTGGGAATCGCCTATACCACAACAATGGCAACTGCACGTTTACGGACGTGACGGATACGGCAGGTGTAGGTGGCGGAGGATGGTCGAGTTCCGCTGCATGGGTGGATTTGGATAACGACGGCAAACTTGATCTTGTTGTGGATCGCTATGTGACATGGGATTGGAATGACGTGTGGTGCGGGGATCATCGGCCGGGATACCGCGGCATTTGTCATCCGGATGTCTTCGCGCCGATCACGCTGCTTGTGTATCACAACGACGGCAACGGGCACTTCACCGAGGTGGCGAACAAACTGGGACTGGACAAGCCAGCAAAGGCGCTGGGCATCGCCATTGCGGACTACGATCGCGACGGGCGCATCGACCTTTTTGTAGCGAACGATTCCATGCCGGAGTTTCTCTTCCATCAGAAGCCGGATGGAACGTTTGAAGAGGTAGGGCTGGAGACGGGAGTGGCGGTCAATGCTGAGGGGCAGACATATGCCGGCATGGGGATTGACTTTGCTGATTACGACAATGACGGCTGGCCGGACCTGGTTGTGACAGATCTCGCCCGCCAGACTTATGCGCTGTATCACAACAATCACGATGGAACCTTTGATTACGCGTCTTTGACTTCAGGCTTGACCAGTGCCTCGCAACTTCACTCGGGATGGAGCCTGAGGTTCATGGACTATGACAACGATGGATGGAAAGACCTGTTGATTGCGCAAGGACATGACATGGACAATATCGAGCTTGTTGCACCGATGCTGCACTATCGCGAACCGATGATGCTGTTGCGCAACATGGGCAAGAAGTTTGTGGATGTCTCATCTGTGTCCGGGGACATTTTTCATGACGCGTGGGTAGGGCGCGGCATGGCAATCGGCGACATCAATAATGACGGCCGTGTCGACGCCGTTGTTACGACGAACGGGGGGGCCGCGCACGTCATCCTGAACGAAACGCAGACGAAGAATCACTGGATTACGCTGCACCTGACGGGCCATACAAGCAATCGCGATGGAATTGGCGCAGTGGTGAAACTGACGACAGATGAAGGATCGCAATGGGTTACGGTAACCACGGCAAGTGGATATCTGTCTTCGAGCGATCCGCGTGTACATTTTGGCTTAGGTAAGAGTTCAGAGGCCAGGGAAATCGAGATTCGCTGGCCGAGCGGCATCGTGCAGAAGCTGACCAATGTCCAAGGGGATCGGCAGGTGCAAGTGGATGAGCCTAAAAGCGCCAAGGCAGGGGAA
Source organism: Acidobacteriota bacterium (assembly GCA_021818105.1). Lineage (GTDB taxonomy): Bacteria > Acidobacteriota > Terriglobia > Terriglobales > Acidobacteriaceae > Telmatobacter. The sequence goes on from JAKAFB010000065.1 coordinate 7,747, forward strand.
AGAGCAGCGGACAAAACCAGCAACTAGCAGGTCGCGCAGCCGGTCGCACATCGCGAACGGGCATGACGAACCTGGATAACAAACAGTCCGCATAAGCCCACAATTCTTTGAATTCTTTGTCCGCATGTTGCGTCAGGGTAACTGATTCACCGGCAGAAGAGTTTGGGGCTTCTGCGGTGAAAGCAATCCGCATGGCTGTGTCAGACGTATGCCATCAGCGGCTTCTAAAAAATCCCTTGACAGCCTGAATTCTCAGCAAATATATTTGGCCGCTATGGAATCGATACCATAGGTAGGTGGTAACGATTCCATATTCACAAGAGGGAAGGCAAGCCTGAAAGGCTTCAAGCCAACCGAATATCCCCAACAGCAAGACAACTTGCAAATGTGAAGGACCAGGAAGGAGACCCAGTGACACCTACACTAGACCTGAAGGGAAAGAGCAGGTGGCGTCGCATGTCCGGCGCTCCGCAGATGACCCTTGCCCTGGTTGTTGCGCTCGCATGCCTTACGCTGCTGTTACCTCGTGCTTCCCGTGCGCAGGCTACAGCCGGTATTACGGGTACCGTTACAGACACGAGCGGTGCCGTGATTTCTTCTGCGCATGTGACGATCACCAACCAGGGTACTTCAATTCAAAGCCGCACCATCACCACGAGCTCGGGCACGTATTCGTTCAGGGGCCTTGTCCCCGGCAAGTACACCGTGTCAATCGAGGCACAAGGATTCAAGAAAGGTGTGCAGAAGGACGTTACCGTTGAAGTCAGCACAACGGCAACAATCGACTTTACGCTGGAGCCCGGCACTACCAGCGAGACTGTACAGGTGGTTGCAGATCAAATCGCGCTGAACACGACTCAGCCGGAACTTGGCAGCACAATTGAACCAGTTGTAGTCCAGGCGCTGCCGAACGAAGTAGCCGGCCGTGGCCGTCAGATTGATCAACTTCAATTTCTGGCTCCCGGCACTACGGGCAACACGTTTTCCCATCGTGTGAGCGGTGGCGTCGACTTCGAACAGGAAATTGTCTACAACGGTATTCCAACGCCGCAGCCGGAGACGGAAGGGTACACGACGAACTTCAATCCTCCGTTTGAACTGGTACAGGAGTATCGCGTTGAGCGTTCCACTTTCTCGGCACAGTATGGGCTGGGGCAGGGTGCGCTCACCTACCAGATGAAATCGGGCACCAACCAGTACCACGGCGACCTGTTTGAAATTAACCGCAACAGCATGTTTGACTCGGTTGGCTTCTTCAACGGCCCCGCGTGGGGTGGCTCGAACACGCCGCCTTCGGACCATGAGAACAACTACGGCTTCAGCATCGGCGGACCTATCCGGATTCCGAAGGTCTATGACGGCCGGAATCGCACCTTCGGCTACTACAGCCAGGAGTGGTACAAGCAGAACAACGAGAACACGTCTGTCTCCACGGTGCCTACGGCGTTGGAAAAGACGGGCGACTTCAGTGACTTTGTGGATGGCAGCACGGGCCAACTGATACCCATCTATGACCCGCTTACTGGACAGCAGTTCCAGTGCAACGGGCGGATGAATGTGATTTGTCCCGGGCGCATCAGTGCCACGTCAGCTTTGCTGATCTCCGACATACCGAATCCTGATCGGCCGGGTAGTGGTGTTGGCGGATTGGACAGCAACAAGAGCTTTGCACCCTTCATCAATCCGCATATTCAGCATGTGTGGGGCTTCACGATTGATCACAATCTGACGCCAACGCAGAGCCTGCACTACAGTCAGTGGCGTAATAGTTTCAGCAATTACAGCTTTGACTATAGCCCGCTCGTGATTGCGCCGAATCCGCTCAATAGCATGAAGTATGAACCGGCACTGGGAAGTGTCTTCCTGCTGAACTACAGCAATGCGATCACGCCACATCTGGTTGCGACGGCAGGCATCGGCTGGGTTGGCGAAATCAACAACCAGTACAACCAGACCAAGTACAGCTTCCCGGCAGTTCAAGGCGGCTCGATTCCGACGAATATCACCTTCGACGGTCAACATGCGCCGACGAGCTGGGGCACGAGTGGCGCATGGCTGCAGTCAATCAACCGCAAGCTGGGCATCGCAATCGTCAACAACTGGCTTTGGACAAAGGGACGCCACACCTTCAATATGGGCGGCGAATATCGGCGCTCGTATCAGGACGACAACGAAGAGCAGACTGAGGGCGGGCACTTCAGCTTCAGCCAGCGGACGACGTCTGTCCAGAACGTGAACGACCCGAACTTCGGCAACTATGGCAGCGCCTTTGCCAGCTTCCTGCTCGGTATTCCTGACCAGGCAAATCGCAGCAATTCGCAGGAGCTTCGCCTGCGGAATCGCGACATTTCCCCGTATATCCAGGACGACATCAAACTCTCGACACGGCTCACCGTCAATCTTGGATTACGGTGGGACATCCAGGTTCCCTTTACAGAGAACAACAACCTGATTGTCTTCTTTGATCCCAATGCCAAGAGCCCGGCATTTGACAACATTCCCGGTGGCGCTACGATGTTTGGCGACTGCACCGGCTGTGCGGGATACACGCGCGCAGATGTCCACTGGGGCCATATTGGACCGCGCTTGGGCTTTGCCTACGAGCTAAGCGACAAGATGGTCCTGCAGGCTGGTTTTGACGTTGCCTTCCTGAATGGTGGCGCGTATGAGTACGGAACCAATAAGGTAGCCGTGAACTACGGCAACTTGCTTGTCGGATCCTTTACGCGCAACAGTACAGGTGGCAATAACTCGTCGTATGGCAGCTGGGATACGAACATCATGCCGAATCCATCTCCAACGCCCTTTAACACTGGGCTTGGTGGCGGTAACCAGATTGACGCCTTCAGCCGGAACGACGGCTATGCACCCTATAGCCAACAATGGAACGTGAACCTGCAACGGGAGATGGGTTGGAATGTCTTTGTGACTGCGGCATGGGTTGGCAACCGCGTCGTTCACTTACCCAGCCAGTTGAACCGTATCAATCAAATGGATCCAAAGTACGATGCGATATACGGGTCGCAGCTGGCAGATACGTTTGCTCCGGGCCAGACCTCGGTGGACGGCGTGCCATTGCCGTACACAAACTTCGTCAATGACTTTGGCGGATCAGCCACCGTTGCCCAGGCTCTTACCCCTTACCCGCAGTACTCGTACATCTTCAACAACTTTGAGGGTTACGGGACAACCTACTATCAGAGTGGACAGGTCGAAATTGAAAAGCGCTTCAGTCAGGGCCTGTCGTTCCTGGCTGGTTATACGCTGTCCCGCCTGATGGACAACACCAGTAGCGGCTTCTCAAGCTTCACCGCTGGCGGAATCAACAAGTACAACCAAAGGCCGGAATGGGCTGTGTCCAATTCGGACGAGCCGCAAACCCTCAAAGTGAGCGGAACTTACGAATTGCCCATCGGTCCGGGCAAGAGATTCCTCAACAATCACACGGCTGGGAATCTTGTGGGCGGATGGCAGGTCGGCTGGATTCTGGACTACGAGTCAGGCACGGCCTTCGGCGTCTACGAGAATGGTTCGCCATTCCCCAACGGTTTCAACCGGCCCGATCGCAATAGCGCAGTTGGCTTGAGCACGGCTTCCTATAGCAAGGCGCGCGATTACTTCCTTGGAAAAATCGGCGCTGCACAGATGTTCAACCAGGCAGCGTTCACGCTCACTCCAACCCAGTATGTGATCGGTAATTCGATCAGGAACTATGGCTCGCTCAGGAACCCAGGGTATGCTATGGAAAATCTGAATGTGCGGAAGCACTTCTACATGGGCGAGCGGCTGCAGGGAATCCTGACCATCGACTACTTCAACGCATTCAACCGAACACAATTCAACGGGCCTGACACCAACGCGAGTGATGGAACCTTCGGACAAGTCATCTCGCAGGGATCAAATATAAGCAACAGACAAGGCCAGGTGAGCTTCAGGCTGGAGTTCTAGCCATGACAACGACTTGCATTGCAACTTGAACAACTTGTGTGTCTCCTAGCCACGCCGGGCTGCTGAATCAGCGGCCCGGCCTTTTTATCGACCAGAACGGCCGTTCAGAACAAGTGCACATAGCTGGAGGGATGCGGAGACCTCAACCCTGCGCAAGAAATAGCATGTCACAGATCGGCCGCGGGAATTGGCGATCGACCCGCGTGTGGCTTGCCGCATCGAAGGCGAACAGTCCTTCACTATAATGGTCAATCATGAAGCCGCATTCTTCCGCCATACTCGATGCCGTGTCCGTGCTTCTGGCCGTGTGCCTTCTCCTTCCAGCACCACAGGCGGCTCGCGCCCAATCCGGCAGCGATGAAGTTACGCCCACAGTTCAAAGACTGTACGCAGAGGCGAGCGCTGCGCGCCGACAGGGCGACGATGCCGCTGCGACCAGCAAGTACCAGGCGATTATTAAGCTCGCGCCGCACCTCGCAGCAGCCTATAACAATTTGGGCATGGTTTATTTCAACGAGCATGACTACCCACATGCGATTGAAATTCTCAGGCGCGGCCTTGCTCTGAATGCAAATATGCCAACGGCTGCTGCCATGCTCGGGATGAGCTACTTTCAGATGGGTGAAGATGCGAAGGCAGAGCCCTTGTTGCGCGCGGCTTTGAAATCGAATCCCAAAGACGATCAGTTGGAGATGATATTCGCGCAGGACCTTATCCATCTGCAGAAGCTCAACGAGGCGGCTTCCTATCTCAACGACTTTCTTTCGCGGAACCCGAAAAGCCAGGACGCTTGGTACCTGCTCGGCAAGACCTATATGCAACTGTCAGAAGATGCCTTGAAGAAGATTAACGAAATTGATCCGAATTCATTGGTTGCGCATGAAATAGCCGGAGAGATCGACGAAAGTATGCATAACTATGATCTCGCCCTGGTGGAGTTCAAGAAGGCGATCGACATGGCCCCCCACACACCGGGAACTCACATGCACATGGGAGAAGCGTACTGGTACACCGGCAAGTGGCAATCAGCAGAAGAGGAATTCAAGGCAGAGCTGGAGAATGATCCCAACAACTGCATCGCGCGATGGAAAATGGCTAACTCCATGCTGGAGGATAATGACTCGAACGACAAGGCTTTGGGGGAACTAAACCGCACGATCGAGCGCTGCCCGACGTTGATGCAGGCCCGGGTGGATCGCGCACGAGCGCTGGTGCGATTGGGCCGGCAGCCTGATGCACTGCCTGACTTGCTGATGGCGGAGAAAGAAAGCCCCAAAGAGCCTTCCATTCATTTTCTGCTGGCATCTGTCTACAGGGCGCAGGGCAAGGCGGCTGAAGCGCAACAGGAAATGCGAACCTATGGGACTTTGCAGCGAGAGGCAAGTGCGGCTGTTGCTGCACAGGCAAGTGACGCAAATGCTATCAAGAGCGCAGCACACTGACATTGACGCAGGTTGCCCGCAATAGAGTCTACTGATAAAGAGCACGCGATGGGGAGATTGAGACGGACTGCCGCACTTGGCGCTTTCGTGCCGCTGCTCCTTTGTGCGGTCGCCGGTTCTTGTCAACAGCCCGTGGATCAAATGGCGCAGGCGCGCGCCGATATCAATGCAGGCCGTATGCCGGAAGCGGAATCCACGTTGCGCGGTTATCTCAAGACGCACGCTCCAACGGCAGAAGCGCATTTTCTGCTGGGATATGTGCTGTTTCGAGAAAAGAGCGCCAAGGAGTCACTGGCGGAGTTTACCTCGGGAGCTGTCCTGCAGAGGCCGTCCGCGGCGGATTTGAAGGTTGTTGCCTCTGACTACGTTATGTTGGGCGACTACGGCGATGCTGACAAGTGGTTTACTGCGGTAGTTGTCGAAAAGCCTGATGATGCGGATGCGTGGTATCTTCTCGGAAGAACAAAATTCAATGAGAACAACTTCCAGGCATCAGTCACCTGTTTTGAACGCTCGCTGACGCTTCGTCCGCGCCACATTGAGTCCGAGAATAACCTTGGGTTGGCCCTTATGCAGGTGAATGAGACGGATAAGGCTGAGGCAGCCTTCAGGAAGGCTATTGCTTGGCAGGGCAGCTCGCCGACTGATGCGCAGCCATTCCTGAATCTGGGAACGCTTATGGAAGGTCAGGGCAAAGTCGATCAGGCACTTCCCTACCTGGAGAAAGCAGCGCTATTGGCGCCCGAGAATCCGAAGATACATGAAGAGTTGGCGCAGGCGTACGCAGCCGAACAGAAGCTTTCGCAGGCGCAGACGGAGTTGGAACACGCCGTTAAGCTTGCGCCGGATACATCCAGCCTGCACTTCAAGCTTGGGCAGATTTATCGCAAAGAAGGCAAGCAGGACCAGGCGGCACATGAATTTGCGATCTGTGCCCAGTTAAACAGTACGCACTCATCGGCAGAGACCCCCAACCCCCCGCGTTGAATCGCCGAATTGCAGCTAATAAGCGAACGTATCACCTGCACGAAAATAGCTGCGGGTCCGAATACTAAGGTAGACCCTATCGCAAGACACAGGGAGGACGGCAAAGAGTATGTGCAATCAGAGTTCTCAAGCTAAGGTGCACGCGTCCAATCCGTGGACTCGGCATTATTTAACTAGGATCAGAACGTTGATGTTGGTGTGTATGGGGCTTGGGTTGGGTTATGGCTTTGGCTACGCTCAGGTGCAGTATGGGGAAGCATCAACGACCATGCCATTATTTCGGAATGCGGATGCCCCGATTGAAGCGCGCGTTGAAGATCTGCTGGGTCGGATGACGGTCGAGGAGAAGATTCGGCAGCTTGATCTCTACGCAGGTGCAAAGGACCTAGTGGACAAGCAGAGCGACGAGACACATGCGGCGCAGGATGCAGTGTTTGTCCAGGAGAAGGCGGAGAGACTTTTCGGTGATATTGGCGTGGGCGCGATCCATGACCTCTATCCAACCCCGCAACAATCGAACGCGATTCAGAAGTGGGTTATTGCGCACAACCGGCTGGGCATTCCTGCTTTGTTTATTGAGGAGGCGCTGCACGGCTTCAACACAGGCACCGTCTTTCCTGCGCCACTGAATCTGTCAGCCACCTGGGATCGTGATCTTGCGCAGCGTACGGGTGCTGCGATTGCCGCTGAGGCGCGTTCAACCGGTGTTGGGATGATTCTGGCGCCTGTGCTGGATCTTGCACGCGAGCCGAGATGGGGACGCGTTGAAGAGGACTTCGGTGAAGATCCCTATCTTACGGGACAGATGGGGCTGGCGTATGTACGTGGCGCGCAAGGCAGCAGCCTGAACACCGACCACACACTGGTGGCAGAGCCGAAGCACTTCGTGGCGCACGGTTCTCCGGAAGGTGGTACCAATACGTCTCCTGTACACATGGGCGAGCGTGAACTGCGCATGGTTATGTTACGCGGTTTCGAGCCAGCCATACGCGAGGGACGCGCGATGGGGGTGATGGCTGCTTATCACGAAATCGACGGTATCCCGGTCACAGCGGACCCATTATTGCTAAAGCAGATCTTGCGGAATGAGTGGGGATTTAAAGGCTTCGTCCTATCAGATCTGGGCGCAATTGAACGCCTATACGGAGCGCATCATGTTGCTGCTACGCCAAGGGATGCAGCATGCATGGCGATTCACTCGGGCGTTGACATGCAGTTTTATGACTTTGACCATACAACATTCCAGAATGCGCTGGCTTATTGTGTGCATAACGGAACTCTACCGATGGAAGATCTCGATCGGGCGGTTCGGTCAGTCCTGCGGGTCAAGTTCACCCTGGGTCTGTTTGATCATCCGTTAATTGATACAGCCCTGCATGCGAAGGTGTATCGCTCGCCAAAGCATCTCGCAATTTCACTGCAGTCGGCACGCGAGTCGATGACACTGCTGAAAAATGATGGGAATATCCTGCCGCTATCATGCTCTCTTCGTCACCTCGCCGTGATCGGACCGAATGCGAATGTAGCGCGTTACGGAGATTACGAGGAGGAATCCAACGGATTGCACATCAGCATGCTCGATGGCATTCGAAAGATGTGCCCACAAAGTGATGTGCTCTTCGATGATGGCAAGAATCTCTCCACAGCAGTCGCAAACGTGCAGGCATCTGATGTCGCCATTCTCGGTTTGGGAGAGCGGCAAGGAATCTCGGGTGAAGGCTTTGATCGCTCTTCACTTGATTTGCCGGGTAATCAGGAGGTGCTGCTCGAGGCCATGGTTGCAACGGGCAAGCCCATCGTCCTGGTGTTGCAAAACGGACGGCCTCTCACCATTGGGTGGGCCAAAGATCACGTCTCCGCAATCCTCGAGGCATGGTACCCGGGAGAGTTCGGTGGGCAGGCAATTGCCGAAACGCTCTTCGGAGAGAACAACCCTGCGGGAAGACTGACCGTCACGTTTCCCCGCAGCACAGGGCAATTGCCGGACTTCTATAATGCCGACCCGTCGCGCGTTCGGAAGTATGTAGACGACGACGGACAACCGCTTTTCCCATTTGGCTATGGGCTGAGTTACAGCACGTTTCGTTATGACCATCTGACTGCGCTTGCACCACAACCCGGCAGCAAGGACGATGTGCGTGTGACGGTGGATGTGACCAACATGAGTAAGCGAGAAGGCGATGAGGTGGCTCAGCTTTACGTGCGCGAAGATGTGAGCAGCGTTGAAACGCCCAGCCGAACGCTGAAAGGCTTTGAGCGGATTCACTTGAAACCACAGGAAACAAAGACCGTGACGTTTACTGTACCTCAGGACGAATTGGCGGTTTGGAATGCAGAGAGGCAGTGGGCTATTGAGCCCGGGCACTACACAGTGTGGGTGGGCGGATCTTCCAAGGCTACATTGACGACGGGCTTTGTGCTAAAGCCATGAGCAAGAGAATATGGTTGGATATCGCTATTGTATGAATGTCCACGGTAGTCTGCTTGAGGCGCTGGTCATAGCAGCGGTTCCGCCGCTGCCCGCTGTACGTCATTCAATTTGCAACGGACTGCTGTCGCTCGTTGCGGAATGGTTCAGAGACCTCGACAATCACACGAAGTTAGCGCCTCAGGCATCCATGAGTCTGGTTCTATTTGCCGCAGCATGCGGGTCTAACTCACTTAGCAGTAAATGACCTTCCGTGTTTATCCAGCCAAGGTGTCACCCAGGGCGTTGTATGACAGCGGAAAGTTCGGGTCGAGCTCAATCACGTAGTGGAGAAAATTGGCTGGGCGAAGATCGTTATTGTGCAAAGCTTGAGACAAGAAGATCCGGCCTTCAGATTAGCTGGTACGCCTCCGCCTGGGAAGCGGTTTCATTGTGGTTTCTTTGCTTTTGAGCGGGAACCAATCCGTAGCGCTTCCGATACGGCGTTGGCAACTTCCAGTGCCAAGCCGTCTCTGTCTGAAGTCCCCCCCATGTATCGTCTGCCCCAAAGATGCCTTCCATCCGACGTGGCAGTCAATTCCACGCTTACCGCCAAAGATGTCTCTGACTTTTCAACTCTGCCCGTAAGAACAGCATCGACTCCTAGTTCTCGACCTATAGCACGCGGTTCACTGACCTTGTTTTTGTATGGAAAGACAGATGCGTACGAGATAACACGAAGTTTATGCATCGTAGCAAGATCATCAATGATGCTGTCTGTCATGCCGTCTGCAAAGACGTCGTCTGCTATGTTGCTCTTTGCAAGAAGTGGCAAGACGGCGATCGAGTTCAAGTCCTGAGCGGCTGCCACACGGTGTTTCAAAACTGCAGTCAGAGCCGCCAACAGAACGGAGCATGCCATGCCGATGACCACCCATCGAATGAGGGCGACTGGCTTGCTGGTGTAGGTCTTGGATATAGCTTCTGAGTCCGACTGCAACTCTGGAATGACGCTGTAGAGGGGCGTCGTGGACTCAACAATCACCGGAGCAATGAAGCGATAACCCCGCTTCGGCACCGTCTCAATGTAGCGTGGAGTGTCGGCTGTGTCGCCGAGCGCATCGCGCAGTTTGTTAATTGCTTTGTTCAGCCCCTGATCAAAATCTACGAATGTGCCTTCAGGCCAAATGATGTGCTGGAGTTCTTCGCGGGTAATTAACTCATTGGGACGTTGTAGAAAGGCCTGGAGAAGCTGAAAGGGTTGTACTTGTAAACGAATCCTATGTCCATTGCTATGCAGCTCTCCTGCATCCAAATCGACGTTAAAGCGTCCGAACCCCACCTTTGTGGGTAGTTTATTGCTCGTTGTCATCTTGGGGCTGACAGTTTAGCATGCAATCCAATTTTCAAATATGAAAAAGGAGTCATATGCAATGCAATGAAAAGTAAGCGAGTTACATGGGAATTTTTTGTTCATGGTGAGGGAATGTTTTGTCCATTGCCCGCAGGGCCTCGCGTGGATAAGCTGAGCGCCTCATTGGGCCAATCCCCATCGGGTCAGCAATCAGTTTTCTGCGAGGAGGTCAGCCATGATGGCAATCATGGAAGAGCGGTCCTGTATTGCACTGTGCCAGAAACGAGTTTGTGTGGTCCTGGATCAATCCCGTGTGCAAGCCTGCGGCAGGATCATGGGCTTCGCCGTAAGAGGAATCATGGCCCCAGTCAGCCTTGCTCTCATCTCTTTGTGCTTTGTGAGCGGCTGCGGATCGTCCACAAGCAGTGCAGGATTACCCACGACGGCACCTCCACCTCCGCCTCCTCCACCTCAAACGGTGGTTTCAGTAACCATCACGCCCACATTTACCGAACTGAAGCGGGGTTCCAGCGGGAGCTTTTCCGCCGCAGTCGTGAATGCGCAGGACACCTCAGTGAGCTGGAGCATTCAGGAGGGAGCTGCGGGTGGATCCATTACCAGTGCCGGTGTCTACACCGCGCCAGATGCCGACGGCGATTATCACATCATTGCCACCTCTAATGAGGATAAAACGAAAAGCGCCAGCGCCAAGATCACGGTTGCCGCATCTGTATTTACTGAAACAGGCAGTCTGCTTACCGGCCGGTACAACCACACCGCTATCCTGCTACCGAATGGGCAGGTATTCATTGCCGGCGGAGAGGGAATAGTAAACGGCGTGACAGGGATGGTCGTAAGCGGTGCCGAGCGGTTCGATCCGACTGATGGCACATTTCACTCTGATGGGACAGTGGAGCGTGATGGCCATACCGCAACACTGCTTGCCAACGGCGACGTCCTGATAACCGGAGGCAGCACGGACAATAGGGAGCGGCCGGGTGCTATTACGGCGACAGCTGAACTATTGAAGGCCGATACCGGTTTGCTTGAGCCGACCGGCAACATGCTCTTTGCACGCATAGACCATACGGCGACACTGCTGGAGGACGGAAGGGTGCTGATCGCTGGCGGTTTCATCATGAACG
>JAKAFB010000126.1 GCA_021818105.1 Acidobacteriota bacterium
TGCCCGTGCTGACCGACGTGCACGAGCCCGGCCATTGCGAAGTGGCCGCCGAAGCCGTCGACGTGCTGCAGATTCCCGCCTTTCTCTGCCGGCAGACTGACCTGCTGGTGGCCGCGGGCAAGACCGGCCGCGCCGTCAACATCAAGAAAGGGCAGTTCGTGGCCCCGTGGGACATGATCCACCCCGTCGAGAAGGTCCGGTCCACGGGGAATGAGCGCGTGTTCCTTACCGAGCGCGGGGCGAGCTTCGGCTACAACACGCTGGTGGTGGATTATCGCTCGCTGCCCATCATGCGCAAGATGGCCCCGGTCGTCTTTGACGGCACCCACTCCGTGCAGCAGCCCTCGGCCGCGGGCGGCGTCAGCGGCGGCCAGCCGGAGTTCATTCCGCTGCTGGCGCGGGCGGCGGTTGCGGCGGGCATCGACGGGCTGTTTCTTGAAGTGCACGACGATCCCGCACATGCGAAGTCCGACGGCGCGAATGCGCTGGACTTGAAGCTGCTGAAGCCGCTGCTGGAAAAGCTGCTGGCGATTCATAAGGCGGCGGGGAATTAAAGCGGTAGAATTCGTTGGACTCAGATTACTGACGAGTTTGGTCGATGGACGATACCGAAACCTTGGCCCTCAAATACTTGGAATCGCTGAATCTTGGTCCGATTACTTTCGAGCCGGATGGAAATATTCCACCAGATTTTGCCATCGACCGTCGCATAGCCGTAGAGGTGCGCCGACTGAATGAGCACTGGATCAGTCCCGCGGGCGAAGTTGAGGGTCTCGAGAACGATTTGTATGCGATCGACAGATTGATCAGAAGCCTAACTGATGACATCGGTCGTCCGACGCGGGGAGAGAGTTGGTTTGTCACTTACAGATTTAGCAGGCCGCTCTTGCCGTGGAGCGACCTGAAACGTGCAATTCGCGAATATTTAGTCCACTTTCGTGATGGGCGCATACAGAGCACGGAGTATTCGGTCGGTCATTCATTTCATCTGGCGCTGTTCCGGGCGAGTCAGGTGCATCCAACTTGCTTCTTGATGGGTGGTGCATCAGATGAAGACTCAGGTGGCTTTGTAGCAAGACTCCTCAAAGAAAACATCGAGTTTTGTATTAAGGACAAAGGACGGAAGATATCTGTGTGCGTCATAAATACTCTGAGTGGTGGCTTGTTCTGATCGATTTCGTCAGCTTTGGTGAATGGGAACAGATCAGCATTCAACACGATTGGGACAAAGTGGTATTGATTGATCCTCAAAACCCGCGCCGCTCCTACGAGATCAAAAAATTCTCTATAGGGAACTGAAATGGACAGGCGGAAATTTCTTTCAACAACTGCGGCTGCTGCAGGTGCGGCGGCCGTGCATGCCAGCGGGTTGCCTGCGCTGGCAGCAGGCGGGCCAACCCCTATGCTTGACCCGATGCGCCACCGCTTTGGCGCGAACTACACGCCTTCGCGCAACTGGTGGTTCTGCTGGAATGACTGGAACGCCGACCCAATCCGGCGCGACCTGGATGCGATTGCCGCGCTGGGTGTGGACCATCTGCGCGTGCTGCTCATCTGGCCGTATTTCCAGCCGAACCCCACCTACGTGAGCCCGCTGCACCTGGACCGGCTGAGCCAGTTGCTCACGCTGATGGGCGAGCGGCATCTGGACGCGCTGGTGACGGTCTTTACCGGGCAACTGAGCGGGTGGTTCTTTCTGCCGCCGTTCAATCGCGCGGGCGCGGAGTTCTACACCGACGCGACGATGTGGGCCGCGCAGGAGCGGTTCATCCGCGCGCTGGCGCGGACGATGGCGCCGCATGCCAACGTGATCGGCTTCGACATCGGCAACGAGATCAACACCTGCTGGAGCGCGCCGACGGACGTGGGCGACGAGTGGATGGAGAAGATGCTCGCGCTGATGCACGAATTGCTCCCAGACAGGCTGCACATCAATGGCGTGGACCACATGCCGTGGTTTCAGCGGACGACCTTCTCGCCGCAGGCGCTAGTGCGCGAGCAGACGATGCCGGTGATGCACTGCTATCCGTATTGGACAGGCGCTATGAAGTACGGCGGCGCGATGGACCCGCCCAGCGTGAAGCTGCTGGCGGCGATGGCCGCGCTGATTCGCTCCTATGCGGGCACGCAGCAGAAGCCGGTATGGGCGGGCGAGTTCAATACGTGCATCATGGAACTGGACGAGAAGCAGCAGGCGGCGTGGCTGGAGAAGGCTGTGCTGGCGGCGATGGACGAGGGCGTGAGCTGGTTCAGCTACTGGGACACGCACGACGTGGACCGCAGGTTCGCCTTCAATCCGCTTGAGTACAGCCTGGGCCTGCTCACGAACGATGGCCGCGTGAAGGAGCAGGGGCGCATGTTCAAGCAGCTTGCCGACGCGTATCGCGGCAAGCCGGTGGCGTTTCCTAAAGGGAGAGTGCCGGAGCCGCCGAAGGTGCAGACGGTGGAGGGAACGTGGCAATGGATTCTGAATTGGATGGGCTGGAAGCCGGTTGTGACCGCATGAGGGATCTTGGACTGCGCGCACGGCGTTCTGACGCGCCTGCCTGATACCATGACTGCCATGTTGGATTCACCCTGTTGGTTCTCCCGCCTTGCGGCGTCCATTCTGGGCGCCGTGGTTCTGGTTCCATTGCTTGCAGGTTTTGCGGCGCATGCGCAGGCCGTACCCGATCGCGCGCACATTGAGGAAGTACTCAAGAGTCTTAACCGAGGCCAATTCGTGGGCCAGGTGGCGATTGCGCCGGATGGCAAGCGGCTGGCCTGGGTAGAGGGCGCGCACGGCGGGGCGGAGATCCTGGTGGCTCCGCTGGACGACCTGAAGAAGACCGAGCGCGTGACGGCTGCGGCCAAGCCGGAGGAGCATTGCGACGAGGGCCAGCTCACTTGGGAGCCGGATTCAAAGGCGCTGGCGTTTCTGTCAGACTGCGCCAATATCGACCGGCAAGAAGACCTCTACCTTGCGCGGTTTGACGGCAACCCCGCGCGGCGCGTGACGGAGCTGAAGGGCTATGTGCACGAGCCGGCCTTTTCGCCGGACGGCAGCAGGATCGCGTTCCTGTATGTGGAGGGAGCCACACGGCCGGCAGGCGCTCTGGCGGCGATGAAGCCGTGGGCGGGCGTGATGGGCGAGGACAACGTGGAGATTCAGCGCGTGGCCGTGGCGCAGTTGGACATGACTGCGCCGAACACTCGGCAGGTGACGCCTGCCAATCTGCACGTGTACGAGTTCGACTGGTCGCATGACTCGAAGTCGCTGGCCTACGTGGCCGCAGACCCGCCGGGGGAGAACAACTGGTGGGTGGCGAAGCTTTATACGCAGGCCCTCGCCGGGCGGGCTAAGCCCATCCTGTCTCCTGCCGAGGTGAGCGGCCCGCTGCATGGCCTGCAGATTGCGGTGCCGCGCTGGTCGCCGGACGACAAGGCTATTGCATTTATTGGTGGGCTGATGAGTGACCAGGGCTCGACGGGCGGCGACGTGTGGATCGTGTCGTCTAAGGGTGGCGAACCACGTGATCTCACGCATGGGCGGCCTACGTCTCCGGCGTGGATGACGTGGGGTGACAACGAGCACTTGTTTGTGAGCGAACTGGCGGGCGGCAACATCCAGTTGCTGCGCTATCACCTGCAGGGCGACCGCGTGAGCGACGGCGAGATCAACTTCGGCTCGCCGATCTTCAGTATTCCCGGCAGCGTGGGCGACGGGCGCATGCACCTGAGCCTGTCGTCCACTGCGGACCGCTCGCTGTTTGCGTTTACCGCCAGCACATATGACCATCCCATGGAGATTTACGCGGCCAAGCCCGCGATGGTGATGAATGCTGGGCTTGCGGGCGTCATGCAGCTTTCGCACTTTAACGACGGCATCGAGCGCCCGTGGGGCAAGCCGGTTTCGCTGAGCTGGCGCAGCGACCGGTTCCGC
>JAKAFB010000066.1 GCA_021818105.1 Acidobacteriota bacterium
CCGCCGCCCGTGCTGCTCACCTCCACCAAGGCCGCGGAGATTATCAAGCACGCATCGAATGCCTTTCTGGCCACCAAGATTTCCTTTATCAATGCCGTGGCCAACATCTGCGAGGCCGCCGGCGCCGACGTGGAAGAAGTGGCGCGCGGAATGGGCCTGGATACGCGCATCGGTGGCAAGTTTCTTCGCGCGGGCATCGGCTACGGTGGTTCGTGTTTCCCCAAGGATGTTGCGGCCTTCCGCAACGTGGCCGAACTGGTAGGCGTGGACTTTGGCCTGCTGCGGGAAGTGGAGAAGATTAATGAGGAGCAGAAGCAGCGCTTCTTCCAGAAGGTTCGCTCCGCGCTCTGGACCTTCCGTGGCAAAAAGCTTGGCGTACTGGGCCTGGCCTTCAAGGGCGGAACAGACGACATTCGCGAATCACCCGCGCTGGACATCGCCCAGAAGCTGCTCGAAGAGGGCTGCATCCTGGCTGCCTATGACCCTGCGGCTGAGGCACGCGCCAAAGAGGTTATCCCGCCCGGGCCGCAGATGCGTTACGTGGATAGCCCCTACGCCGCCGCGCAGGACGCCGACGCGCTGCTTGTCCTGAACGACTGGCAGGAGTTTGCCGAGCTTGACCTGGCCAAGCTGCACTACACACTGCGTTATCCCATCGTGATCGACGGGCGCAATCTGTTCGATCCTGCAACGATGCAGCAATACGGATTTACTTATTTGAGTGTGGGTCGCCCGGTTCTTTCGCATCAGGCCGACCCTGTGGCCCCGCTGCCCGGGCCGCGCTAGCAGGCCAGGCAGCAACCATCTGAAACGAGCATGCCGGAACAATCTGGACAGAAGACATTGCGTGTGGGCTTTGTCTCCATCGAAGACGCCGCGTCGGAGGAAAGCTGGTCCGGCACGCCGCTCAACATGCTGCGCGCGCTGCGCAGCGCAACCGGCGTAGACGTAGAACTCATCAGCCCGCTGCGCCTTACCTGCAAGTGGATCTACCTGCCCCTTAAGCTTTGGTACAAGGTCATCGGTAGAAATTTTGAATGGCGTCGCCAGCCGCTCAGCCTGCGCTGTTTTGCGGGTCAGGTGGAGCGTGCGGCGCGGCAGCAGAAACTTGATGTGATTGTTTCCACCTCGTCCATTCCTGTTGCGCGGCTTAGGGAAGGCACTCCCGTCATCTTCTGGACTGACGCCAACTTTCACGCCATGGATGGCTACTACACCATGAACCTTTGTTCGCAGACGCAACGCGCCGGACGCCGCCAGGAGGAGATGGCCCTTCGCCGCGCGGACTTTGCCTGCTATGCTTCGCAGTGGGCAGCCGATGGCGCAAAACAGATTGCGGACGCCGCGCGTGTGAAGGTGTTGCCCTTCGGGCCCAACCTTCGGATTCATCATGTGCGCAACGATGTGGAGCAGTGGATTCGTGAACGTCGCACCGCCCGCCCCAAGGGCTGCAACCTTCTCTTCGTGGGCAGAAACTGGACACGCAAGGGCGGCGACATCGCCGTTGAAACCGCTCGGCGCATGAACGAAGCCGGCATTCTCACAACGCTGAGCATTGTTGGCGGTGCTCCGCCCTGCCCGCTGCCGCCGTTCGTCGAAGTCATCGGCTTCATCAACAAGCGCGATCCTGCAGACTACGAGCGGTTGCTGGAACTGTACCGAACGTCTGACATCTTCATCCTGCCTTCGCGCGCAGAGCCGTTCGGCATTGTGGCCGCGGAGGCAGCAGCCTTCGGGCTGCCCGCGCTTGTCTCCGCCACAGGCGGGCTGGCAGAGACTGTTTGCGATGGCGTCTCCGGCTTTCGCCTTCCACTCGATGCGGACCCAACACAATGGGCAAGCAAGGCACAGATGATTCTAGACGATTATGATGCCTTTGCCTTCAACGCCTACAATGAGTTTGCAATCCGCCTCAACTGGAACACTTCCATTCATGCCATGGTTGAACTCATGCAGCACGCTGCGCAGCATCCGGGTACCCACACACGCTAAGCCCACGCGCATGCGGACCACAACCTGATTCACCTGCACTCTCCAGGAGCACACCATCATGAAACGCGCTCTCATCACCGGCATCACGGGCCAGGACGGCTCCTACCTTGCCGAATTCCTGCTGACCAAGGGCTACGAAGTCCACGGCATCAAGCGGCCCACTTCGCTCTTCAACACCGATCGCATCGATCATCTTTACGAGGATCCCCACCAGCCCGACCGGCGGTTCATTCTTCACTACGGTGACCTCACTGATGCGCCAAGCCTCATCCGCGTGGTGCAGGAAGTAAAGCCCGACGAGATCTACAACCTGGCCGCGCAGAGCCATGTGAAGGTCTCCTTCGAGGAGCCTGAGTACACGGCCAATACTGACGCGCTCGGCGCCTTGCGCCTGCTGGAAGCCATCCGCATTACCGGCCGCGAAAAGAAGACGCGTTTCTATCAGGCCTCCACGTCGGAACTCTACGGGCTGGTGCAGGAGATTCCGCAGAAAGAGACGACGCCCTTCTATCCGCGCTCGCCTTACGCCGTGGCCAAGCTCTATGCCTACTGGATCACCGTGAACTACCGCGAGGCCTATGGCATGTACGCCTGCAACGGCATCCTCTTCAATCACGAGTCGCCACAGCGCGGCGAAATCTTCGTCACGCGCAAGATAACGCGCGCGCTCAGCCGCATCAAGGTCGGACTGCAGGATCGCCTCTACCTCGGCAACCTGGATGCGCTGCGCGACTGGGGCCACGCGCGTGACTACGTGGAGATGCAGTGGCTCATGTTACAGCAGCAGGAGGCAAAAGATTACGTCATCGCCACCGGCGAACAGCACAGCGTACGCGAATTTGTTGAGGTTGCCGCTGGCCTGCTCGGTATAACGATCAAATGGCAGAGCACTGGCACTGACGAGAAGGGCATCGACCAGGACGGCAGAGAAATTGTTGCCGTTGATCCGCGCTACTATCGTCCCACTGAGGTGGAGACACTGCTCGGTGATGCCGGCAAGGCCAGGCGCGAACTCGGCTGGACACCGCACACCGCCTTCCGCGACCTAGTGAAAGAAATGGTAGACGAAGACCTGAAGATTGCGCAGAGGGACGCTCTCGTGCAAAAGCATGGCTACTCGGTCTACAACCACCACGACCGCTGAGGACTGGACTTCGACAAGCATGGAAAAGAACACTCGAATTTTCGTCGCCGGTCATCGCGGTTTGGTGGGCTCCGCCATCTGCCGCGGCCTTGAGCGCAGCGGCTACACCAACCTCGTGCTGCGCACGCACGCTGAGCTTGACCTTGCTGACCGTGTTGCCGTGCGCGCCTTCTTTCAGCAGGAGAGGCCGGAATACGTTTTTCTCGCAGCCGCGAAGGTTGGCGGCATCCTCGCCAACAATACATTTCCCGCTGACTATATTCGCGAGAATCTTGAGATCCAGACCAACGTCATCGATGCCAGTTATCGCAGCGGCGTTCAGCGGCTGCTCTTCCTTGGATCCAGTTGCATCTATCCCAAGCTTGCTCCGCAGCCCATCAAGGAAGAATATTTACTCACCGGCCCGCTGGAGCCTACCAACCGCCCCTACGCACTGGCGAAGATCGCCGGGATTGAGATGTGCTGGAGCTATAACCGCCAGTACGGAACGAAGTATCTTGCGGCCATGCCCACGAACCTCTATGGGCTTGCCGACAACTTCGATCTCAACAATTCGCACGTGCTGCCCGCGCTCATTCGCAAGGCCATAACCGCCAAGAAGAACGGTGATGCCGCCATGGAAGTGTGGGGCACTGGAACGCCGCGCAGGGAGTTTCTTTACAGCGACGACCTCGCTGAGGCTTGCATTCACCTAATGAGCATTGAGGATGTGTTGCTTGCTCCGTTGCTGAATGATCGCGAGCCGCCTCTCATCAACATCGGCACAGGCGAGGACCTCACCATCCGCGAACTGGCGCAGCTCGTCTGCCGCATTGTTGGTTTCAATGGGCAACTCACATTTGACACATCGCGCCCGGACGGCACACCGCGCAAGCTGCTCGATGTGAGCCGCGTGCAATCCCTCGGCTGGTGCGCAAAGACGACGCTGGAGGAGGGCATTCGCCGCGTCTATGCCGAGGTTGCGCCGCAGTTCGCCTGATTTCACGCTGTACCTGTCTGTCTTGTTCGCACACCGCGCAGCCATCCGCATATGAGCACTCCGCTCAACAACCCGCATTTCCACGCTCATCCGGCGGCAGCCGCATGTGATGTTCTTGTGGTGGGCCAGTTTCCGCCGCCCGTACACGGCTTCGCGCAGGCCACCGCAGACGTTGCGGCATTGCTGGAGGCGCGCGGCCTGCGCGTTCAGCGCATTGACCTTAAACCTGTCACTGGGCCAACAGGTCTTCTTGCCATACTGCGTCTCAGGCTTGGGCAAATGACGCAGGTCCGCAAGGCCACGTGCCAAGGCGCACACATGTATCTGGCGCTGTCTGGCGGTGTGCGTCAGGCCGTGGACCTAAGCTTCCTCGTCCTTGCGCGCGTGGCAGGCGCGCGCATCTCGATTCATCACCACAGCTTTGCGTACCTCGATCGCGCGTCGATTCTCACGCGCCTCTGCTTTCTTGTGGCGGGAAGCTCCGCCACGCATATTGCCCTGTGCTCCTCCATGAAGAGTACTTTGCAACGCCGCTATCGCATTGCGCGCACGGTTGAGGTCATCTCCAATGCCTCCCTGCCTTCCATTCATTCGCAGGCAAGAGGGCGCAGTGAGGTGCAGTGCATCGGCTATCTCAGCGCCCTCACGCGCCAGAAGGGCATCCTGGAGTTTCTCCGCGTTGCGATGCAACTCGCGGAGCGTCATCCGGATCTGCGTTTCGCCATCGCCGGTCCATGCCATGACGTCTCCATCCGCGAGGCGGTGCAAGGCGCCTGCACAAAATATCCCGGCATTCGCTATCACGGCCCTGTCTACGACGACGCTAAGACAGTGTTTCTCGAATCCATTGATGTGCTGCTGTTTCCAACCAGCTATCGCAACGAGGCGGAGCCCCTCGTCATCTGGGAAGCAGCCGCCTCCGGCATCCCCGTCATTGCGTGGCAGCGCGGCTGCATCGGAGAAATGCTCGCCACCGCAGATGCGGAGCCCGCCGCTATTCCGCAAGGCATATCCTTCGTCGCCAACGCCGCGCAAAAGATTGAAGGTTGGATTGCCTCGCCAGAATCCTTCCGTCGGCACTCTGCGTATATGCGCGTGCAGTTTGAGCGCGTTGCCGCGCAGGCGACGCAAACGTTCAACCGCGTCTTTCTCGGCCAGGAAGAGGAGACAATACCACGTCAAAACGCAGGCCTGCGTTTGTTGCACGTGATTCAAACCGTCAATCCGGAGTCCGGTGGACCCATTGAGGCGTTGCTGCGCATCTCAGAGGTACTTGCACGCCGCGGTCACTCAGTGGAGGTGCTCAGCCTTGATGCGCCGCAAGACATGGCACGCTTTGCCATGCCGTTTCCCGCCACAGGCGTAGGCCCAGGGCTGCCTAAATACGGTTACACTCCCAGGCTCACTGCCTGGCTGCGCGGCCATCTTCATCGCTTCGATGTGGTGATTCTTCATGGCCTGTGGGACTACTCGCCCTTTGGCGCGTGGCGTGCCCTCCGCAAATCGCACACACCCTATTTCATCTTTGCTCACGGGATGCTGGATCCCTGGTTTCGTGATCAGTTTCCGCTCAAGCACCTTGCCAAGCAAGTGTATTGGCTTTTTGCCACAGGCCGGGTGCTGCGCGATGCAGAGACTGTGCTCTTCACCTGCGAAGAGGAGCGCATGCGCAGCAAAAGAATGTTTCGCGGCTATTCATACAACGATGCGGTTGTTCTCTTCGGGACCGCGGATGCCACCGGAGATCCGCAGGCAGAACGTGCAGCACTTGATGCCGGGCTGCCCGTCATCAGAGGCAGGAATTTCCTGCTATATATGGGCCGCATTCACCCCAAGAAAGGGTGTGACCTGCTCATCGAAGCGTTTGCCGACACTGCCGCGCGCACCACGGATCTTGATCTTGTCATCGCAGGGCCCGACCAGGTGGGATGGGTGCCCGCGCTCAAGGCGCTCGCGGAAGAGCGCGGCGTCAGCGAGCGCATCCACTGGACCGGCATGCTGATGGGCGATATGAAATGGGGCGCGCTGCGCTCGGCCGAAGCCTTGATTCTGCCCTCGCATCAGGAAAACTTTGGCATCGTCGTGGCCGAGGCCATGGCCTGTTCCACGCCCGTTCTTGTCAGTGACAAGGTGAATATCTGGCGTGAAATTCAGTCCGCCCACGCAGGTATTGTCGAGCCGGACGATCTTGCGGGAACCTGCCGCCTGATTACACGCTTCCTTGCACTCGACCAGAATCAGCGCGCGCAGATGGGCGCTGCCGCGCGGCGCAAATTCCTTGAGTCCTTTGACGTGGAGGCGGCCACGCACGACCTGCTGCGTGTCATTGGTCCCGCCCTTGCGCACCGCTAGCCCACATCGCTTGCTCAAAATCAGTGAGCCATACAACGGAGCATCCCTTGAGCACAACTCGCACGCGCAACTATCAGCAACTCGACCGCTTCACCATTCCGCCGGGCTTTCGCGGCCGCTCAGCATTTGTCGTTCAGCTGTGGTGGTGCGTGCAGTCCACGCTCTTTGCCTGCTCGCCACAGTTCATGTACGTCTGGCGCGTGTGGCTGCTGCGTCTCTTCGGCGCAAAAATAGGCAAGCGCGCGATCATTCGCCCTACAGTGCGCATTACGTACCCATGGAAGCTCACGCTCGGCGACCACTGCATGATTGGCGATCATGTGGAACTATATACGCTGGGCGAAATTGAAATCGGCGATTGCACGGTCATCTCGCAGCGCTGCTACATCTGCACCGCCTCGCATGACTACACACGGCCTACATTTGACATTTACTCCAGCAAAGTTGTCATCGAGTGTGAAGCCTGGCTTGCCACGGACGTATTTGTCGCGCCGGGCGTGCGCATCGGCCGTGGCGCAGTTGTGGGAGCGCGCAGTTCCGTCTTCCATGACGTGCCACCCGCCACTGTCTCCATCGGCACGCCGGCATGCGTTGTGGGCCCCCGTAACATGCAGACTGATATTGAGGTTTCCGGTGCGTAGCACAACGACCCTTGTTGATTTGAGGTTCTCAGCGGTGCAACCATCCAGATTCAGCAGGCAGGTGCAGTGAGTATCAAGGAATATTGGCGCGATCTCAGAGGAAGGCCCGGAAGCCATCCAAGCGTGCGCCGCAGCAACCTGCTGCGCCTTGCCGTTTTGAGCAGTGGGTTTAGCAAACTCACGGCTGTTGGCCTTCAGGGCATTGCCATTCCGCTGGTCTATCATGCGCTCGGCACGCATCAATATGCGCTCTACCTCTTGCTGACCGCTGCGCTGGCAACCATTACGCTCTTGCAGTTGGGCGCCGGTCCGGGTCTCACGCAGGCCATTGCAAAGGCGCATGCTGAGGGCAAAAGGAGCGAAGAAGGCGGATCCCTTGCCTCCGCATTTGCATTTATCGCTGCCACCACGCTTCTGGGTGCCCTTGGCTGCGTACTGCTTGTGCGAACTGTTCCTGCAGCCACGCTCTTCGGCGCAAGTTATGCCGCGGATCAAGCGCTGATCGTCACCACGGCTAACGCCGTCATCGCCGTTATGGCGCTGATGCTCATACTCGGCGTCGTGGACTCAGCGTTGGCAGGCTACCAGGAGCAGGTCGCCACCAACCTCGGCATGTGCATGGCAAATATCGTGAGCACAGTAGCTCTTGTTGCGCTGTGCCGCTTGACGCATCCAACCATTGTGCAGGTCATGATCGTCCTCTATGGTGGAGCCATCCTCAGTCGGCTTGTCAACTTTGTCATTCTGCTCATCAAGCGTCCCTATCTCATCGGCGGTGTACTGCACATGAACCGCCGCAATCTTGGCTTAATGATGCACACCGGCGTTGCCTTCTGGTGTATTCAGGCCACCGGAGTGCTGGAGCAGCACGGCGGCACGTATTTGATGGCGCATCTCACCACGCCGCACGCGACGGATATGTTCGGTGTCATCTTTCGCGCCGGCAATTTGTTGACCTCTGTTGTTGCCATCTTCACGCAGCCGCTGTGGCCGGCGTTTACGGATGCTGTTGCGCGCGATGACTCGGCCTGGGTTGAGCGCGTCGCGCGAAAGATCCGCCGCGTCGTCCTGTCCATCGCTGTCGCGCTGGCATTGCTTATGCTCACCATCGGCGCCTGGAGCATCGAGCACATCTGGCGCGTCAATATCTCCGATAGCCGTCTCGCGGTTATGTTTGTAGGTATCTATATCCTTTCGAATCTCTGGACGCACTACCACTACGTTCTTCTGATGGGGCTAGATCGCGTATGGACGGCAGCCGCTCTTATCTTTGCCGAAAACATCAGCATGCTTGCCTTCGGCGCGGTGCTTATTCCGCGCATGGACGCCTCTGGCATGGTCCTTGCTTATCTGCTTGCCAGCGCGTTGCTGCCCGCATGGCTGCTGCCGCGTATCCTGCGGAAGCGCATGAGCGACATTTTCGTGAGAGGTGCGCATCTCTCTACTACGCCCGCGGAGCAGGTGTAGACATGCAGAGCATCTCCATCATGCATGTTGTTCTTGAGCCGCGCTATTCCGGCGCTGAAATTCTGGCGCGCGACCTCGCGCAACACCAGATGCATGCAGGTCATCGCGCATCCATCACGGCATTCCGCCCCACACAGCAGAGTTTTGCGCGCCAGATGGATCAGCTCGCCCAGCAAGGATGCCGGCTCGCAGTCCCGGATGAACCGCTCAGCGGCTGGCGGCGTGCCGCGTGGATCCACACAGCGGTGAAAGCTTTTCAGCCTGATATCGTCTTTGCGCACACCGCGCTGCCCAGCCTCTATACGCGACTGGCGCTGCGCTTCTCGCGCCGCCTCGTCGTCGTGTCGGTCCTTCACTCTGATGATGACTATCGCGAAGCCCGCATGCGCCGCATTGAGCGCTTTCTGTACCGCCGCCATGCGGCAGTCATCGGCGTGAACAGCAAGTGTGTCGAAAACTATCGCCGGCGGGTAACCGCGCGCATACCTGTGCAGGTAATTCTCAACGGCGTTCATCTCGAGCACTTCGCGCGGCTCACGAAGGAGCACGAGAACTTGCGACGACTACTCTACGCTCCAGCGCCAGGCGAGATAATTGCCCTGCAGGTGGGCCGCATTGCCGTGCAGAAGCAGCAGCATCTTTCAGTGGAAGCCCTCATTCAGTTGCAGGATCGCGGCATCAGTAACGTGCGGCTGGTCCTCGTTGGATCCGTTGACGAGCCAGATTATTACAGCCGGATGATGGCGCGCGCTAGAGAGGGCAAGGTGGCGCATCGTCTTCAGGTGCTGGGATCGCGCTCCGATGTTGCCGAGTTGTTGACCGGCGCCGACGTGTACCTTATGCCCTCCATCGGTGAGGCGCATAGCATCGCTGCTCTTGAGGCTCTGGCAGCGGGCCCCTATTGCATCTTCAGCGGTATCTACGCATTTCAGCCGCTCGGTCACCATCCGGGCGTGTCGCTCATAGGAGATCCACCTTCTGCGGCAGATCTGGCGAATGCACTTCACGATGTCCTGACAGAAGAGCGATGGCGGCAGCGCTTTGCGCGCAATCTGCTCGATCTTTCCTTTGAAAGGTGCGCTGCCCAGTATCTGGATCTTGCCATCCGGCTGCTCAATCCTGCGCGCTGATATCTTCTGTGCGCTGGATGCGAGTCCGGCATCTGGCCTCCACGGATGCCGTGAAGACTACAATGGCTTCACCGGTGCAGTTTGGCTCGCTCCTGCAAACGTTGGTGCCTTGCGATGTGGGGCAGATCAGCGATGCCACCCTGCGCAGGTCTGTTGTAACCGCATGGAGCACGGCGAACGTCTCCGCATTCCCCAACTGAGTTGTCCAGCGTGTTGTCATACAGGAAAAGGAACTCACAAAGAAAAACATGACCACTAGCCCCGGCACAAATATTCCTTTAGCGCCCAGTCCCCAGCCCGCTGCGGACGACAATCCCGGCGCATTGCTACAGTCGGACTTTCAGGCCGAGTCCTCCTTGCTCTATGACGCATGGGTGATGCTGCGCCGCCGCCGCTTCTGGGTGCTTGCCGCATTCGTTGCTGGCACAATCATTGCCTTTGTCGTTGCCCGGATGACCGCGCCGCGATACGACGCCGTGTCCACGATTCGCATCGTTGCAAACGGCGACAATGGCATCCAGTTCTCTGATGCGCCTGCCAGCTCCATCCTCGGCGAAGATCCTGAAATCCGTCTGCAGACTGAGATTGCCGTGCTCACCAGCCACTCCGTTGCCATGCGCGTGGCCAATACGCTGAATCTCTATACCAACCGAACGTTTTCTGAAGCCGGCAAGGAAGAAGGAGTGCCCAGTGCAAACAACCCCCGTACGGTGCATCGTGTGCTCGTTGCCCTGCGCAGCGCGTTGAGCGTTGAGGAGGTTCCGCACACGGAGGCTATCAGTATCACGGTGAGAACGCGTTCACCGCAGCTCTCTGAGCGCATCGCCAACACGCTGGTAGACGAGTACGTGGCACGCGGTTACCAGGTCCGCTACGAGTCGCAACACGGCATCTCAGACTGGCTTGCCCGCCAGCTTGAGGACCTGCGGCAGCAGACCGAGGACGCGCAAACACGCGCGCTCGCCTATGGCAAGAAGCTCAACCTGCTCGACACGACCGTTGCCGCCCCGCCGTCCCCGTCCGCTGCAGGAGCCGCCAACGGGGGCATGCAGTCCCTTGATACGCAACGCCTGCTCGGCCTGCAGCAGTCACTCGTTGCCGCGCAGTCTGACCTGCTTGTCAAGGAGGCACAGTCCAATGTTCTCCAGGGCGCCAGCATCGGCTCCATCAATCCCCAGCAGAACCCAGTTCTCGCCGCGCTGCTCACGGAGCGTGACTCCGCTTTAGCGCAGTACAACCAGTACAGCGCGAAGTACGGGCCGAACTATCCTCCCATGGCGCAGATTACCGCGCGTATCGCGCAGATTGACAAGCAGATTAAGAGCGAACTCGCCAATGCCCGCGCGCGTGCGCAGAGCGATGTAGATGTGGCACGGAACTCCGTCCAGGCGCTCAGCAATGCGGTTGACAAGGAGAAGCTGAACATGGAGCAGCACGATGACGACGTCGTGCGCTACACCATTGCCGAGCGTGACTTCGAATCTTCCTACGCTCTCTACCAGGGCCTGCTGCAGAAGCTCAAGGAAGCGGGTGTACTTGCCGGCCTCAAAGGCAACAACGTTGAGGTGATTGACCGCGCTCTAGTGCCGCTTACCAAGTCCGCGCCCAAGACGACCAACTATTTGCTTGCAGGCAGCGGCATGGGTTTGCTTCTTGGCTGCATGCTTGCATTTCTGGTTGACTCTCTTGATAAGTCCATTCTTGATTCTGATCTGCTTGAACAGACGATTGGTGCGCCTACAATCGGCATGATTCCCCGCATGCGAGGCTCACATACCGGCATGCTGCCGACTGCCAAACGGCAGGAAGAGCTTGACGCTCCGGCGCGGCAGCAGATGGAAGCCTATCGCACATTGCGTACTTCGCTGCTGCTTTCCAATCCGGGGCATCCGCCACGCTCCATCGTCGTTACCAGCGCCATCCCGGAGGAAGGTAAGAGCACCACGGCCGTCAACCTGGCGCTCATCCTTGCGCAGGGTGGCTACAGGGTGCTGCTCATGGAGTGCGATTTGCGCCGGCCCAGCATTGGCGTCAAGCTCTCGATCCCGTCGGCTACCGGCCTCAGCCAGATCCTTGCCGGCATGAAGCAGCCCGTCGATTGCATTCACCCCGTCCCTGAGCAGAGCGGCCTTGACGTACTCGTCGCCGGTGCGCAGCCGCCCAACCCTGCTGAGCTGCTTGGGTCGCGCCAGTTCACGGAACTGCTTGAGCAGTTCCGTGCTTCCTATGACTTCATCATTCTCGACTCACCGCCAACGGTTTCCGTCTCTGACGTGCAGATTGTCGCGGCACAGGCCGATGGCGTGCTGTTCGTTGTCCGCTCAGGATCAACCTCTCGCCATCTTGCGCAGCGCGGCTGCCGCATGTTGCGCCGAACGGGAGCGCATCTTCTCGGCGGCCTGCTCAATGCCATCGACTATCGGTCAAACACTTACGGTTACTACGGCTATTACGACTACTACTCCAGCGGCAAGTCAGGCTCAAAGGAGAAGCATCATGAAGAATAAGTCGACGACCATCGTACTCACAGTGCTGCTGGCCGCATGCTTTCCGCTCTCAGCGGGCCTGCTGCTGGCGCAGGCTGCTGCCACCGGGCAAACCTCCGACCTCACCACAAGCGAGTCCACGCTTCCCGGCATGCGTCGTACCACGTCATCACGTCTTCCACGCGCGGGCGCCGGAGGCGCTGCCACGGCTATTACTCCGTCCGCCTCGGGCCGTATCTATCCTGTATCAGGTGAGTTGCTCATCGGTATCGGTGATCTGATTCATGTCGCCGTCTTCGACACTCCAGAGTTTGACCAGGATGCGCGTGTGGACCCCAACGGTAACGTCGATCTAAATGGCATCGGCAACTTCACCGTGCAGAACAAGAAGCCCGCCGATGTGGCAGCCATGCTTGAGAAAAAACTCGTGAGTGATGGCATCCTGCTGCATCCCAAGATCACAGTCTCTATCGTGGACTACATCTCACACGGTGTATCCATTGAGGGCGAGGTGCGGACGCCCGGCATCTACCCCATTCTGGGCCCACGCCATCTCTCGGATCTGCTTACCTCTGCAGGCGGGCCCACGGAGCTTTCCGACGGCGTGGCAGAGGTTCTCCACGCTGCCGCTTCTGTGCCGGATCGCGTCGATCTCAACAAGTCGGCGGCAACCTACAAGATCATTCCAGGTGACACCATCACGCTCGAGCGCGCACCGCTCGTCTACATCCTCGGCAACGTGCGCCGCGCTGGCGGCTTTCCGCTGGCACGTGCCACCACCATCACTCAGGGGCTCGCGCTCGCACAAGGCTTCAGCCCCTCGGCAAAGGACAAACAGGTATATCTCTTCCGCGACGATGCGAACGGCAAACGTGTCGTGGCGGTGATCAATCTGCACAAGATCCTCCGCGGAAAGATGGCAGACATGGAACTCCAGCCGAATGACATTGTCTTTATTCCCAATAGCAATGTGGCTGATGTGACAAAGGCTGTTGCCACGGCACTGCCCGGACTCGGTACCGCGCTTATCTATGCACATCCATAACGTAGCCTGCGCCATGCACGTATTTAAGGACGACTAAATGGCGGCAGCACCCAGCGACGTACTTCCACTCCCCGCGCCGCACCTTCACGCGGCTCGCCGCAGTGTGCCTATCGCGCACAAGCTGAACCGCGTCTTCTTTGTGCTCTACTGCACAGCAGCGGCCCTAGACTTCCACTCGCAGGAGCAGGGTGGCACCAATTGGCAAATTGCGGTGAGCCTCGTCAGCACCATCGCCTTTGCACTCTTTGTCATCAATGCTCGTCGCACAGCGAAGAAATTTCGTTCGCTCACGCGCATCACCTGGCTCTGGTGGGTCTATCTTGCCAGTACGCCGTGCATCGCTTACTGGCGCGGCGTGCCCATCGGCCATTACCTGCGCATTCTGCTGCCCTCTCTCTTTTTGGGCGAGAGTCTTATCATCGGCTTGCTGCTTCTCAGTGACTCCGCCCAGAACGCCCGCCTTATCTTTCGCGGGCTGTTCTATGCCTCTGCCGTCTCTGCCGTCGTGTATCTGGTTCGCGGCCTTAGCATGGGCCTTGAGCTTCTGGACGTGCGCTATTACATCCTCAGCCCGCTGCTGATTGTGCTCTTCTCCTTCTCACTTTGCAGACTGTTGTTTGAGGGGCCGCGGGCTGGCATCATCAACGTTCTCGGCCTCGGCGGCAGCCTGATGATTATCTTCCTTTCCGTTACCCGTACGTTCTTTGCGGGCATCGGTGTTGTACTGCTGTTTCTCGTACTTGCATGGTTGCGGCCGCCTGTCTGGGTCACTACGCGTGTACGTCATCGCCTGCGCATCAACCTGCTCGGTATTGGGGTTGTGCTGACTGTTCTCGCCGCCACCGTTTTTACTGTGTTTCCCGCAGTGCTCGAGCACTGGTCTGAGCGCAGTTCCACACTGGGCACAAAGGATCCCACTGCGCTTACGCGCATTGCGGAGGCCGCCGGGGAAATTGCCGTCATCAGGTCTGACAAGAGCCACCTGTTATTTGGGTCAGGTATCGGCGCAGATCACAAGAACGACGTGCGCTACCTCATCGGTGTGCAGGCACTCGTGGGCGAGGACTACTCCTCTTACACGTTCAGCCCTGGCCACATCGGGTGGGTCTACCAGTTCTTTACCTCAGGCCTTCTCTTCGGCTGGGTGCTGCCGTTTGTCTTTCTCTTTGCCATCTGGAAGGCTAATCACCGCGGAGCGCCGTATATTGCTCGTCTCGCGGGCATCGCTCTGGTTGCCGCGCTTGCCATCACCACGCTCGGGAACATGCTTGGCGACCGCGGCGCAGGTGTCGGTCTCGGCCTGCTCATTGCGCTTGCTCTGCACGGCGATGAGCAAAGCGCTGCCTCTATTCACCGCAAGCACAGGCGCGGACTTACACGCGATATCTTCGCTCCGTCAAGGCCGCAGACTATGTTCCGGCATCGCAGCGCAATTACGCCCCCATCCATGCCGCAACCGCGCAAAGAGGCTTGATCTGTAGCATGCATCGCATTCTCATCCTGGACGTGGCCGGCAGCGGGCATCATCCAAGCTATCTGCGGCGCATTCTGCAATCCGGCATTCTGCGCGTCGCCCATGTCATCATCGCCGGCCCATCAAGTCTCATCGAGCATGCCGAACTCGACGACTTCCGGACGCAATGCGACTTCTACCCGCTCGCCATCCTTCCACACGAGCAGCACCGCCTGCGCGACTTTTCTGCCAAGGGTCTCGTGCTCCGCGAGTTCACGCTGCGCGCCATCTATGGCCGCACCTGGCGGACACTGTCGCGCAACGGTGCCTTTCAGCTTGTGCTCCTTCCCATGCTTGACGGTTGTGTGAATGCCATTGCACTGCGCGGCTCGCCCTTCGGCACGACACCATGGATATCCATCACGATGCGCATGCAGTTTCACCTGCGCAACATGGGCGTTCTTGCGCCGTCGCCCTCTGCGCGACTGCTACGCCAGGCTTTATTTCATCATCTGTTGCAGCAGCCTACGCTTCAAAGCCTGCTTACAATCGATCCCACGCTCGCTGAATATGCAGCGCAGAGTGGCCGCACGGAATGTGGCAAAGTGCGCTACCTACCTGACACGTGTAACGACTATGTACTCATGGATAAGGCAGCTGCCCGGGAACAGCTCCACATCCCAGCGGATGCAACACTTATCCTCGCTTACGGCGCACTCAACGAACGCAAAGGGATCTTCGCACTGCTCCAGGCCATGGCGCAGCCCGCATGTTCCAAAGCTGTGCATCTACTGCTAGCCGGCAGTCAGGATGACGGCGTTAAAACAATCCTCGCCGGCCATCTTGCAGCACATCTTCTGGCGGAAGGCCGCCTGCACCTTCTACCCGGTTATGTGCCGGAAGAGGACGTCCCTGCGTTGCTCTCCGCGTCCGATGCCCTATGGATCGGTTACGTCGATTTCTACACCATGAGCAATATCCTCGTGCTAGCTGCGCATCACAATCTTCCTCCCATCGTGTCAGAGCAGGGCATCATCGGCTGGCTCGCACGCAAGCACGACTTCGGTCTTATCGTCGATCCTCACTCGCAGGGCTCAATACTCAGTGCGCTGCGTATTGTTGCGGATGATCCCGCATCGCTCACAGATGCGACGCGGCGAGCCTACACAGCATTTGAAGCGCACAACAGCGCGTCCTTCCAGCGCACCATCTTGGACGCCGTAGCTTTCGCTCTTCCAGCCAGTTCTGAACAGGCATGATGGCTGCTCTCGCGGCGCGTGCTCAGTGCCTGTGCCATGCCTCCACGGCCACCTCAATCACGGCAAACACCACGCTCACCGCTGCCAGAAAGCCCTTCGCACGCTGCCAGTTCTGCTCGTGCCGATCCATGCGCCGCTCAAGCTCTGCCAGGCGTCCGCCATTTCCGTCGCCCATGAGCCCCATCATCTGCGTCTTCAGCACGCTCAGATCGCTCAACACCTGTGCCTCAAACTCATTCATCATCCGCATCCGCCGGACTCCATTCCTGTCTGTCCGCGCTACAAAGGCAAATTGAAAAACAGCGCGGCTGAAAATTCTGAGTAGTTCGGTGGCGTCGATCCGTCATACATCCTTACGTAGTAGCGATCGCTTGCCGACGTCCGCGTGAACGTCATGGTCTGCGTCGACGCGCGCATCACAAGGTCTGGATCTTCGCCTGCCACAAAGCAGAAGTCGCGCTTGCGGATCTCAAATCCTCCTCCTGCCGGTGCAGTTGTCCCCGTATCAATTGTCACCGTGCCGCCGCTCATCGAAGTCACAGTGAGCGCATTCAGATTGCTGACGTATGTTGGATTCACCATCGCAGGCAGCCATGTATCTGTGGGCACTGTTGCGCTTGTCTTTATGGCCAGGTCCTCGGCCCAGTCATTGGCAAACGAAATCACATACTGCACCACGTCAGGCACACTCGCTGCATAGTTCAGCTTCACCGTTCGCACCACCACCTGCACATTCATGTTCGCTGAGGGCGCGACCAGCTGCAGCGCATCGCCCGGCCACACATCTGCAGCTAAGCTCAGGTTCGTTGTCTTGTACGTCCCGCTCCACGCGGCGCTCACGCTGGCCGCTGCCTGTGCCATGGCCAGCGCAGCATTGCGGCAATCTGCTGAGCTGCGCGCTGCCGGGCTTGTTACTGTACCCATCCACGCCGCCACATCGGGCAATCCTGCCTGCGACAGAGCTTGTTGACTGGTCGTGTTCACAGCGCGCCCCACTGCACGTCCCACAGAGCGATAGCTCACCGCAATCTGCTCGCCTGAGGGCGGCGCAAACCCCGCATAGAACACAAGTCTTCCCGTCCTCACCAGGTGGCACTCCGATGCTTGCGTAGCCGCGCCAACCCTGCGCGTATAGGAGGTGCCACCCGTAGGCGTGCTTACTACCCATCCCGATCCCAGATTCGTCAGGTTCAGCGCGCGCATCGTGCCCTGCAGGTTGATGCTGCTTGCCGCGATCACCGTGCATGCGCCAGGCAGGCTCGCTATCGCGCCATCGAAGAGCGTCACAGGCATCCCCGCCACGCCATTCACAAATTCCTGTATTTCAAACAGCAGTTGCGCGGGCGCCAGCTTCCACTGTCCGCCGTACGCCACGCTTCCACTGTCACCCGCAGTGCGATAGATATTCAGCTCACGCTGATTTTCCGGGCAATGCACGCGCACGCGCAGTGTGTACTGGTTCGCCGTGTTGATGGTATACGCAGTTCCTGTTGCTGTTCCCTGCACCATCGGTTGAACGGTCACCGTCGACTGCTGCGACATGACCTGAAAGCCTGCCGTGCATCCCGCCAGTGTATCGAGCCCCGTGAAGAAACCCGCCAGAATCCCCGTGCTGCCTGCGGCGAGTGTTACGCCTACGGCCTCCAGCAGAAGTGTTCCTCCCAACTCCACTGGGTCCAGCCAGTTCAACAGCGTTTGTCCGTCGATGCCGTTACCGCCCTGCATTGCCAGTCCGCCCGCGCCAAGCGTGAAGTAGCCCGGCCCACCGGTGTTGCCCCACACACGTGTGTCAATTACGGTCTCATTGAAAAGCTCGTGGATGATGATCGCCTTCGACGACGGAGGAAAGTAAGGGTCCGCGCCAAGAAAGAACTCCGTCGTTACACCGTCGCCCAGGAAATATTCCGTCACGTATGCCACCGGCTCATGTTCGCCGCACACCGTGATGTCGTTGGCGAGCGCGCGTTTCTTGTTGCCGTTCAGGACCAGGTTGTTTAGCGTGAGCGTACCGCTTGTTTCATTCAGAGTGTGCACGGTACTTTCCATGGACGACAGTGCCAGCGCTCCATGCAGCGCACGGTAGGCTGCGCGCGCCTGATTCGCCACCTGGCCCGCACTCTTGCTCCACGGTGCGCCTGGCTCTGGTGCAAAGCTGCTCACAATCTCATTCAATGTAAGCGCAGTCGTCGTTATGCTTGTTGATCCAGTGCGCGTCACCAGCCCATCCAGCAGCGCGCCTGCTGTCTGTCCGGTTGCGCCTTTGCCCGGTGCCAGTGTCAGCTGATCCAGCAGCAACTCATCGCTCAGCGCCTGCACCGCGAGCCGATAGCGCGGCCCCTCCACCCCCATGCCCGCATACTCCGGCACGGGTGTGATTACGATATAGCCAGTGAAGTAGTAGGTGCCGTCATCACCGCAGACTACGAGCGACTGATTCCGCGTCGGGCTTGCAAGGCTGCCGTCTGATGGAAGACTAAGCCAAAGTTGGCATACCGTGGGAGCATTCAGTGTGCGCTCAATCGTCAGCGGATGCGCTGCATCGAGTGCATGCGTGTAGTCCTGTCCCTGGATTGTAATCTTCATTGCGATTCTTAGCCTTCAATTTGCATGCGCGACCCGTGAGCAGCGGCTCGCATGCGGAATTTGTTCGTCGTTCGCGGGTAAACCGGAGCGTATTTTAGATCAATGCAAGGTGAGCGGGTAGAAAGCTGCGATAGCAGAGCACGCGCTCGCCATCCAGCGCATCCGTGACCGGCATCGCCAGGAACGCAGCCTTCAACAGCACGCGCTGCAGCCCAGCCTTGTTCTTCGCATCCAGCGGAGTGGCTGCTTCCTCGGCGCTCGTCATCGGCTGTAGGCGCG
>JAKAFB010000067.1 GCA_021818105.1 Acidobacteriota bacterium
TGGTGGACGCGGTAGGAATCGAACCTACAACCTGTCGGTTAAGAGCCGAATGCTCTGCCAGTTGAGCTACGCGTCCAGATCGATGGGCAAACCATGCAGTGGAAGATCAGCGCACGATTTGAGCAGGCAGCGTTTCCCGCTTCTGCTTTAAAAAATATAGCACACCGAAGAGCGGATTCCAAAAAGTTGCTGCACCCTTCTACATCACGGGATTGCGCTCTAGAAAGTGAACGCAAGACCGGCACTGAAGCTGCGCTGCGACTGAGCAAAAATCAATACCGACCCGTCGCTCAGCACAACCGGGCGATATCCCTGTGCAAGCAGATTGTTCACATTCAGCAGGGCGTCAATCCCAGTCGTTCCGTCGCGCCACACACGCACCGGCTGGCGCACGCGCAGGCCAAGATAAGGCTCCACGGTGCTCGCAGCAAATGGAGCTACCTGTGTAATCGTGTCCTCCGGCTGCCAGCGATAGCTCGCTCTCCATCGTGTGCCGGTTCCGTCAAGCGTACCGGAGAGTGACAGCGCATAGGTCTGCACGCGCTGCGGCTGCATAGCATTCACCACTTGCAGTAGTGGCGCAGGATGCGTCATCAACGGCATCGCAAGCGCGTCTCCATTTGCGTAGCTCAGCCGCACATGGTTTCCTCCGGGCAAGCGCCGCTCCATGCTGGCCATCACACCCATCGTGGAAAAGCCTGGCCCCGCAGTCCTCAGCAATCCGCTCACTCCATCCAGCAGTCCTGCTCCCGCCATTGGCAAGCCAAAACCACCAGCAAAGCCCGTAGCTGCCTCCAGCACGGGATTCTCAATCTTGTCTGCGTAGAACAACACCGTCATACCGGAAGTTTTTGTCTGCCGCTCCCATCCGATCTCCTGGTGCAGACCACGCTCCAGCGACAGATCACCCTTCGCATTGCTGGACATCGCCGGCAACCACCCCGCAGCCGTAGTTGCCTCATCTCCGCCGGGCATCACCGTTGTCATGCGATAGCGGATTGTGGAGTCTCCGTTTCGCCAGCCCAACGAAGCAAACGGCAGAGCCGCAACAGCGAGGTTGGTATTGCCCTGGGCAAAACGCGCCACCACCTGCTCTGACCCCACCTCAGCCTCGAACTCGTCGCCAAGACGAATGGCCTCAGAGCTGCGTATGCCCGCAACCTGCACGCCGCTTCCACCGGGCCCTTCAATCTCTGGATGGATCGCAACTGCGGCCAAGGACTGCACAGATCCGGCAAAGCCGAGTTCCTGGCGGAAACCGAGCATGGACTCCATGGCGCCGTCCGTACCCGGCGCAAAGTCCACGCTCGCCAGCAGTTCACGGCTGTCTGAGGGTGTCTCCTGCACGGAAGCGGTGATGCGCTCCCCGCTCTCGCCAAACGTCCCTTCCCTGCCCATGGCCATCAGGCGCGCTTTTAATTTCGGCCGCCCACCGGAACCATCTGAAACCACAACCAACGGTCCATCCTCAAGCCAGCGAAGCAGTGGCCGATTGGCAGCCGAGCGCAGCGTCCATGCCCAGTCGTCTTTCTGCGAATTGGCAGATCGCGGCTGTGCCGGCAGCCATTGCATCACTTCATAGAGCGTGTTCAGCGTTAGATTCACAACCGCTGCGTGGTGTACGCGCACGTTCTCCCTTAGGGAAGGCAAGAAGGACGTGTCCATCGCCTTCACCGCATAGCGGCCCGGGCGCACCGATGGGAAAACAAACTGACCTTTGCTGTTGGTATAGGCGACTGTGATGACACTCAAGTCAGGGCGCAGTAACTGCACCACCGCGCCTATCTGTGGCACGCCGGCGGAGTCGCGCACCACGCCTGAAACCGCTCCGGGGTTGGCTCCCTGGACGGCATCGCTTCCTGCAGCGATCAGCACGACAATGAGGGCGAGATGGAGCCTACGCATCATCACTAGTTCTGGTGACCCGGCGGCGCCCTGGCGAATCACTTGCAAAGCCACCCCGTGCAGGTTTCCCGATCTGAAGCCGGATAACCCTCTGGCACGGGATGCATCTATTCCACGACAAAAGGTGCCGACTGCGCAATCTCTTGTTTGGAAATTTCGTCGTCGATCTTGATCATCACTTTGTACTTGCCCGGTTGCAGACCCTCGATAGGCAGCGTCTTTTCCACTGTCAGCTGGTCGCTATGTGGGTCCAAGTCCTTTGATGCCAACTCTTTCTGGTAAATGACCGTATCGTTCGTCGTGTCGATGATCTGGTAGGTCACCTGGGCCTGATTACTCTTCGTAGCATCGTTGATTCCCAGGTTGTATACCTGCATCCAGAAGTTCAGCGCCTGCGAGCGTTTGAAGCTCACTGGCTTGGCCGGGCTTGAGCTCACACGCGGACGAATGAACGTATTCCCGATCACGAAATTCCCGCTGCCAATCGAGTGCGAATCAACCGGGTTCATTTTGTCCGCTAGAATCAAGCTCGAAGTAGCCAGCTTCTCGTCATGAAACTCAGGCACATTCAGCGCGCGGCCATAAATACCAACGTGGTCCGGGTTGTTGACGTCCTTGATAGCGATGTCCAGACGATAGAGGCCCGGCACCAGGGGCAATGCCTTCCAGTACACTGACTCGCGGTTGAGTGACTTCTCCAGCAACTCTGCCGGCTGCTCTATCTGCACCGTGTCTTCAAAGGTCTGCACTGTCTTGTGCGTAATCGTCGTGACCTTTCCGAGAATGTTGACCACCCCCGTGGCTACGCCGTTCTTGGTCACAAACGTCACATCGCTGTTCTTGATTTGCAGCGTAATCGGCACCAGCACCGTGCTGTCAGTCACCTTCACGAAGTCCGTCCGTACTTCGAACGGAAAAATCGGACCTGTGATGAGCTTGTGCTCTGAAATGAAACTGTCCAGATCGGTGAACTTGATTGGTGGCGGGGCGAAAATTTTGGCTGCGAGTTCCAGGCGATCGAACTCCTTGGATTTCTCTGAAGCCCCTAGCGGACCTGTTCCTAGGTTCTCGAATCCACCATTGAATCGGTCTGCCTTCTTCGCCATGCCCATCTGTTCCCACTGCGTGGCGCCCATTCCCGGGACGTGCAGCAACGCATCCTTTTCGCCACGGTCAATGGTGAAGTGGTAGTCACCGCACATGCAGGTATCCACAAATTCCAGGTCGATGTTTTCACCAATGCCTGGCAGATAGCGGTAATGCCAGGTTTCAAACGGGTACGTGGCCGTCTCGCCGCCGCCTTCGTCCATCGGGCGCGTGTATGCGCCACCCGCAGGGTGAGAATCGATCGAATCCGGCTTTCCATACTCGATATATATGCGCCCGCGATCAGTCTTCCACCCCGGCTTGCCTGCAGCAAAATGCTCGTTGGCATACGCAATGCGCCGGTAATGCTCCTCGCGGAACTCGTTGTCTGGAGAGTCAGGATTTGGATTGCGCCGCGCCCAGAACTGCTCGATGAAAGCCTCACGCTCTTCATCGTTGCTCAGGTTCATGAAGGCCTTGCGTTCCTGATCGCTGATGATGTAGGCCACGTCCTGGTTGAGCCAGGTCTTGTACGCGCCTTTCAGCTCCTGCCTCACCGCCTTCTGCGCCGCAAACCGCTCCTTGTCGCTCCGTGGACGCTTAAGAGGATCCACCTCCTGGTCCTGACCTGCAGCCTGCTGGGCTTGCGCGGATGCATCTGCGGACTGCTGTGCTCGTAGTCCCGCCGATGGAACCAGAACCAGTCCGCAACCCAGAGCAACATAAAGAAACCTAAGCCTGTTGAACATCATCCCCGTGAAACACTCCTGCGAGCCTTTATTCTACGAGCCCCAGCAGGGCTGGGCAAGGTTTCGGGCACACTTTGACGGCTATTGGACTCCCCGGTGCCGTGAAGGTAACCACCTGGCCGTAAGAAATCACGGCGCACAGCCCCGTCCTCGCCTCATAATGGCTGCAGTCGCCCCTGAGTCCGCTGAGTCTCCTCATCCGTCCATTGATGTGAAGGAGGATGGGGGCGCTTAACAGGGTTTCAGCCGCTTATGGCGTCCAGCCTTCCGAATCGAGGCAATGCAGGACTTGGGTCTCACCTGCTTTGCCTTCAACGCCTTCCGGCGCATCCCTCCACCGCCACACCGGCAGGTGCGGGGACAGCACTTGCCTCTGCAGAAGGGGAACTGATGGCATCGGATATGCGTACACTAAACGTGCAAGAGACCGGGAGCAGCCACCGCAGATGAAGAAAATCCTTTTGACGATTCTTGCAGTCGTTGTCATCGCCGGGCTTGTCGCTTTTATGGTCTACAAGCAACAGTCCGGCTATACCAAGGTGCTCACCGCAAAGGTTGTGCGGGAGGACCTCTCCACCATTGTGAGTGGAACCGGCCAAATTAAGCCCAAAACATATGTCAATCTCGGCGCCACGGCTATGGGCCGTGTCACCCATCTCTATGTAAAGGAAGGCGACCGCGTCAAAGCTGGACAAATTGTAGCTACCATTGAGAACGTCCAGCAGGAAGCCACGGTGCACGGCCAGCAGGCCGCCATCGCCTCCGCCCGCACAGACATCGCTTCCTACGTCGCCGCCGAAAAAACCGCTGAAGCCAACGTGGAGCACGCCAAGGCCGACCTCGAGCAGAAAAAGCTTGACTGGAACCGCGCGCAGAGTCTTTATAAGGCTGGCATCATGGCCAAACAGGACTACGATGCCAAAAAGGCCGCCTACGATCTCGACGTGGCCACGCTCGCACAGGCTGTTGCCCAGTTGAATCAGGCAAAGGCAAACACAGACTCCGCCCGCAGCCGGCTGCGCACGCAGGAAGCCACCCTCCGCGCCAACCAGGACCTGCTCAACCGCACCATCGCCATCGCGCCTTTTGACGGCATCGTAACCAACGAGCCCATCCGTGAAGGCGAAACTGTGGTCGAAGGCATTCAGAACGCAGAAGGATCCACCCTGATGACCGTCGCCGACATGAGCGTCATCACCGCTGAGGTCAAGGTCGACGAAACCGATATCGTTAACGTGAAAAACGGCCAGCCGGCAGACGTTACCGTGGACGCCCTGCCCGGCAAGGTCTTCAAAGGCCACGTCACGCTGGTCGGAGATCAGGCCCTGCTTCGCTCCACCGGCATTGCCACTTCGCAATCCACCACCGGCACTGAAGAGGCCAAGGACTTCAAAGTCGTCGTCACCCTGGACAGTCCCTCTGCCGAGCTGAAGCCAGGTCTCTCCTGCACCGCCAAAATCACCACGGCTCACAAGAACAGCATTCTGACGCTCCCCATTCAGGCGCTCACCATGTACACGCCGCAGCCGTCGGCAGACAAGGGCAAGGTGGAGGCAGCGTCCACGTCATCCGCAGCCTCCAAGCCGACGCCCCAGCAGGGCGTCTTCGTCCTCACCAAAGACTCGCACGGCAAACAGCGGGCAAAATTCGTCCCCGTCACCACCGGCATCACCGGCGCAACGGATATTGAAGTGCTTTCCGGCCTCAAGGAAGGCGACGAAATCGTCACCGGGCCCTACAAAACATTGCGTGCCCTCAAGGACGGCGCCCTGCTCAAGCGCGACGTCCCAAAGGCCAACGCAACGCCGCCCAATAACCCCTGAGCGGCGCAACTCCACCACCGCGGAGCAGATGCAACTCACAGCCCGTCTGCTCCCAACACTGAGTTGAAGGCAAAGGAAGAGACTCGGATGGCTACGAACACTCTCAGTAACGAGACCAGCACGCAGCAGGCAACGCCGCCCAGCAACGATATCATCATCGTCGAGGATCTCTGGCGCACCTACGACATGGGCTCGGAGCAGCAGGTGCATGCCCTGCGTGGTGTCTCGCTGCGCATCAAGCACAACGAGTATGTGGCCATCATGGGACCATCCGGCTCCGGCAAGTCCACGCTTATGAATCTCATCGGTTGCCTCGACACGCCCTCAAAGGGGCGCTACTGGCTCAATGGCCAGCTCGTCAGCGACCTCGACGATGACCAACTCGCCCGCATCCGCAACAAGGAAATCGGCTTCGTCTTTCAGACCTTCAACCTGCTCGCCCGCGCCACCTCGCTCCACAACGTCGAGCTGCCCCTCATCTACAACGGCACGCCGGCCGCCGAACGCATCGAGCGCGCCAAACAGGCGCTTGCCCAGGTTGGCCTTGAAAAGCGCATGCACCACAAGCCCAATGAGCTCTCCGGCGGTCAGCGCCAGCGCGTCGCCATCGCCCGCGCTCTCGTCAACAACCCCTCGATCATCCTCGCCGATGAGCCCACCGGCAATCTTGACTCCAAGACTGGCGTCGAGATTATGGCGCTCTTTGACAGCCTGCATGCCTCTGGCAACACCATCGTCCTCGTCACCCACGAGCCAGACATCGCTGAATATGCCCACCGCGTCGTCCACATTCGCGATGGGCAAATCTTCTCCGACGAACCCTCCAAGCGCATCCGCACCGTCAGGACAAGCTTCTAGCTTCTCCATCCCCCTTTTTCCTTCCCGGTATCCCCCATGCGGGAGAAGCGCCAGCCTCTCCCGCTCAAGTTCTTTCCTCTTTGGCCGATATATCGTGTGTCAGTCCGCGGGGTTCCATCAGAAACCGCACAGGAAAGACAGGGAAAAGCTCATGCAAAGCACCACGAATATTTCGTCGCGTCCTCCCATTTCCAGCGCCGGAATTCTCCATCCGGGCGCTGGACTCCCCACACATCTCGTCGGCTCCAGTACCGCCTGGCGCAGGCTCCTGGCGCAGGTGGAGATTGTCGCGCCTCATTTGCAGGTTGCAACCATGGAAGGCGAAGCCGGCAGCGGCAAGGAAACCCTCTCCCGCTATCTGCACAGGCGCTCGTCCGCGGCCTCCGCTCCCTTTGAGCGCCACGACGCCCGCGAATGGCTAGCCTCCGAGGCACATCAGGACGCCTTCCAGGGCTTCCTCTACCTC
Organism: Acidobacteriota bacterium; assembly: GCA_021818105.1. Classification (GTDB taxonomy): domain Bacteria; phylum Acidobacteriota; class Terriglobia; order Terriglobales; family Acidobacteriaceae; genus Telmatobacter. The sequence continues at coordinate 6,888 of JAKAFB010000067.1, forward strand.
GACCGCGTGGACCTGCTTGAATCCTCCGGACAAAGCATCCTTCTGCGCCTCTTCAAGGCTCTCCACGCGCGCACGCCCGGTCGCGCCGTCATCGTCGTCTCCTCGCATTCGCCTCTGCATCAGTTGGTTGCCCAGGGCCTTTTCATGTCAGACCTGGCCTTTCGCCTCACCGCCCTTCGTTTCGTCGTTCCTCCTCTACGCCAACGCCTTGAAGATGTTGCCCCGCTCGCGCATTCGCTCCTTGACCGCCTCTGCTCACGCTACCAGCAGCGTCCGGTCGCTCTCAGTCCCGCCGCGCTCGCTCGACTTACGCAGCACACATGGCCCGGCAATCTTCGAGAACTCGCCTCTGTCCTTGAAGCCTCCCTGCTTGAAGCCGCCAACGGCGTCATCCGCGCCGAGGATCTGCCCATCCATCCTCTGCCCATGCCACCCGTCGTTGCCGAACGGCCCGATCCTCAGCCCGCACCGCGCGCCCAGAACCTCGCTCTTGACGCCGTGGTGCGCCGCCATGTGCGATACGTCCTCGACCTCAATCGCGGCAACAAGCTGCGCGCCGCCCGTCAGCTTGGCATCAGCCGCTCCACCCTCTATCGCATCCTTGCCAACGGCAGCCCCCTCATCCGGTAAGCCACCTGCTCCTTGGGATCCGGCACCCTTGTTCCCTGCCCGGTACCGGCCCCGTGCTCTACACTCGTGGGGTGGGCGCGTTCGCCCTGAGGTGAACTCTGTTGAGAAGCTTCCGCCTTGCCTTCCTTGCCGCCTGCGTCCTCTTCGTGCCTTTGCAGTTCTTCGCTGCTCCGCCGCAGGCAGCCGCCCCCGCACCCGTCGCCGACCGACGCGCCGCCCTCAACGCCCTCTTCAAGGAATACTGGGACGCCTACCTCCAGCACTCGCCAGAGTTCGCCTCCGCCATCGGCGACAAGCGCTTCAACGATCAGCTCACCAACTACTCCGTCCGCGCCTACAACGACTGGCTGGCCGCCGAGCAGAACTTCATGCTCCGCCTTGCTGCCATCGATCCCACCGGCCTCACCGACCTGGAAAAAACCAGCCGCGATCTGCTCCTCCGCCGCTTCGCCGACGACGAAGAAGCCGCCGAATACAAGCCTTGGGAGATGCCCGTTAACCAGATGGGCGGCATCTACTCCGAATACCCACAACTTGTTGCCCAGCTCAGCTTCACCACGGTCAAGGACTACGACGACTGGATTGCCCGCCTCCGCGCCATCCCCCAGGCCTTCGAGCAGGTCACCACCAACATGTCCATCGGCATGAACGACAAGCGTGTCCCGCCGCAGTATCTGCTGGAAAAGACACTCGTGCAGGTGCAGCAGCTTGCCAATCAAAAGCCTGAAGACTCTCCTCTTGCCCTGCCGCTCAAAAAGTTCCCCGCCTCCATCTCCGCTGACGAGCAGGCGCGCATCCGCCAGGAGATGCTGGACGTCATCGCCCGCAAAGACCTGCCCGCTTATCAACACTTCGCGCGCTTCCTCCAGGTCAGCTACATCCCCGCAGGCCGCGCCGAGCCCGGCATCTGGTCCCTACCCGATGGTGACCAGTACTACCAATTCCTCATCCGTCGCACCACCACTACCAACCTGACAGCTACACAGATTCACCAGATCGGCCTCGACGAAGTGAAAAAAGACGAGGTAGCCATGCTGGCCATCGCGCAGAAGCTCGGCTTCAAAGACCTCAAGAGCTTCCAAGCCAGCCTCAAGAACAATCCCAGGCTCCACCCCACCTCACGCGAAGCGCTCCTCGATGCCTATCGCGGCTATCTCAAGCCCATGCAGGCCAAGCTGCCGGAACTCTTCGGTCGTCTGCCCAAGGCTGGCTTTGAAGTGGTCCCTGTGCCGGACTACATGGAGAAGACCTCCGCGCCCGCTTATTACGAAGCCGGTACACCCGACGGAACCCGCCCGGGCCGGCTCTTTATTGATACCTACAACGCCACCGACCGCAACCTCTATAACGTCGAAGCCATCGCCTATCACGAAGGGCTCCCCGGCCATCATCTCCAGATCTCTATCGCTCAGGAACTCACTGACATTCCAACTTTCCGCAAGTACGAGCACTTCACCGCATATACCGAGGGATGGGGCCTGTACGCCGAGCAACTCGGTAAGGACGTCGGCTTCTACCAGGATCCCTACTCTGACTACGGCCGCCTCGAGTCTGATATCTGGCGTGCCATCCGCCTCGTAGTCGATACCGGCGTTCACTCGCAGCACTGGACTCGCCAGCAGATGGTCGATTTCTTCCACGACCACTCCGCCATCGACGAAACCAGCGTCCAGTCCGAAGTCGACCGCTACATCGCGTGGCCCAGCCAGGCTCTTGCCTACAAGGTGGGCCAGCTCAAGATCCTCGAGCTACGAGCACGCGCCGAAAAGGAACTCGGCAGCAAGTTCGACATCCGCGGCTTCCACGATCAGGTTCTCGACTCAGGCGCGCTTCCGCTCGACGTCCTCAGCGACCGCATCGATGCCTGGATCGCTTCGCAACGACAATCCGAAGCAAAATGAGCATCACGGAGCCGCCTTCCCGGCGTGTGATAGCCTGAATCGTTCTGTAGAAAGGCCGCTGGCACCAGCAGGCCCGCCCATGCAGGACTTAGTCTTGTTCGGAGAGACTCACATGAGGCGCCTTCTTGCCCTTGCTGCGCTCTGCGCAGCCTCCCTCAGCCTGCACGCGCAGGCCGTCGATACAACCGTCTGCGACATTCTCAAGAATCCACAATCCTTCAACGGCAAAACAGTGCGCATCAAGGGCACGGTCGTCACCGGCTTCCAGCAGTTCATCGTCAAAGGCGCAGACTGCGGCCAAGCCGTTGACGCCATCTGGCTCGCGTACCCTGAGGGAACAAAGGCTAAGGCTGGCCCAGCCGTCATGGTCAACCTGCAGCCCGCCAGCAACTTCGAGGGCACCATATCCACCGTTCAGCGTGCACCCGTAACGCTGCAGCGCGACAAGGCCTTCAAGGATTTCGACGCCCGCCTCGCCACCCCTTACAAGACCAACGCCATCTGCGAGGGTTGCTACCGTTACTCTGTCAGCGCCACGCTTGTCGGACGGCTGGACGGTGTGGCTACAGCTGGCATCTCCCGCAACGCCGCGGGAAAAATCGTCGGCATCAGCGGCTTCGGCAACCTCAACGCCTATCGTGCCCGCCTTGTCCTGCAGTCCGTCGCTGATGTCTCTCCGCAGGAAGCCGACTACACAGACTCCTCCAAGGTCACAAAGGATGAGACTGCACCTCCGGCCGTCGGGAATGGCGCTGCTGGACTGGACAAGGCTGCTCAAACTTACGGGCCAGGCAATCCCCTGGGAGCCCAGCTCGCTCGGGCCGCATCTGCATTTGGCAAGCCCGGCGACCAGAACGGCGTCGTCGTCAGTTTCAATACCGGCAACCAGGCCACCAGCGCCTATGAGGCGAAAGGCGCACAAAGCTCGCCTGATGGTGTTCTCTTCAACTGCGTCTTTGACTCGGATCACCTCAAGGGCGACGCCATGCCCATCGCCATGGCATATGCCGGAACCCAGGTAGCCGACATCCGCAATCCGAAAGAGACCATCTCCGGTACTGACACCTACACCCTCGAGTACCACGGCATGCAGGACGCTGTTCTCGCTGCCATCGGATTGCAGCTAAAAACCCTGACCGTGCCCGGCGACTTCATGGTGTGGAATCAGAAGTGGGAACCGACTACGCGTGACAACGCCCTTGACACCGCGCTCTCCAGCTATCTGGCGAAGCAAATTCTGATTCGCCGGTAAGTCTGCGGACCTCAAGCCCTGTACGGCAAGCCGCTTGAGAAACGGGTCCTGTCCGATGCCTCTATCGGGACAGGACCCGTTCCATCTGCTGATCCCATGCAGCCATGCCTCGGTTGCGAGTATCCTAGTCTCAAGCACCATCCCATCCAACCCAGACAAGGAAAACCATGGCTGAGATTGCCGTTGAGGCCACAGAGACTCCCGCGCAGCTTCCCCACGTCAAGGTCGCCATCCTCGGCGCCGGCAAAATGGGCGGAATCCTCCTGCAGGCCTTCCTCAAGCAGAACCTCTTCGCACCCGCGCAGATCCACGCTACCGTGGCTCATCCCGAGCGCGCCATCGCCCTCAGCACTCAATGGGGCGTGGACGTCAGCACAGACAACCTCGCTGCCGCCAGTCAGGCTGACCTCATCCTCCTCGGCGTCAAGCCCTTCCAGGTACCCGAGCTGGTCGAGTCCATCCGCCCCGCGCTCACCAGGCACAAGACCCTCGTCTCCTTCGCCGCATCCGTCAAAACCCGCGCCATCGAAGAGGCCGCTGGCATGGACATCGCCGTCATCCGCGCCATGCCCAACACCCCTTCGGCCCTCGGCGCGGGAGCAGCCGCGCTCTGCCGCGGTCGCTTCGTTTCTGAGGAACAGATGGAGCTGGCCCATCGCATCTTTGAGACCGTCGGCCGCACCGTCGTCGTTGACGAGAAACACATGGATGCCGTCACCGGTCTCTCCGCCTCCGGCCCGGCCTATATCTACATCATCATCGAGGCCCTCGCTGAAGCTGGCGTCAAGGTCGGTCTGCCCCGCGACACCGCCACGCAGCTCGCCGCGCAAACCGTCTTTGGCTCGGCAAAAATGGTCCTCGAAACCGGCTACCACCCCGCGCTCCTCAAGGACGCCGTCACCACCCCCGCAGGCTGCACCATCGACGGCATCCTCGAGCTCGAGGAAGGCGGCCTTCGCGTCACGCTCATCAAGGCAGTCATGCGCGCTACGCAGCGCGCCCGCGAGCTGGCCGCAGGCTGAAACCTGACCGCGCTCCGCCACCAACGTCCCCACTGGGCACTCGCGGCGGAGCGCCGCCATCTGTACAATCACTGGCGTCGACAACAACTTGCCCATCCAACGCCCAACCTGGCTGCCCACTTACCTGCCCGAGCTCGACGGGCTGCGTGGCCTCGCCATTCTCGCCGTCGTTCTCTATCACTGCTATCCGCGTCTTGTGGGCACCTGGATTTATCCCGTCGCCATCTGGGGCTGGTCCGGCGTCACGCTCTTCTTCTTCCTCAGCGGATTCCTCATCACCTGCAACCTCCTCACCGCGCGCGACCGCCCGCACTACTTTCACAACTTCCACGCCCGCCGCGCGCTGCGCATATGGCCCGTCTATCTGCTGCTGCTGGCCTTTGTGTACGCGCATGCGCCCTGGTACATCGGTCCCAGCGTCTGGCAGGCCGTGCAGACCGCGCCCTGGTGGGTATATCTGCTCTTCCTTCAGAACCTATTTCCCCTCACACTGCCTCCGGCGCTCGGCCCCACCTGGGCGCTTGCCATTGAGGAGCAGTACTACTTCGTCTGGGCGCCCATCGTGAAGTGGCTGCGCAACCCTGTGTTGCTCTCCCTTCCACTCATCACCGCTCTCATTGCTTCACCGCTCTTTCGCCGCGCGCATCCCGCTTGGATTACCCCCACGCACACACTCACCCACCTCGACGGCCTCGCCCTCGGCAGTCTGCTCGCCATCGGCATCTACACGCTCTCGCTCAGCCGCCGCGCATGGCTCTCCCTTGGTCTTGCATCCTGTGTCCTCGGCTGGATTTCCGTCTTCACCATCGCCGCTGGCACCGCGTTTCTCGACACTGCGCTCTCCTTCGGTTACGGCGGAGCCATCCTTGCGCTCGCGGCTTCCGCAGGGGCACGCAATCCCATCCATATGCTGCTACGCCGAGGCCCCGTCGCCTTCTATGGCCGCATCAGCTACGGCCTTTACATGGTCCACATCTCTGTCTTCATCTACTTCGGCTGGTTCGACCTGCGCATGGACCCCTACGGTATCCCCGGCAACCTCGCCATCGTTGCCTTCCGCCTTGCCGCCTCCACCGCCGTCGCCGCCATTCTCTGGTACGCATTCGAGTCCCAGATTCTCAAGCTCAAGCGCTACTTCTAGGGCACGCCTACAGGCGGCACTCGGCCTTGCTCCCGCGCTCTTTCGTCTCACAAATGTGACATCAATCACCCTAGCGCCTTGTCACCGGCTGCTACGCTTGACTGAGGGTGAGCTCATGCCTTTGCCGAGGTCAGCGCACCCATCTGCTAGCTAATCAGCAGCCACACTTGCGAGGATCTGTCCCCATGCCGTCTTTGCCCATACTCGTTCTCAATAGCGGTTCCTCCTCCATCAAGTTCTCCGTCTACGAAGCCGTCAACGGCAACCGCGCCAAGCTCTTTGAAGGCGCCGTCGACGGTATCGGCACAGACCTCGGCAAGTTCTGGATTAAGGACGCCGCCGGCAACAAGCTCGTCGATCAGGACCCCGCTCTTCCCACACGCGCCGTCGCCTTCAAGCTCGTTGCAGATGCGCTCCACTCCGGCGAATTCCCCTCCCCCGCAGCCATCGGCCACCGCATGGTCTCCGGCGGGCCCACCATCAAGGAAAACCAGCTCATCACGCCCGAGCTCATTGACGAAGCAGAGCGCTACACTGCCTTCGCCCCGCTCCACACGCCCATCGCCGTCTACATCATGCGCGAGGCGCTTCGCCTCTTCCCCGGTGTGCCCAACTTCCTCTGCCTCGACACCTACTTCCACCGCACCATGCCCGAAGAAGCCTGGCGCATGCCCATCCCAGAGGAATACGCATCCATCGGCGTCCGCCGATACGGCTATCACGGCCTCAGCTACGAGTCCATCGTCTATCAGCTCGGCGCGGAAACACCCCATCGCCTCATCGTCGCCCACCTTGGCAATGGTGCTTCCATCACCGCCATCCGCGACGGCAAATGCGTCGATACCTCCATGGGCCTCACCCCCACCGGTGGCCTTATCAGCGGCACCCGCACCGGAGACATCGACCCCGGCGTTCTCCTCTTCGTTCTTCGCCAGATAGCAGCTCAAACCCCCAGCGCTGCCGACGCAGCCGACAAGCTTGAAGCCTTCGCCAGCAAGAAAGCCGGCCTCCTCGGCGTCAGCGGACTCACAAATGACATGCGCGGCCTCCGTGACGCCATCGCTCAGGGCGACGCCCGCGCACGCCTCGCCGTCACCCTCTTCACCCGCACCATTTCCAAGTGGATTGGCAGCTTCATGGCCGTCCTCGGCGGCCTCGACATGCTCGTCTTCACCGGCGGCATCGGCGAGAACGACATCGCCTCCCGCGCAGAAATCTGTGCCAATCTCGGCCCCCTCGGCATCGTCCTAGATCCCGCGCGCAACAACGTCCGCGGCCCCGCCGTCATCTCCTCCGCAGACTCGCCCGTCACCGTTCGCGTCATTCCGCCTGCGGAAGACCTCATGATCGTCAACCACGTCGTGCGCCTGCTCGCCCTATAGCTCCGCAATCTACCAGGAGCCTCCTGTTCTACACTGAAAGCTATACAGGGAGCCCGTTTTGACGCCCGCAATCTCCACATCTGTCGCCGCCCAGCGCATGCCATCGCCGGCCCTGCGCCGCTTTGCCTGGGCCGTCCTTGCCTACTTCATCGCCGTCATCCTCTGGGGAACCCTCGTCCGCGCCACCGGCTCCGGAGCAGGCTGCGGTGAACACTGGCCTCTCTGCAACGGCACCGTCATTCAGCACTCGCCGCGTGTTGACACCATCATCGAGTTCACCCATCGCGTCACCAGCGGCATCTCCTTCTTCTCCGCCGTCGGCCTCCTCATCTGGACCTTCGCCGGTACCATCCGCGGCCATCTCGCCCGCGCCTTCGCCGTCGCCTCCGTCGCTTTCACGCTTGTTGAGGCCATCCTCGGCGCGCTCCTCGTCAAGCTGGGACTCACCGCGCAAAGCCAGTCTCCCCTCCGCGCGCCCTACCTCGCGTTGCATCTCACCAACACGCTGCTCTTGCTCGCCGCGCTCACGCTCACTGCACACATGCTCAGCCGCAAACACGGCTTCCTGCGCAGCTCCGTTCGCCTCGTCTCTCCTCTCGGTGCATACCTCGGAATCTTCATCCTGCTCATCGTCGGAGTCACAGGATCTCTCGCCGCTCTCGGTGACACGCTTTTCCCCGCCACCTCACTCGGCTCCGCCCTCCTACAGGATTTCTCCTCCACCAGCGGCTGGCTCGTCCGCTGGCGCTGGACGCATCCCACCATCGCCTTCCTCGCCAGCATCTTCCTCATCTGGATCCTCGTGCGCGCAGCCCATCGCTCCGCCTACTGGGACAATCGCACCCTCTCTGCCACAGTTCTCTTGCTGCTTGCACTCCAATACGTTCTCGGCGTGTTCGATGTCGTACTGCTCGCGCCCGTTTGGCTGCAAGTCGTCCATCTCCTCGGCGCCGATGTCCTCTGGGCTTCTCTCGTCGTGCTCACCGCGCGCCTCACTCTCCAGCCCACAGAGCAATCCGCTCAATCCTGAATCATCAGCGTTCTCTCACTGCAATAGAAAAGGCCCCGCTCAGGGGCCTTTCTCATCTCTCTGTTTTCTGCTTCACTTCACCAGCACGCCCGCCGCCGGATACACCTTCCCATGCACGCTGGCCTCAATCACCGGCAGCTCTGGAGTCGCGGTCAGCCACTCCACCCGGCCATCGCTCACAATCACCGTGTCCTCGGCCTTTCCTCCGCGAATACTCGGGTTCCAAGCAAACGCCTGGTGATTCACCACCGTCTCCGTGCCTGTCGGCGTCGCTACCCACTCGCGCTCCCCGTAGCCCGTCGGCCCTCCCTGATGATGCAGGCGCTCCTCGCCAGCAAATCCCTCCGCCGCATACGCCGCCTGTGCCGCCTTGAACAATTCCGCTGAGGTCGCACCCACCTTCGTCGCATCCAGCAGCGCCGCATTCACCTGCGCCGCAGACTTGAAGCGCCCCGCAAGCTCGGCCGGCAGCGCGCCAAAGTGCACAAAGCGCGTAATCGAAATTGCCAGTCCCCACTTGCGCGTGCACAGGTTCAGCATTGCGTATTGCTTCACCCGCGCGCCGCGCGCCCCCGCATGCTTGTACTTGTAAATGCGCTCATCCGCTGCAAACAAATACACTGAGGGCAAAACCCCGCGCCGCAATAGCCCCGCAGCCGTAATCGCCTCCAGGTCATACTCGCTCATGCCCGGCTCCACCTCGTGCAGAGCCTCCACCGTCGCCGCCGCCGTCTCAGCGCCCAGCCACCGGTAGCGCGCCTTCTCGCTCTCGCTCAGCGCCGCACGCAGCGGATACAGATTCACCTGTGTCATCCCCGCGCCTGGCATATCCGACCCCAGCGGCCCACCCGCCAGTTTCGCCGCCTGCGCTGCCGTGTCATCTGCATACCACGGAAAAATCACCGGCTCAAAATCCAGCGCGCCAAACTCTTCGTCATGCAGCCGCGGCGCCTCATTCTCCGTTGTGAAGTAGTAGCGCTTGCCCTCGGCCGTCACCAGCAGTGAGGCCACGCCTGTCTCGCACGGCGTCAGCACGCGCACCTCCACAGCTCCACCCGTCAACCACGCCACATTTTCATTGCGCCGAATCAGCACTCCGGCCAGCTTCTGCCCGCGCATCCACTCCACAAGTTTTTCGTGCTTCGCATCCAGCTCCGCATTCCAGTCCGCTTCCGTCACCACCGTGGAGCCGTTCACCACCAGCGCCTTGCTGATCCTCTTGCTCATCGGAAATCGTCCTTCCCACCAAAAATCGCTGCAACACAACGCGGGCGCTGACCTGTTCCGTCAACGCCCGCAAGTCGTCCCACCAGCCTCAGTCCTCAAGCTCCGGGTGGTAGTGGCTCTCCCATCCCAGGTAGCGCGCCGCCTCATGCACGGCCTTTGACACATCGCTGAAGTTTGCCGCCACGTGATGCTCAAAGCCCTCGCGGCAAATGTAGCGCAGCAGCTTCTGCAGTTGCGGAATCTCCGCCACGCCCGCTCCGCCGAACGTCTCCAGCGGATCATCCGTGAACCGGCCCGCGCCCGTGTAGCCGCGAATCACGCCCCGCCGGTCATCCGTCGAGAAGCGCGCATAGCTCATCACGCCGGACTTCACGCGGCCAACGCACGTGCCAAACGTGTTCAACTTGCCCACCGTGCCCGCAATAATCTCCTGGTAGTCCATCCTCACATCTTTGAAGAAGTGCTTCGGCAAATTCGAGCAGTGGAAGCACACACACTTGTTCGGATCACCGCCGTAGTTGTTGTTCCAGTCCAGCAGCGCCGAAGGCGTCCCACTCGCCAGCGCCAGCATGTACATGCTCAGCACGCCCGGCACGTCCACCTCGCACGCCGAGGGCAACAGTTTGTTGCTCATCATGCTCATGATCGTGCACGGCACCACGCCGAAGAACTCTTCCATCGATGTCCAGCACTGCACCGCGCTCACGCCAATGTGCGACTGCTTCATCCATCCATCCACCACGGCGCCGAGCTTCGCCATCTTCACCAGTGCTTCTTCCGCAATGCCCGCCGTGCTCACATACGCTTTGATGGCTGCCAGCTTCGCCTGCACCGCGTCGTCGTTGTCCTTCAACCGCGCAATGCGGCCAAAGATCTCAGACAGGTCAATCGTCTCCACCGTAATGCCGCTCGTCTCCAGCAGGCGCTCGGAGTAGCGCACCGTGTTGAAGGCTGTAGGCCGCGCGCCAATTGCGCCGATGCGCAGGTTCTTCAATCCCTTCACAATGCGGCAGACCGCAGAAAACCACTCCAGATCCGCCTTGAACTCCGGCGAGCTCAGGCTCTCCGTGTGCAGCGTGGTCAGAGAGTAAGGAATGCCATACTGCATCAGGTTGTTGCATGCGCTCATCTTGCCGCAGAAGCTGTCGCGCCGCGTCGCAATCGTCATCGCGTCCGAGCGGTCCGGCGTCGCCTGCACCAGCACCGGCACCTTCAGCCCTGACAGGCGAATCGCATCCACAATGCCGCGCTCTTCGCCAAAGTTCGGCAGAGTCACAATAATGCCGTCAATCTCGTCCGCGTGCTTCTTGAAGAGTTCCGCGCAGCGCTGCGATTCCGTGTAGGTCTCCACCGCGCCAAACTTTGATTCCTCCGGGCTCAGCACGATCGCGCGCGCTCCCGCCGCCTCCAGCACCTGGATGATTTCCTCGCGTCCCGTCTTTGCCAATTGGTCTGGGAAAAAGCCGCGGTTGCCTACAACCACGCCAAACGTCATTACTCGCTGCGCTGCCATGTTCTTTGCTCCTTCAAGCATTGCCGCTTTCTGCGGCTTTATTGCCCTGCGCCCCGGATGTCCGTCAGCATTCCGGTATGACTGCATGGGTCTCGGTTTTCAACTGCCACTCGCGCCAGGACGGCCTTGCGCGCACGTTCCAAAAATTCGGGCATCTCAGCCCGCTTCACACTTACCTGCTCTGCCTAGGCCGGAACTTCACCAGGTAAAACAGCCCAATCACCAGCAGCAGTCCGCCCCACCAGATCGGCGTGTGCAGTTCAGTCAACTGAACCCCCGGCGGAAAGCTGCCCGTCATCGCTTCAAGAATCCCGTAGCCCAAAATCAACACACCATAGATCGCCAGCAGCAGACCAATGAAAAACCAGATAGGAATCTTTGAACCATGCATTTGTCGGCCTCGTTCCCGTTACCAGAAAAGAATGTTCAGAAAGGCGAAGATGACCACCACTGCGACGGCCCAGAACCATTCCCGCTTGTAGAACACCACCCGCTCTTCCTTCGGCAGCGCCGTTGCGCCATACACCAGCCCATCCAGTTCCTTCACCGGCCTCGGCTCCGTCAGCAAGCTCACCACAACGATAACCACCGAAGAGAACAGGAAGGCCCACAGCGCGCGGAACACATTCTCCGCCATCGGCTTCGCATCCGGTGACAACGCCACGATTGTCAGCGCTGAAGGCACCAGCTTAGCCCACACAAACAAACCCGCCGAGAACAGAATGCCCAGCAACAGCCCAAGAAATCCAGCCAGCCGCGTCGCCTTCGACCAGAACATGCCGAACAGAATCGTCGCCAGCAG
>JAKAFB010000068.1 GCA_021818105.1 Acidobacteriota bacterium
GTGGCGGAGAGACAGGGATTCGAACCCTGGATACCCTTTCGAGTATACACGCTTTCCAAGCGTGCGCCTTCAGCCACTCGGCCATCTCTCCACGGCTACAGATTGTCTTCTTGAATTTATCACACGTTCAAGGTTACGGCCGGAGGCGTAGGCGCATGGCGATGAATCTCTGGCTCAGGGGAAGCACTGCCTTGGGTGAAATCGTTTACTTTTCGTTGTTTGCTCATGTATAGTTCGGCCTTGCCTGCCTCCGGATGCTGTTGCGCCGTGAGTGGGAAAGAATCTTCCATCGAGGTTGATTATGTCTGGAATCACGCGTCGCGATTTACTTTCTTCCGGCCTGGCACTTTCGGCGTCATCCTTTGTAGCGCGCTCGGCCTGGGGCCGCACGACTGCGCTTTTGGCGGAGTATCCACAGGCGGCGTCAGCCGAGGCTTTGGCTGCTGTGGCTCCGCGGGAGAGGCTGCTGTTCGATTTTGACTGGAGGTTCACGTTAGGGAACGGTTGCGACCCGACGCATGACCTTGGATTTGGCAAAGGGCAGGGAGATTTTGCGAAGACTGGGGAGTTTGAATTTGCGCGGGACATGTTCGACGACTCTAAGTGGCGCAAGCTGAACCTGCCGCATGACTGGGCGGTTGAGCTGCCGTTTGTGCATGACGACGAGCAGCAGTCGCACGGGTATAAGCCTCTGGGGCGCAGGTATCCCGAGACGAGCGTGGGCTGGTACCGGCGCACGTTTGATTTGCCTGCAAGCGATGCAGGGCGGCGCATCTTGATTGAGTTCGACGGCGTGTTCCGCAGCGTGCTGGTGTTTGTGAATGGATGCTTTATCGGCCGGAATGACAACGGCTACGCACCCTTCAGCTTTGACCTGACGGATTTTCTGTTCGTGGGCGGGCGGAACTGCGTTGTGGTGCGTGTGGATGCGAGCTTTGGCGACGGCTGGTTTTACGAAGGCGCAGGTATATACCGTCACGTTTGGCTGACGAAGACCGATGCGTTGCATCTTGGCCAATGGGAGAGCACAGTGCGTTCGACGGCCAGTGGGAATGCTGCGACGCTGGAGTTGGCCACGCTGGTGAAGAACGAAGGAAAGCAGACAGAGAGTGCGCGGGTGACGTGGGAGATCCAGGACGCAGAGGGCAGGACTGTTGCGACAGCGGAGGCACCTGCGCAGCGTGTTGAGGCCATGGGTTCTGCGGCATTCAGCGCAACGGCGAAGCTGGCAAATGCGAAGCTGTGGTCGGTGGATGAGCCGAATCTCTACATAGCGATTGTGAAGGTCGAAACCGACGGCAAGGCGCGCGACGCAGAGAGGGTGAGCTTTGGCGTTCGCACAGTGGTGTTTGATCCGCAGAAGGGATTTTCGCTGAACGGGAAGTCGCTGAAGATTCAGGGAACCTGCAACCATCAGGACCATGCCGGCGTGGGCGCTGCGCTGCCGGATAGTCTGCAATGGTTCCGGTTGGCAGTGTTGCGCGAGATGGGTTGCAACGCGGTGCGGACCTCACACAACATGCCGACGCCGGAGTGGGTGGAGGCCTGCGATCGCATGGGCATGATGATGATGTGCGAGACGCGGCAGATGAGTTCCAACCCCGAGGGGATGGCGCAATTGGAGACGATGGTTAAGCGCTATCGAAACTCACCTTCCATCATCATCTGGTCCATTGGCAACGAGGAGGGGCAGATGCAGACAGGCGAGGCGGAACTGGGCGTGAAGGTGGGCCGGGCAATGGTGGCGAAATGCCATGAGCTTGACCTGACGCGGGTGGTGTCTGCGGCCGTGAATGATACGAATGAGACCGGCGTGTCGCTCGCGCTGGACATCATCGGATTCAACTATCACCAGGATTTTCCGGACAAGTATCACGCGAAGCATCCAGACAAGGCTCTGTTTGGGTCGGAGACCTCCAGTGCGATTGCGACGCGCGGAGTGTATGTGACCGATCCGCTGCGCAACTGGGTGAACTCATACAACGGCGTGGTGCCCTGGGGCGAGACGGCCGAGGGCTGGTGGCAGTTCTACGGCACACGGGATTGGGAGTGTGGCGGCTTTGCGTGGACAGGCTTTGACTATCGCGGCGAGCCGACACCTTATGGATGGCCGTCGATCAACTCGCAATTCGGGATCGTGGATATGTGTGGATTCCCGAAGGACACTTTCTATTACTACAAGGCGTGGTGGGGCAAAGAGCCGGTAGTGCATATATTTCCGCACTGGAACTTTGAAGGCAAGGAGGGTGAGGAGATTCCGGTGTGGGTGTACTCCAACTTGGAGGAGGTGGAACTGCTCGTGAATGGTCGGAGCCTCGGCAGCAAGAAGGTTCCGCACCTGGGCCATGTGGAGTGGAAGGTGAAATATGCGCCAGGTGCGATTGAGGCGCGTGGGAAAAAAGGCGGCAAGGTGGTTCTGATCGACAAACGGGAGACAACCGGGCCGACAGTAGCGATTCGACTGACTGCGGACCGCAAGGAGATCAGCGCGGACGGGGAAGATGTGGCTGTGATGACGGTGGAGGCGTTGGACAAGGAAGGACGGCCGGTTCCGACGGCGAACAATCTTATCGCTTTCAAGGTGTCCGGCGACGGTGTGCTGATTGGCGTAGGCAACGGGGACCCGAACTGCCAGGAAAGTGATAAAGAGTCGAAGCGTTCGCTATTTAATGGGTTTGCGCAGGTGATTGTGCAATCGACGAAGCGGCCGGGTGAGATTCACATTGAGGCCGTGAAGGAGGGCTGGGATGGGCCTGAGTTGACGCCGGCGAAAATGGTGATTACCACCAAAAAGGTGGACCTACGGCCAGCGGTTCCTGCTGCCAAAGCCGGGACATTTGGCGAGCCGGGAGCATGATGGCGAGAAGGGCAGAGTGGCGGCCTGCGGGCCGCCATTTTTTGTGGTGTGCAACAAGGCTGGATGGCCGTTTTATGTGTTGGTTGTTGATTCGCAGAATGGAATCACTACAGCTTGTAGAGTAGTAAGGATGAGCCACACGCATGCCAAGTGGAGACAGGAACTGCGTGCCATGATTGCGCTGGCTGTTCCGGTGGTCTTGAGCGAACTGGGCTGGATGGCGCAGGGCGTGGTGGACACCATTATGGTGGGTCGGCTGGGTCCGGCTGCCATTGGCGCGGTGGCTTTGGGCAATGCTGTGTACTACACGCCGTCGCTGTTTGGCATTGGTCTGCTGCTGGGGCTGGATACGACGGTGGCGCAGGCGTATGGCCGCCAGGATCACGACGAATGCCATCGGTGGCTGGCGCAGGGTGTGTATCTGGCATGCTTTGCCACCATTCCCTTGATGCTGCTGGTGTTTGCGGCCAGTTTTGGCTTTGAGCGATTTGGCATCATGCCCGTTGTGGCGGGCCCAGCGAGCGGATACCTGCGCATCTTGAATTGGGGCACACTGCCACTACTGCTTTATGGGGGAACGCGAAGGTATTTGCAGGGTGTGGGGCAGGTACGCGTGATAACGGTAACCTACGTGCTGGCTAACCTGCTGAATTGGTTAGGCAACTGGGTTTTGATTTACGGAAAGCTCGGCTTTCCCGCTCTGGGAGTGAATGGCTCTGCAATTTCAACTTGCGTGGCGCGCGTGGGCATGGCCGTTGCGCTCATTGGTTTCGCATGGCGGTACGAGCGTCAGCGTGGTCACCCACTCTTTCGGCACTGGCCCGGGCCGAGCTTTGAGAAATTGATAGATCTAGTTCGGCTGGGGGCGCCAGCGGCAGGGCAGATTGTGCTTGAGGTAGGTGCTTGGAATCTGGCAACGCTTTCTGCCGGATGGCTGACGCCGGTTGCACTGGCAACGCACCAGATTGCAGTGAATTACGCCAGCGTGACTTACATGGTGCCGCTGGGGATTTCTGCGGCTGCCGCGGTGAGCGTAGGCCACGCGGTGGGTGCGGATGATCCTGAGCGGGCACGGCGAGCAGGATGGCTGGCGCTGGGGCTGGGAACTTGCTTCATGTTGCTGGCGGCGGTAGTGTTCCTGGTGGCTCCGCGGCCGCTAATTGCCCTGTATACGCGTGATCCGCAGGTGATGGCCGTGGGCCCGAGCCTGCTTTGGGTGGCGGCGGCATTCCAGATTTTCGATGGAATCCAGACAGTATCCACTGGAGCGCTGCGCGGGCTGGGCGAGACGCGTGTTCCGATGATTGCAAATTTTATTGGCTACTGGGTGCTGGGTCTGCCGCTGGGCCTGACGCTGTGCTTCGTGCTGCATTGGGGTATTTATGGCACGTGGATCGGGCTGACGCTGGCGCTGATTGTGATTGCCATTACGCTGCTCAGGCGTTGGCGCCGCGATGCGGCACGGTTAGTGCTTACGGCCTGAAATGAGAATAATTGGGGTAAAACAAGGTAGCGGTGGACAATGCCGGCCCGTTGCGTAGGGCGCATGAATGGCTGTTGCACCTGATGGGACTTAAGGTACCCAAAAGGGGTGCTCGCAGACGACGGCAATCCGTGCGAGTGACTATAATCAAAAATCGAGTGAATGATTCACTCTTTCCAGAATTTACTCGAAGGGAATCCCGCCAGATGGCGACAGGAGACCTAGCTCTGGGTCAAGAACAGGGCGCTATGAGTGCGCAATCGCGCGTTGTGAATGATTTCAGCATTAACGTAGCAACGGTGAACGGGTCCGGCTCGCAATCCGCCAACAGCGTGCTGCTGAAGAGCATCTTCGGAATGGGTGTCCCGGTCAGCGGGAAGAACCTTTTCCCCTCCAACATTGCCGGACTTCCCACCTGGTACACCATCCGCGCGAGCAAGGATGGCTATGTTGCCCGCAAGCGGGACGCGGAAATCCTGGTGGCATTGAACCAAGAGACAGCCAAGCAGGACTTTATGGCGCTGCCGAAAGGTGGCGTTGCCATTTATGAAGAGGCGCTGAACCTGAAGCAGTATCGCGAAGATATTTCGTGCTACCCGGTGCCCTTCGACAAGATCACGGCGGAAGTCTGTCCGCAGGCTAAACTACGCAAGCTGGTGAAGAACATGGTATATGTGGGCGTCGTCGCCCAGTTGTTCTCCATTGATCTTGCCGTGGTGGAGCACGCACTGCGTTTGCAATTCGCCAAGAAACAGAAAGTCTTTGACCTGAACTTCGGAGCTGTGAAGAGCGGCTTTGAATTTGCCGAGCAGAAGCTGGTAAAGCACGATCCGTACTTTATCGAGCAGATGGACAAGACCAAGGGGCAGATTATCATCGACGGAAACACGGCATGCGGCATGGGCGCCGTGTTTGGCGGAGTTACGGTGGTGGCGTGGTATCCGATTACACCCTCCACATCGCTGGTGGAAGCCACCACTGACCTGCTGAAGAAACTGCGCGTGACGCAGGAGGGCAAGGCGACTTTTGCGGTGGTCCAGGCAGAAGATGAACTAGCAGCCATTGGTATGGTGCTTGGTGCGGGATGGGCAGGCGCCCGCTCGATGACGGCCACTTCAGGCCCTGGTATTTCGCTGATGGCGGAGTTCTCCGGTCTGGGTTACTTTGCGGAAATTCCAGGCGTGATTTTCGACGTACAGCGCTCGGGCCCCTCGACGGGCATGCCGACACGTACATCGCAGGCAGACCTGTTGTCCACGGCTTTCCTGTCGCACGGCGATACGAAGCACATTGTTCTGTTGCCGGGATCAGTGAAGGAGTGCTTCGAGTTTGGCTATGCATCTTTTGACCTGGCGGAGCGCCTGCAGACACCGGTTTTTGTACTCACGGATCTCGACCTGGGCATGAACAACTGGATGTCTGAGCCGTTCACCTATCCGGAGAAGCCTCTGGATCGCGGCAAGGTTCTGACGGCAGAGGATCTAAACAAGCTGGGCGGGTTTGCCCGCTACAAGGACGTGGATGGGGATGCAATTGGCTGGCGCACGCTCCCGGGAACGCGTCATCCGAAGGCGGCTTACTTCACGCGCGGCTCAGGCCACAATGATTCAGCCGGCTATACGGAAAAGCCGGATGAGTACAAGGCGATTATGGATCGGCTGGCGCGTAAGTTTGAGAATGCGCGCAAGCTGGTTCCTGCGCCAGTTGTTGTGAAGAACGGGGCGTCGAAGGTTGGGTTTATTGCTTACGGCACCACCGACTTTGCGTTGCGCGAGAGCCTTGACCAGATGCAGAAGGAGCATGGAGTAGGCGCGGATTATCTGCGAGTTCGAGCCTATCCATTCGCGCAGGAAGTTCACGATTTCGTGGCTTCGCATGAACGTGTCTACGTGGTGGAGCAGGACCGTGATGCCCAGTTGGCCAGCCTGCTCAAGCTCGATTTGCCGGCTGAGCAGGTGACCAAGCTGCGCAGCATTCTGCACTACAACGGATTGCCGATTGATGCGCGCACGATCACCGATGAGTTTGCCGCGAAGGAGGGCCTGTAATGGCAACTTCAACACCTACCCCCAAATTGAATCGCATTGGCCTTCCCATTCTGGAGTACCGCGGTGGCAAGTCGACGCTCTGCGCTGGATGCGGCCACAACGCCATCTCGGAGCGCATCATCGATGCGATGTTTGAAATGGGTGTGGAGCCAGAGCGTGTGATGAAGATGAGCGGCATCGGCTGCTCGTCAAAGAGCCCGGCTTACTTCATGAGTCGCTCTCACAGCTTCAACAGTGTGCACGGCCGCATGCCGTCGGTGTCAACGGGTGCGCTGCTGGCTAACCACCAGATGATGCTTCTGGGTGTCTCCGGCGACGGCGACACGGCGTCAATTGGCGCCGGGCAGTTTGTTCACCTGATGCGCCGCAACCTGCCAATGATTTACATCATTGAGGACAACGGCGTTTATGGTTTGACAAAAGGCCAGTTTTCGGCAACGGCAGACATAGGATCGATGCTGAAGACCGGCGTAGTGAACGACCTGCCGGCGATCGATACCTGCGCCTTGGCAATCCAGTTGGGGGCAACATTTGTTGGCCGTTCGTTCTCCGGAGACAAGAAGCAGCTGCTGGCAATGCTTAAGGCGGCCATTGCTCACAAGGGCACGGTAATGCTGGACGTCATTAGCCCATGCGTTACCTTCAATGATCATGAGGGTTCGACGAAGAGCTACAAGTTCATGCAGGAGCATGATGATCCGATTAATGAGGTCGGGTTTGTGGCCAGCTTCGAGGACATTCATATTGACTATGAGTCGGGCCAGGTTTACGACGTGCAGATGCACGACGGATCAAGCCTGAGGCTGCGCAAGCTGCACGACGACTACGATCCGACGGACAAGGCAGAAGCTCTGCGGACGCTGATGAAATCACAAGAGGACCACGAGGTTCTTACTGGCGTGTTCTACATTGACACGAAGAAGCCCACGTTTGTTGACTTACTGAATGTGGTGGATGAACCTCTGGGTACCTTGCCGGAATCGGTCACACGTCCTCCGAAGGCCGCTCTTGATGACCTGATGCGCACCTTGCAGTAAGTCGACTGCGCTGAAGGTAGAGTACAGCAGATTAAAGCCCCGCCAAGGCGGGGCTTTATTTCATTGCACGAGTTGCGAAGATTAGCGGGGATTAATGCGAACGCCCATGCCGTTCAGTTTGCTTCTTGCCTGTGCCGCTTCCGGCGTTTGTGGATAACGGCGAATGAGCGAGCGAAGTTCCTGGATGCCTGCCTCGCGACGGTTCATGTGTATTAGGGCGAGACCCTTGTGCAATTGCGCAGCGGGTGCCTTGGAGTTTCCACTGAAGCCCTCAAGCACGGCGTTATATGCCTTGATCGCGTCATCATAATTCTGCTCACGATAGGCTATTTCCCCGATGTAAAACTGTGCAGTGCCCGCCAAGTTATCGAGCGGGTAATACCGAACCACATCCTGGAATTCGCCGGCAGCCAGCTTGTACTTGCCAGCGTTGTAATCGCTCATTGCGGACTGGAAGGTCTGGGCGAGAGGTGGATTTTGGCTGGTGGACGGTGTGGCGCCTGCTTCCGGTGTACCGCCTGCACCAGGCGTGCCTTCACCAGTCCCCGGCATTGCGCTCGGAGCGGATGCAGGAAGAGGCGGATTTTGGACGTTCTGCAACTGGTTCTGCATGCTTTGGAGAGACTTCTCCAGCTTGGCGATGCGTGTCTTCAGCTCATCCACTGAGTCATTGAGCGACTGAACCTGTCCGGAATTCGTGTCGAGCTTTCCATTGATTTCTTCATTCTCGGCATTGAGCTTCTGTTGCAGGGTATTCACGGCCGCACCCATTTGCACGGCCTGATCTGCAGTCTGCTGTGCCAGATTCTGAAGAACGGCAAAGCGAGTGTCCATTGTGGACTGCAAGCGCTGCACCATGTCCAGCAACTGCTGCACCTGGGTCTGCAACTGAATGATCTCTTTTGACGCGGCGTGCGCACGAGCCGGCATAACGCCTAGAATTGCAGCCATGACCAGCACCGCAGAGAGTCGATTGCGAAGTATGCGAACTGTGTTCATCGTTCACCTGTAGAAAGTGCTACGCACTGCAACAGCCTGTGAAAGAATGCAGCAGCGAGTGATGGATGAATTCGCAGCGGCATGCTCCGATACGCATAGCCGCCGCGGTTCACGATTAGCGATCTATGGAGAAACCGGCGCGGCGATTTTGCTGCCAGCAGGCTTCAGTCGATTCCGTGCAGAAGGGCTTTTCCTTGCCGTAGCTGATGAGACGAATGCGGTCACCGGCGATTCCAGCGTTTACGAGAGCTTTTTTTGCCGCATCGGCACGGTTCTGGCCCAGTGCAAGGTTGTACTCGCTGGAGCCGCGCTCGTCGCAGTAGCCCCCGATGACGATCTTGATGTTCGGGTGGCTGGCAAGATACGAGGCGTCATGCGAGAGAGTGGCCTGAGCATCGGGGCGAATGTCAAAAGAGTCATAGTCGAAGAAGACATCCTGCACGTTTGCTTTGAATTCCTCTTCAGCTGACATGGTGTTGGTGGGCACAGCTACTGCCGGGGCCGCGCTTACGTCCACGTGAGCGGTAGCGTCTGCCGTTCCGCCTTCGCCCCGCGCCACAAGATGATAGGTGGTAGAGGCGGTAGGAGTAACCGTCTTAACTCCGCTGGATGGAACGGCGCCTATGCCGTCGATGGAGACGTCAGAGGCATTGCTGGTCTTCCAGCTCAGGACGACCTGATCGCCCGCCGAGATGGACGTGGGCGAAGCCGAGAGATCGGCGGTGGGCGCAGTTGCGGCAGGGGCGGTTGCAGTGGCTGGTGGCGGTGCAGGTTTCTTCTTGCAACCGGCAACTCCGAGCAACGCAACAACAAGAACGGCGGGAACGAAAATTCGAGTAAGTCGATTCAATGCAAGACTCCTTTTCCTTTGCAGCCCCGAGCAAACTCTGGGGAACGTTACCATTTTATCCCTCTGTTCGAGGGCAGAAAGTCACAATTTGCCGGTTGAATCTGGCGCGTTTTTGCAGCACTGACCTGGAATCTGCGGGAACACACCTTAATTCGGAATGGTACGTGATGTTGTGAAAAAATTGCGAGAGCGCACCTTGCCCCGGGGTTAGATAGAGGAGCTGATAGCACACAGGTGAAAAGAGTTGGCCAGTCTCATCGGCCCGTTGTGTGGCATGAAGGCTTATCTGCAAGGCTATTTCCAGCTCCAATTGGGCATGAAGTTGTTTCCTGTATGCGTCAGCTGGTGCTGCTCCGTTCCATCGGCGAGCATGGACCATATCTCCGATTTGCCGCCCATCTGGCGCTGAAAGACGATGTGACGGCCGTCCGGCGCCCATGAAGGAAAGTCATTGTTACCAGCGTCGTGCGTGAGCTGTTCCCAACGCATGCTGGCGATGTCCATAACGTAAATATCCTGCCCGCCAGGTGCTCCCGGACCATACTTGCGGTTCCAACTGAAAGTGAGAAATTGACCATTGGGGGACCAAGAAGGCGAGACGGCATATCCTCCGTCTGTCATGCGGTGTACGTTGGATCCGTCCTGATCCATGATATAGATTTGCGGCAGTCCGGTACGTCCGCTGACCCATGCCAACTGAGAACCTGTGCGGGGATTCCAAGTGGGAGAAACGTCGGGCCCTTTGAAGTATGTGATCCGGCGCGGGTTGGAGCCATTGGCGTCGGCAATCCAAATTTCGGGGTCACCCGACCGCGACGAGGAAAACGCGATTCGATTGCCATCCGGCGCCCACGCAGGGGACTGGTTGGAGCCGCTGGCGGATCCGCCCGGAAATGCAACCAGGCGGCCCAACTCAAGTGAGAACATGCGTACAGCCCAACCCTCGCGTCCGAGTGAGGCGAAGGCAATGCGCGAGTTGTCTGGGGAAACGCGCGGCGATAGGGAGATGGTTCCTAGATGCGTGATGGGATGCTGATTCTGGCCATCGTAGTCCATGGCCCAGATTTCCTTGGATCCAGTGCGAGAGCTGATGAAGTAGAGCTTGGTTTCTGCAATGCCGTTGATGCCACCGCCGAGACGATAGATGATTTCATCGGCAAAGCGATGTGCAACAGTTCGCGCCATGTCTTCACTTGCTTCTTCGTTGTACTGTTTGCCGAGTACTTGCGGATTGGCTGCGTTGTGGGTGTCATCAAGCCAGCCGTAGACCATGAGACGGCCGTTGGCTACGGAAAGAGAACCGAAAGCAACCATGGCGGCGTTAGCCGGGTCGGCGGACCACTGGGCCAGGTTGATCTCCTGAGGGCTGCCGGGCGTGGCCTGAGGCGCGAAGCTCTTGGAGACGAGGTCAAAAATACCGGCGCTTCCGAGATCGTTGTAGAGCGTGGCGTCAAAGACAGCCTTGAGCGACGGGGTCTGCGGATCGGCACTGGCGGGCTTGAAGTCGGCGACAGCGATTCGGATGCGCTCGTTGCCGAGATTGGATCCTGTGCGCACCCAATCCTGTGCTGCTACGGGGATGGAGATGATGCATGCCAGCAATAAAAGAGCTGTAACAAGAAACCGGGAATTAAGCCTCATGCACTACCTTTCCTCGGTGAAGTCTCGCGTATTGTGAACTGTTGTTCTGCAGCGGGCTGCGTAGCCAGTCTTCATCAACCATATTTTACTTTGACGCTATGAAAAGCGACTAGTATTCGCAGTAGTAGGAAATCAGTAGGTAACTGCCCCGATAAGCCGAAGGAAGGTTGCCAAAGGTATCCACACGCTGCGCGGCGCGAACGCAGGAATTGTCGAGCGTGGGGCTTCCGCTGGAGCGATCCAGGCGGACATCGCCGACGGATCCATCCCGGAAAATTTTGAAGTAGATGTAGGAGCGTGAGCCGCGTGGAGTATGCGGGTCCACCTCCGGCTTGTACCAGTTCTGGCTCATCTTGCGATTGATGCCATCCACGTAGTAGGCGAAGAGGCTGCCAAAGCTGCTATCGCTGACGGTTGTCGGGCCATTGGAAAAGCCTTGCTGTGTGACTCGCGGCAAGGACGAGCCCGCCTGTTCGCCGTAGGCTGCGCGATTGTTCTGGAGTGGCTGCTGCTGTCGCGGAGGCGTGCGCTGTACGGTCTCGTGTTGGCGTTTCATCTGCTTTCCCGCAATGGGAATGGCGGTCTCGTCTTCGGACTGTTTGGCTTTGGGCGCGGGCGGCGCAGGAGCCTGGCTTGGCGTCTCGGTGGCGAGAACATTTTGATTGGGTGGCTGGTCAGAAGGCAGGGGAATGGCGCTGCTGACGAGGTTGACCTGAATGGCGCCGCCGGAGGCTGCTCCGCCCCAGAGGGTGTGTTGGAAAAATCCGCCGATGATGCCGTAGAGCACAACGCCTGCGGCTAGGGCGAGATGAAGGACAACAGAACCTGTCGCCGGTCCCTTCCACGGTTCCGGTGTCAGTTCGCCTTCCAGTCGCTCGCTGCCTTCCAGCACACCACTCATTGCTTTGCTCGTGGCTCAATCATCGAGAATCTAGTTGCCACCGGTGGTCCGCCCCTTGGTGTTCAGAGGCTGGGTCACGATGGAGATGTTGGTGATGCCAGCCTGCTTCACGGCATCCATCACGCTGGCGAAGGCGCCAAATGGTACGCGCTCGTCTGCGCGGAGATAGATGATCTTGCGCGCGGGGTCAGCTCCGGGCACAAGAAGCAACTGCGGCAGGTCGTGTACATTGACCGGCTTATCACCAAGAAAGACCTGCTGATCGCGGTCAATGGTCAGAACAGTGCGCTGCTCTGTGATTTCTTTCACGGTGCGCGTCTTGGGAACGCTGACCTCAATCCCCGATTGCAGGACAGGCGCAGTGATCATGAAGATGACCAGCAGAACGAGCACCACGTCCACCAGCGGTGTGATGTTGATCTCGGCGAGCGACGTACGGGTTTGGCCGGTGCTACTTGTAAAGGCCACGTTCAACCTCTTGCGCTGGTTCGGGCGCAGGGCCGCGCTGAGCAGGAGCGCGCGGGGGAATCTCTTCCAGCGAATTCAGCAGCTCGCGGCAGAAGTCGTCTGTAGCCGAAGCAAAGACACGGATGCGCGCGGTGAACTGGTTGTATGCCACAACGGCAGGAACCGCGACAAAGAGGCCTGCGGCCGTGGTTATAAGCGCCTCAGAGATGCCCGGCGCCACGGCGCGCAGGGTGGCGGCTCCGGCTGTGCCAAGGCCATGGAAGGCGTCTACGACGCCCATGACCGTGCCAAAAAGTCCGACAAATGGGCTGGTTGCAGCAATCGTGGCAAGCCATGTCATACGGCGTTCGAGGGCAGTAATCGATTCGCTGGCAGCGGTCTGTGCCGAGCGCTCGAGAGGTGTGAGGTTACGCGGTGGACCTGAGCCGCCGGTCTGCCGTTTGTAGGTCTCGTAGACCTCGAGGAAAACTTGTGCCAGGGGGCTGGTCTTATAGTTGTCCGCAATGGCGGCAATCTCCTGTAGCCGGCTTGCTTTGCGGAATGAGCGAATGAAATTCCGGCTCTCCCTGGTGGCCCTCCTGAAGGTTGACATTTTCCCGAGGATCACCGTCCATGAGTAAAGGCTGGAGAAAAGTAGCAAAGCCAGAACAAAAAGCGCGATTGCGCCGATGTTGCTCATCATGTCCATGAGCGCACCGGGACCCTGGATCAGCGCGGCAATCGAATGCACGGCGCCAGCATCAGCCTGCAACGGGAAGACGAAACCAGCGGTAAGAATCGGGATTCACCTCAATATTCACGGTATCAGACGCGCTAGTCCATTCCAAGTTATCGATGTGGTCCCTGCGCAGGGGTGCTGGGACTTTCGCCAAACACTCGCCCAGCTGACCATGCTATGCTGCGCTCGGAATCCCGTTGGCAATTCCCATGTGGGGTGCGACCTGTCGGCGGAAGCCTCGGACACTGCGGATGCTTGTTGAGTTGCGCGCTGAAAATTATGCTGTCATCGACTATGCCATAGCCACTTTTGGCCCTGGGCTCAACCTGCTGACGGGCGAAACGGGGGCAGGCAAGTCAATTCTTGTGGATGCACTGACGCTGCTGATGGGCGGCAAGGCGTCAACGGATATGGTGCGTCATGGCGCGGAGAAGGCTATTGTGTCCTGCGTCTTTGAGTCTACGCCGGGCGCAGAGGCTGTTCTTGAGGGAAACGGCATCGACGCCGATGGCAACGACATCATTTTGCGCCGCGAGATTCTGGCAAACGGGAAGGGCCGGGTGTTTGTGAACAACCAGCCGGCGACGGTAGCCGTGCTGCGCCAGCTTGCGCCGGAGCTTGCCTTGGTTCACGCACAGAGCGAAACGTTGGCGAGTTTTGACCAGGCGCAGCAGCGTTTGCTGCTGGACCGCTTTGGCGGCATATCAACCGATGGCGTGGCTGCGGCTTACACGCGATGGCATGAGGCCGCAGCCCGGCTCAAGGATCTGTTGCAGGGAGAGCAGGATCGCCTGCGGATGGTGGATTTGTGGAGCTACCAGAAGAAGGAGATTGACGCAGCACAACTGGAGTCCGGCGAAGACGAAGCGCTGGCAACTGAAAAGCGCGTTCTGGCAAATGCCGAGAAACTGTACGCAGCCGCAATGAGCGCCTTTGAGCAACTCTATGAGGGCGAGTCCTCTGCGGAGGGCGCGCTTCGTGCTGCGCTGCGCAATGTGGAGGAACTCGCACGCTACGATGGCAGCTTTCAGGATGCGGCGCAGCAACTTGCCGCAGCGCGTGCGGCGGTGGATGATGTGAGCGCGACCCTGCGCGATTATGCTGAGGGTATCCATGCCTCCCCCGAGCGGCTGGCGGAGATAGAAGACCGCCTGGCATTAATCGATCGCCTGAAACGGAAGTACGGCCACACGATTGACGAAGTGGCTGCGTATGGCGCAGAGGTGACGCGTAAGCTGGCCGAGGTGGAGGATCGAGACGAGGTCCTTGAGGAGCTGCGGAAAGCACTCGACGCGGCGAGAAAGTCATATTGCGCGGCAGCCCATGCCGTAACGGAGGATCGCAAAGCTGCGGCTACAAAGCTTGCCAAGCTGGCTGAGAGACAAATCAATTCTCTGGCTATGAAGGCGCGCTTTGAAGTAGTGGTGAGCACGGTGGAGACAGAAGCCGCGTGGGCGCCGCATGGCTGGGACAACGTTGAGTATCGCATTGCCACAAATCCCGGGGAACCGCTGAAGCCGCTGAACGAGATCGCATCCGGCGGCGAGATGAGCCGGGTGATGCTCGCGCTGAAGGTGAGCGTGGAGGAGGGGGCGGCCAAGCCGAAGACAAAGGTGCCGACGCCGCGCACGCTGGTCTTCGATGAGATAGACATTGGTATTGGCGGCAGCGCGGCGGAAGCTGTGGGGCAAAAGCTGAAGGCACTGGGCAGGGGGCAGCAGGTGCTGTGTGTGACACACCTGCCGCAGATAGCGGCTTTTGCCAGCCAGCACCTAGTGGTGGAAAAGCATGAGGAGCGCGGCCGCACTAAAACGCAGATTCGCGTGCTGGACGACCAGGCGCGCACGCAGGAAGTGGCACGCATGCTCAGCGGAGCAAAGGTGACGGACACAAGTCTTCAGCATGCGGCACAGATGATTGCAGCCAGCCGATAGGCGCGGGCTGTTATGGGAGGTGTGGGTAATTCGGTCGGCTTTTCAGCGCGCGTCCGACTCACCATTTATAGACGTTAGCGTCACTTTTACGGACGACACGTTTCCCTGTCCGCAAAATCCAGGAGATGGTTTATGAGACTGCAAGCGCGGCTTGTTCTTCGCAGGTTGAGAGGTTTGGGTGGAAGCCCAGGAGTCAACAGCAGGGGACAACTGCAGAGGAATTTGCCATTTCTCGCCTGACTTTCGTGACTCTCGATTGATATACTGGCAAAGTGACAACACCTGTCCTTGATTCCGTTTCCGACGGCGCCAGATCTGTGTCTTCCCCCAGCCAGAAGAGGGTATTGCTGCTCAAACCGCGTGGCTTTTGTGCGGGGGTGG
Organism: Acidobacteriota bacterium; assembly: GCA_021818105.1. Classification (GTDB taxonomy): domain Bacteria; phylum Acidobacteriota; class Terriglobia; order Terriglobales; family Acidobacteriaceae; genus Telmatobacter. Next base: position 15,318 of record JAKAFB010000068.1, read on the forward strand.
TACGTGCCATTGATGTTGTGAATATCGCTCTGGAGACCTTTGGTGCGCCCATATACGTGCGCCGCGAGATTGTGCATAACCGCTATGTTGTGAATGAGTTGGCGGAAAAGGGCGCTATTTTTGTCCATGAGATTGAGGAAGTGCCGGACGGCCAGCGTGTGATTTACTCCGCGCATGGGGTTTCGCCCGCTGTTCGCGAGGGCAGCAAGGCTCGCCATCTGAAGGTGATTGATGCAACGTGCCCGCTGGTGACGAAGGTTCATATTGAAGCGATGAAATTTGCCAAGCAAGGGTATTCGCTGGTGCTCATTGGCCACCGTGACCACGATGAGATTGAGGGTACGCTGGGAGAGGCCCCTGCGGTGACGCAGGTGGTTTCGAATGCGGCCGAGGTGGCGGCGCTTGAGGTGCCGGATCCAAACCGCGTAGCCTATCTGACGCAAACGACCCTGAGCCTTGATGAGGCGCGGGACATCATTCACGCTCTCAAAGAGAAATTCCCGAACATCGTTGGGCCCCACTCGCAGGACATCTGCTACGCGACAGAGAACCGGCAGGTTGCCGTGCGCAATGTGGCGCATAATGCCGATCTTGTCTTGGTGGTTGGCTCAACTAACAGTTCTAACTCCAACCGTCTCGTGGAGGTTTCGCGCAATTTAGGGACGATTGGGTATCTGATTGATAACTCGCAGGCAATCAATCCGGAGTGGCTGAGGGGCGTGCAAACGGTGGCCGTGACAGCTGGGGCTTCAGCCCCTGAGGTTCTTGTTGAGGACGTGGTTAATTATTTGCGTCAGAGCGGATTTTCGAGCGTCGAAGAGGTAGAGGTGATGCCGGAGAACGTCCGGTTTGGTCTTCCGCAGGAGATTGTGCTGGCCATTGGCAGCGCGGATGGCGGTCAGGATGTTCCTGTGCAATAGGTTGATTGAGCCGTTGTCCAATCTGGTGTCAAATCGGCGGGTGGAACGGCTGGACAACAAAAGAATTTTGGGCCGGACCCTACACGTGAGATAGAGTGAGGGCGGCCCGGAATTTTGTAGGGTGCAGGCGCTTCGCAACCCAGATATCCGGAAACGAGCCGAGGCTTTTCAAATCGCATGAGTCTTCAGCAGGAAAAGAAGGTATCCACGGCACCCAAGTTTGGCCGGTTGGATGCAGATATGGCGGACGTGGATGCGGCGATTCTGCGTTCGCGTGAGTACCTGCTCTCTCAGCAGCATGCTGAAGGCTACTGGTGCGGCGAGCTCGAAGCGGACTCGATGCTCGAAGCTGACTATATTTTTCTGCATACGTTACTCGAGAGTGGCAATCCGGACAGACTGAGGCGTGCCTATGCCGAGATGATGCGCTACCAGAATGAGGATGGAAGCTGGAGCATCTATCCGGGCGGACCGGGAAATATTTCGTTGTCGGTGAAGTGCTACTTTTCCGCCAAGCTGATGGGGCTGAAGGCTGACGATCCCAGGCTGGTGAAGTGTCGCGAGTGGATTCTGGATAATGGTGGCGTGGTGGCATGCAATACATTCACCAAGATGTACCTGTGCGCGCTGGGCCAGTATGACTACGATGCAGTACCAGCGATTCCTCCAGAGATCGTACTTTTTCCGAACTGGTTTTACTTTAATATTTACGAGATTTCTTCCTGGTCTCGCTCCATTCTGGTGCCGCTCGCCATTATTTATGCGAAGAAGCCGTTCAAGAAGATTCCAGCGGAGCAAGGCATCGACGAACTCTTTGTGGGCGGGCGGGAGAATGTAACGCTGCGTCTGCCTATGAATCGTGATGCGATTTTTTCGTGGCGAAATTTCTTTCTCGTCCTTGACCGCATGACGCACTGGTTTGAGGCGGTGCACATTCGTCCGCTGCGGAAGCTGGCGCTGAAGCGCGCGGAGAAGTGGATGCTGGCGCGGCTGGAGATGTCAGACGGCCTGGGTGCCATCTATCCCGCGATGATGAACGCCATTATTGCTTTGCGCTGCCTGGGCTATTCAGAAGACGACCCGCAGGTGATTCGCGCGCGCGATGAGTTTGAGAAGCTGGGCATTGAGCAACCGGCTACTGAAGAATTGCCAGAGCCCACTTTCCGCATGCAGCCCTGTGTGTCCCCTGTTTGGGATACGGCTCAGGTGGTGTTTGCACTGGGCGAAGCAGGTGTGCCGCGCGATGATGAGCGCATGATCAAGGCCGCAGACTGGATGCTGTCAAAGGAAGTGCGCCACAAGGGTGACTGGTCTGTGAAGGCGCCCAAGACAGAGCCGGGCGGCTGGTACTTTGAATTCAATAACGAGTTCTATCCCGACACCGACGACACGGCCCAGGTGCTGCTGGCCTTGAGCAAGGTGGAAAACCCACGTGAGCGTTACCAGTACGAGGTGGCGCAGCGCGCAATTGAGTGGGAATTTGCGATGCAGTGCCGCAATGGCGGATGGGGCAGCTTCGACAAAGACAACGCAAAGATGATCTTCCAGTACATCCCCTTCGCGGATCACAACGCGATGCTCGACCCGCCAACCGTGGACATAACGGGGAGAATCCTGGAGACGCTGGCCAATTACGGCTATACGCAGGACGACAAGCGTGTGCAGAAGGCCATCAGGTTCATCCTGTCAGAGCAGGAGCCGGACGGCAGTTGGTTCGGCCGTTGGGGCGTGAACTACCTGTACGGGACATTTCTTGTTCTGCGCGGACTTGAGGCGATCGGATTCGACCAACACGAGCCCCAGGTACAGCAGGCGGCGGAATGGATTCGCATGGTACAGAACGCAGATGGCGGCTGGGGGGAAACCTGCGGCAGCTACGACGATCCCAACACGCGGGGTGTGGGGCCGAGCACTCCGTCTCAGACAGCGTGGGCCTTGCTTGGCTTATTAGCTGCAGGCGACGACCGCTCGGATTCCATCGCCAAGGGTATCCGCTGGCTGCTTGAACGCCAGAAGCCGGATGGTAGTTGGGACGAATCGGTGGGAGAGGGAGTAACGCGCCAGGCGCTCTACACCGGGACAGGCTTTCCGCGGGTCTTCTACCTGGCCTATCACATGTATCGCAACTACTTCCCGCTGCTGGCCCTTACGGGTTACAAGCGGGCGATGGAGCGCGCTTCCTAAGGCGGCGCCGGAGGTTACACAGAACTATGGCTGTTCCTGTCTCTCAGATGTGGACGGTTGCCACCTATGTGCTGAAAAAGCGCCTGGCGGGCAACAAGCGGTATCCGCTTGTGCTGATGCTCGAGCCGCTTTTCCGCTGCAACCTCGCCTGCGCAGGCTGCGGCAAGGTGCAGTACCCGCCGCACGTTCTGAAACGCATGCTGACGCCAGAAGAGTGCTTCAAGGCCGTCGAAGAATGCGGCGCGCCGATGGTTTCCATTCCCGGCGGAGAACCGCTTTTGCATCCGCAGATCGTCGAGATTGTGA
>JAKAFB010000069.1 GCA_021818105.1 Acidobacteriota bacterium
GGACGAGATGGCAACCGTAACCACCTGGGAAACCATCACGATTCCAAAAGAGGAGAAAACCAAGCCGCCTGAGCAATAACGCAGAGATGTCTGGGGAAGGGGTGCGGAGCCGGGGGCTCACGATCCCTTCCCTCAGACTGGTCTGATAGAGGCTGACTGACCTTCCGGCCGGGTGCAAACTGTGGGGAGGATTTTTTTGTGCCCGCCCACCCATGGAGTATGCTGCGCGGACGGCTAGGGTGGGGCAACCCGAAAGGGTGCGCCAGCCTGCCGGGCTTGGGCTGTGTAGTCGGCCTGTCAGCGACTCCCTCAGGGGCTGAAGCCCCGGTATTTGGAGTGCGGTGGATGTACGGGCTAAAGCCCTTACCCTTCCTTTCGAAGCCCTCATACCTGCAAGATCGACGGATGCCTGGCAAAGCTCCAGGCTGCAGAACCGCGCTCAGAAGAGTGGCAGGGTGTGGTGTGTGGGGAGGGTGGGGTTGAAGGGCTGGGTGGGATCTGGGTGGGGCAGGCAGTGTCCGCGGGGCTCGTAGGGGGCGGAGTAGGCGCGGGTGACGTGCATGCGCTCCATGACGATGTAGCGGGTGCGGAGGCCGCCGATGGTTTGCGGGAGGTCGGCGGGGAGCTGGCGGCGGTCGACGTAGAGGACGAGGGCGGGGTCGCGGGGGTCGTCGAGGCTTTGGCCGACGCCGACGCCGAAGAAGGCGGGGTGCTGCTGGAGGAGCGTGCGGGCCCACTGGTGCTTGATGGCGATGGCCTGGGCGAGGGCGTGAGCGGCGAGCGGGGGCGCGTCAGCAAGGGCGTTGGCCATGGGCGCGGAGCCAAGGGCGACGGCGCGTGCGGTGGAGGGGATGACGAGGGTGCGGACACCGTCAATGACGGCGGGGACGGCGGGTTGCTGGGCCGGGTCAGTGTAGACGATGACGGCGGCGGTGCCGGGTTGGTCACTGCTTTTGCCCATGGCGACGCCGAGGATGCCGGCCTGCGGGTTGACGAGGCTGCGGGCGGCGGCGAGGGCCTGCTGGACGGCGGCGATCTGCTCGTCTGAAAGCGAACGGGCCTGGGCGGCACGGACGGTGCTGTCTCCAAAGGTGAGGCAACTGACGGGGTGGTCTGCGGCGCCAGTGAAGGTGAGGCTGGCGCCGGAGCCGAGCTGCGCGCTGAGTTCGGCGAGGACGTCGGGGGCGGGGCTGGCAACGCCCTGGACGACACCGGATGTATCAGTTCCGCCGGCGAAGTAGAGGCCGACGGGCTCGGCATTGGCGGCGTCAACGATGAGGGCGCCGGAATCGCCAGCGTTACTGAAGCGGTCGCCGCTGAGGGCGATCTGGTTAGTGAAGGTCTTGGTGAGATAGGGGCGGGTCTCGCCACAGTCGCGGAAGTAATCGACAGAGATATCGACGCTGACGGCGGAAACGGAGCCGCAGGTGAGGCCGGTGGTGCGTCCGCTTTTGGCGACGCGAAGAGCGAGGGAGGCGGGCTCGCCTTTGCCGCCGGTGGAGGAGATGCCGGGCGGCGCGGGCGCGAGGGTGCCGTCAGGCTGGCGCGGGCCGAGCTCGAGGATGCTACCGGTGGGATCGACGGTGCGGGAGGCGACCTGAGCGAGGGCGGCGTCGGCGTTGGTTTGGGGCGATTTGAGCGGCAGCCAAGCGGAGAGGGTGGCGACGGGGAGCGTGCCGGGGCCTTCGCCATTGGGAGTGCAGTTGTTGTCGATGAGGCCGGGCTGGACGATGGTGTCGCCGAGGACGGCGTGGTCGCTGCGGGCGAGGATGTGGTTGTTGCTGAGGAGGAACTGGCGGCCGGAGTTGTCCTGGACGAGAGCACCGAGGGTCCCGCTGCAGCAGTCAACGATGGTGTTGCCGGAGGTGTCGAAGTCAGCGTTGTTGCCACCGGAGCTGCCGAGCGCGAGGGGCGTGGGCTGCTGGAGCTGGTGGGTGGTGGGGTTACTGGCGACTCCGGCGGAGTTGAGGAGGATGGCAGCCTCAGTTCGCGCGGGCGAGCTGCCAACGGAGGCGACGATGTAGGTGACGCCGCTGGCGGGCAGCGTAGGCGGGGCCGTGTAGGTAACGGTGCAGGCGGTGAAGGCCTTTCCGGATCGCTCGCAGTGAGTGGCGCTGAGGGAGCCCTGGCCGCCGCTGGTGGAGGTGGGCGAATCGGCGAGGGCGAAGACGATGCTGGCTGTGCCTCCGGCCTGGGCAATGTAGCCGGTGACGTTGGCGGAGCCGTTGGGGCCGAGGGCGAGATTCTCAGGCGAGAGCGGGCGGAGGAAGCCTGGAGTGAGGCTGAGGACGGAGGTGGCGCGAGCGGCGGGGTCGGACCGGAGCGCGGCGGTGACGGTGACGAGAACTCTGTCGGCGGTGAGGTAGCTGGGCGGCGTGTACTGGCCGTCGGAGGTGATGGAGCCGGGGCCGGCGGAGGCGTCGCCGCCGGAGAGGGACCATGCAACATCGGCGGCGTTGCCGGAGGGCAGAATGGCGGCGAAGTGCAGGGCTGGGCGGCCGTGGGCATCCGCGGCGTTGCAGCCGGTGCAGTTGGTGTCAATGGACGCAGTGGAAGGCGTAAGGGTGAAGGCGGAGGTCTGCGAGGTGTTGGCGGTGACGTTGGCGCCGCAGCCTGCGAGGAGAGCGAGCATGGGGGCAACGAGGGCGGCGAGCAGGCGGACATGAGGGCGCAGGCCCGCGGCTTTGGGGCGCGCAGGTGAGGTGGAGACAGGGATGTGCTTGGCCAGCGCCAATACTTTCAGCCTTCGTCCGTGTGCGGGATGACACTTGTTCGACGTATCCCAGCCACTAAGAGTAACCCAGTTTCGGGTGAAGCGAACGGGTTAAACCACAGAACAGGGAGAGTGAATTTTGCGGTTTTTCAGTAACAAAACATTCATTTTGAATCAGTTGGAATGCCACGGTGTGCGCGCTGGTGCGATGACCTACGGTTGCCGGCGGGAGGGGTTGAAGCGGAGATGAAGTGGGCATGGGTAAAGAGAAATCCTATGATTGCAGGAATTCTCGTTGTCATGCGGGGCGAAGTGGAGTACAGTTTGTCGGTCAGGCCAGGGTCTGCGTCGGTGCAGAGAAATTGGGGGGTCTGTCGGCAATTGGGGGTCGTGAGCCGATAGCGGGAAGTCAACCGGCCTGCAAGTCACTGAAAATTCGGGGGTCGATAATGAGAAGGCTTGTGAAGCTGTGCAGCCTTGGCGTGGCCATGGCTGTGTGGGCAGTGGTGCTGGTTTGTGCGGTGCAACCGGCGGCGGCGACGACGTTGTGCGTGCATGCGGGCAATTCGAGCTGCTATGCGACCATCGGGGCGGCTGTTGCCCAAGCTGTAGCGGGCGACACGATCCAGGTGGCACAGGGGGTTTACCACGAGGATGTGGTGATCGGGAAGCCGTTGATCCTCATGGGAAAGAACCAGCACAACACGATCATTGATGCATCGGGGAAGGCGAACGGAATCTTCATCGATGGGATGGATCATCCGGGATTGAGCCACGTCATCGTCACGGGGTTCACGGTGAGGAATGCGAACTTTGAGGGCATTCTTGCGCTTAACATCTCGAACCTGACGATCGCCGGCAATGAAGTAACAGGCAACAACCGCAGCCTTGACTTTGCCAATGCAACCTGCCCGGGCCTGCCGGCCTTTGAAACTGCTGAGGGGGAGGATTGCGGTGAAGGCATCCATCTGAGCGGCGTGGATCACTCAAGGATTGCGTGGAACCATATCGAGGGCAACTCCGGCGGCATACTGATCAGCGATGAGACGGGGCCGACGCATGACAACTGGGTGGCGAACAATGTGGTGAAGAGCAATGTGTACGACTGCGGCATCACGATGCCTTCGCACCCGCGTGCTCCTTCGCTGGCACCCGGGGCGCCGTTCGGCGTGTATGGGAATACGGTCTCTGGCAATGTGTCTGAATACAACGGGACTATGGGCGAAGGAGCTGGTATTGGTCTGTTCAGCTTTTTGCCGGGAGCGCGCGTATCGGACAACGTGATTGCGGGGAATGAGGTTATTGGGAACGGATTGCCGGGTATCACAATGCATGCGCATGCACCGGGTGCGAACATGAACAACAACCTCATTACCGGCAACTATATTGCGGGGAATGCGGCGGATACGGCTGATGCCGCGACACCGGGCCGGACGGGGATCAACCTCTACATCAATGTCGCCGGGGCGTCGGGGCCCTCCGGAATCGTGATCTCAAAGAACGTGATCAAGGATGAGGCCGATGATGTGGTGATCAAGATGCCGGAGACGCTGGACGTGCACTGGAATAACCTGAACGGCGGCGGCGCGGGATTGGTGAACCTGGGAACGGCGGCCGTGGATGCCACAGACAACTGGTGGGGATGCGGCCAGGGGCCCGGTGGCAACGGCTGCTCCAGCGTGATGGGGCCGAATGTGACCGTGGATCCCGCGCTGAGCTCACCGGCGGTGCCGAACGGCTCACCGAAAGCACAGTAGCAAGGGTGTGACCGGTCGCGCGGTCTTCTTCAAGAAGAGATGAACCAGAACGCAAGGCTCGTTATTGTCAGATAACTGGCTCAGGAGAGATGTAGAAGTTGACCCACCTGTCCTGAGCCATTGTTGTCCTGCGGGCCGGCAGGCGTGCAGGCTTATGACACGGTGAGGACGAGCTTGCCGAAGTGGGTAGCCTGATCCATGCGGGTAAGAACCTCGCGGGCTTCGGTCCATGGGAAGGACTCCTCGACGGGGCGAAGCTGGGCGAGGGCGATGGCCTTGTTCATCTGCTCGAAGTGAAGGCGGGAGCCGACGTAGATTCCGCGGATGCGGACCTGCTTGTGGAGAATGACGGGCAGGGGCAGCAGTTCGGTTGGCTCGGAGAGGACTCCGATCTGGGCGATGGCGCCGCCCATGCGCACGGAGCGCAGGGAGCGAGGCAGTGTGCCGACGCCGCCGACTTCAACGACGAGATCGACGCCCTCGCCGCCGGTTTCGTCGAGGACCCAGCGATCCCAGTCAGGAAGCTCGCGGTAGTTGATGCCGGCGTGGAGACCGAGCTCGAAGGCGCGCTCGAGCTTGGCCTGAGTGCCGGAGATGCCGAGCACGCGGAGGCCCATAAGACGCGCAAATTGCAGGGCGAAGATGGAGACACCGCCGGTGCCCTGGATCAGGACTGTGGAGCCGGGCTTGAGGTGGGCTGAGCCGAGGGCGTTCCATGCGGTGACGGCGGCGCAGGGGAGCGTGGCGGCTTCTTCGAAGGTGAGATGGTGAGGGATGGCAACCAGGCCGGTGGCTGGGAGGACGACGTACTCGGCGAGCATGCCATCGATGTCTCCACCGAGTGCCCCTTTAACCTTGGCAGGGGTGGGGTGACCGTCGATCCAGTTTTGCATGAAGATGCCGGCCACGCGGTCGCCGCGCTTCCAGGCGGTGACGCCTTCGCCGACGGCGGTGACTTCCCCGGCACCGTCGGAACAGGGGATGCGGGGGAGCTTCAATTTGGGGTTGTAGATGCCCTTGACCATGAGGAGGTCGCGGTAGTTGAAGGAGACGGCGTGGATTTTAACGAGAACCTCGCCGTGGCCGGGTTTGGGGGCAGTGCGCTCGATAAGCTCAAGAGAATCAATGCCGAACTTGGAAATCTGCCAGACGCGCATGATGGGTCCTCCGAATGTATGCGGGGGCATTATGGCACGGTGCGGAATGTTATGCGCATCTGCCGCCTTAGAATAGAGGATATGGCACGTGGATGGGAAAGCAAGGGAGTGGAGGAACAGATGGCAAACGCCTCGCAGCAGCCGGCGGCGAAGGCCGGCAACGGCTACGTGAGCGAAGAAGAGCGCAGGCTGGCCGAACAGAAGCGCGCGGAAAAAGCGCGGCAGATGCAGGCCTTGAATCTTCAGCGGGAAAACATCTTGTCGCAGCGGACGTCGAGCCCGGCGCGGCGCCAGGCGCTGGAAGCGGCACTGGCACATGTGGAGTCACAGATTGCGGCACTGAGCTAGGGCACAGCCAAAGCTGATTGTCCGCGACGGCGGGGCTACTCGTCGCGGGAGAAGAGCAGGGAGTTGGCCTGCTGCACGGGCGTGAGCAGCACGCGCGCGATGTTGACGTGCGCCGGACGGCTGGCGGCCCAGACGATGACGTCGGCCACATCCTCGGCGGTGAGAGGCTTGATGCCCTTGTAGACCTTGGCGGCGCGTTCGGTGTCGCCGTGGAAGCGGACCATGCTGAACTCGGTTTCGACCATGCCGGGGTCAACGCTGGTGACGCGGACGTGGGTTCCGAGGACATCCTGACGAAGGCCATCGTTGATGGAGCGCTCGGCAGCCTTGGTGGCGCAGTAGACGGCACCGTTGGGGTAGGTAATTTCGCCGGCGGTGGAGCCAAGATTGATGACATGGCCACGGTTGCGTACGACCATGCCCGGCACGACGGCGCGGGTGACGTAGAGTAGACCCTTGATGTTGGTGTCGATCATCTCTTCCCAGTCCTGAATTTTGCCGGTGTAGAGCTTTTCAAGACCGCGGCTGAGGCCTGCATTGTTGACGAGGATGTCGATTTCTGACCACTCGGCGGGCAGATCGTCGATGGACTGCTGGACGGCGCGGTGGTCGCGTACATCGAGGTCGATGGAGTGGACGGCCTGCGCTCCGTGGTCGAGGCAGCGGGCGGCAACCTCAGCGAGTTTGCTGGCGCGGCGCGCGGCGAGCAGGAGTCGGCTGCCCTCAGCGGCGAAGGCGAGAGCGGTGGCAGCGCCGATGCCGGCGCTGGCACCGGTGACGAAGACGATCTTTCCTTTGAGGCTCATGGCACTATCCTACCCAACCTTGAGATGGAACCGCGTGATGCAAGGTACAGATGCCGCGTGACGAAGCGGCACTACTCAGCCAGCCTTCCGCTTTGCTGCGCGATGCGGTAGAGGCCGACGGCCCAGTCAGACTGGGCGAGGCCTGCCTGCGCGGCCTGGGTGAAGATTTCGGCCAGATTATCGGCAAGGCCGAGATGGGTATGGCTGGCGGCAGCGGCTTCGCGGAGCAGGCGGAGATCCTTGGCGCCAAGCTCGACGGTGGCGCCGGGCTGCTGGGGCGGATGGAGCATGACCTTGCCGTAGGCGGCGTAGAAGGGCGACTGGAAGAGCGCGCTGTTCACGGCCTCGAGAAATGTCTCCGGATCGATGCCCTGCGACGCAGCGTAAACGAAGGACTCGCTGAGGGACTGGATCATGGCGCTGATGAGGAAGTTGCCGCCGAGCTTGAGGGCGTGGGCCTGGCGCGGCTGGGAGCCGACGATGGAGATGCCGCGGGAAAGCGGTTCAAGGATGGGGCGAGCCTGGGCGAGGGCGTCATTGGCGCCGGCGGCCACGATCCAGAGGCGGCCTTCCGCGGCGACGTTGGGACGGCCGAAGACGGGCGCGGCGACGAAGCGGTGGCCGCGGCGGGAGTGCTCGGCGGTGAGGCGCTCAGAGAGAGCCACACTGATGGTGCTGCACGAGATGTGCAGCGTCCCCGGCGAGAGCGCGTCCATGAGACCGTTTGCACCGAAGAGAACTTCCTCGTGTGCCTGATCGTCGAAGAGCATGGTGATGACGGCATCCGCTCCCAGCTCGGTTTCAGCGGGAGTGCCAGCAACGATCGCGCCTTCGCGTGCCAGCGGCTCGGTGCGTCCTTCGGTGCGGTTCCACACCGACAACTCGTGGCCTGCGGCGATGAGGCGAAGCGCCATCGCGGTTCCCATTTTGCCCAGACCCAGAAAACCTATTTTCATGCGCATTTACTCCCCACTCTATTCTGGCATTGAAGCGTGGTGCGAGGGCAAGCGCAGAGGCGCGCGCGAAGGGAATGAATCCGCGCGAATGCCCAAAGGTCCAGCAGCGGAGTTGAACCCATGCGCGGGTGAAGCGATGTTTTCGACTTCGCTCTACTGCTGAGGCGCGACGAGGTGGTGAGCGATGGCGAAGAGGGCCAGCTCCAGGCGCGTGGAGACACCGGTCTTATCAAAGATGTTGGAGAGATGGCGCTTGATGGTCTCTTCGCTGAGGCCGAACTGCTTGGCGATATCGCGGTTGCTGCAGCCCTCGACGATGCAGCCGACGACCTCAAGTTCGCGAGGGGTGAGGCCGTAGGTTTTCGGCGGGGGTGGAGCGGCCTGTTGCATGAGGTCATGCAGGGCGGTGACGAGATTGACGACGCGCTTGCCGCCGATCCAGTAGTCGCCGGCGCAGACGGTCTTGATGGCGACCTTAAGGTGGCCGGCGAGAGCGTCCTTGAGGACGATGCCGCGGGCGCCGATGTGGAGTGCCTCGATGATCTGCTGGGTGGTGATGGTGGAGGTGAGGAGCAGAATCTTGACCGAGGGCGAACCCTTCATAATGGCGCGCATGGCCTCCAGGCCGGGAAGGCGCGGCATCATGACATCGAGAAGTAGAATGTCGGGCTGCAGCTCGAGAGTTTGTGTGATGGCCTGATCGCCATCGTCGGCTTCGCCCACAATGTCAAAGCCTTCATCGAGGGTGAGCATATTGCGTACGCCGATGCGCACGACCGGATGGTCGTCTGCCAATACGATTCTGATGGGCTTTTCCACGTGCCTGGCCATCCTCCCCGGCCGGGTAACTTGAAGCAAAGAGCTTGCGCAAGTTATGTCCCCGGACAAGTTAAGCTAAACTAACTCGCGTCCCATCGGCAAGCCTAAGTTTTCGGCTGGGGAAATTCCTTTTCCAGCATACGCTCTAGGTTTTGCGTGGCGGTCACTAAATCCTGGAGGACCTTGGCGGAGTTATACAGTTGGTCACTCTCGGCTTCAAGCAGAGCGCCGAGGCGGGCTGCCTGGAGAGCACCTGCCATGCCACAGCCGCCTTTGATGGCGTGGCCGATGCGGCGGACCTCAATGGCGTTGTGTTCGGCGGCGGCAGCCTGGAGCGAGAGCTGGCGTTTTTTGAGGTCGGTGATGACGGCGGCGTAGACCTCGCGCACCATGTGCTCGGGCATCATCTGGCGAAACTGTGCGAGGGTTTTGGGATGGATGACGGGCTCGCCATGCTCCGGGATGCTGATGGCCTGCGGAGTGACGTGGCCTTCAAGCAGCTTCTGCAGCGCCTCGACGCTGAAAGGCTTGAGGAGAAAGCCATCGGTAACGCTGGTGAGTTCCTCGGGCGGGCAACTGGCGCTGACGGCGTAGATGCAGGCGTTACAGAGCTTGCGTAACCGCTGTACAAGCTCAGCGCCCTGCAGGCCGGGCAACTGGACGTCCATGAGGATGACCTGCGGGATGCAGGTGCGGGATTCGAGTTGCTCCAGGGCATCGGATCCGTCGGTGGCGGTGTGGACGGTATAGCCGCGGAGGGTGAGCATGGTGGCCACGACTTCGCGGCTCACCATGTCGTCATCAATCGTCATGATGATGGGCAGATCGCGATTTGCGCCTATACGAAACATCGATCGTTTACCGTGGACTGCGAACTGCTACTCGTTGGAAACTGCCACTTCGTGGAGCCAGCCGGGAGCCTTGAGCAGCTCTCGGGGGCGGGAGCCATCGGCGGGGCCGACGAGGCCGTCGCGCTCCATCAAATCAATCAGGTGTGCAGCGCGTCCATACCCAATTCGTAGCCTGCGCTGTAACAGAGAAGTGGACGCCTTGCCGAACTCGAAGACAAGGCGCACGGCATCGTCGAACAGGGGGTCGTTGTCGTCGGAGTCGCCGCCGGCATCTTCAGGGCCGGTGCGCTCGTCCTTAGGCGACTCCAGGAAGCCCTCAGCATACTCGGCGGTGCCTTGATCTTTCCAGAACGCAACCACGGCGGCGGTTTCCTTTTCGCTGACGTAGGGCGCGTGGAGGCGCATGAGGCGGCTGGTGCCGGGCGGCAGGAAAAGCATGTCTCCGCGGCCAAGCAGGGCCTCAGCGCCGTTGGTGTCGAGGATGGTGCGGGAGTCGACCTTGGTGGCGAGGCGGAAGCTGATGCGCGTGGGGACGTTGGCCTTGATGAGGCCGGTGATGACATCGACGCTGGGACGCTGCGTGGCGAGGATGAGGTGAATGCCGACGGCGCGGGCCATTTGCGCGAGGCGGGTGATGGACTCCTCGACGTTGGCGCGGTCGAGCATCATGATATCGGCGAGTTCGTCGATGATGATGACGATGTAGGGCAGGGGCTGCTCGTCTTCGCCTTCGGAGAAGAGTGACGGCAGAGCTCCCTCAAAGAGCTTGTTGTACTGATCAATGTTGCGCACGCTGCGGCTGGCGAGCAGCTTGAGGCGCCGCTCCATTTCGCGGACGGCGTTGCGGAGGGCGTTGGCGGCGAGCTTGGGCTCAGTGATGATGGGTGTGAAGAGGTGCGGGATACCCTCGTACATGCCGAGCTCGACGCGCTTGGGGTCCACGAGGATGAGGCGGACCTGGCTGGGCGTGGTGCGGAAGAGCAGGCTCATGATCATGGCGTTGATAGCCACGGATTTGCCGGATCCGGTGGAGCCGGCGATGAGCACGTGGGGCATGGAGGCGAGGTCGGCGGTGACGATGCGGCCGTTGATGTCCTTACCCATGGCGAGGGTGAGGCGCGACTTGGCCTTTGCGAAGGTGTCGGACTCGAGGACGTCGCGGAGGTGGATGGTTTCGCGCTCGTGGTTGGGCACCTGGATGCCAACGGTGCTTTTGCCGGCCATGCGCTCGATGAGGATACTTTCAGCACGCATGGCGAGGCAGAGGTCCTCGGCAAGGCCGGTGACGCGGCTGTATTTGACGCCCGCCTCGGGCTTGAACTCGTAGGTGGTGACCATGGGGCCAGGGTTGATCTGCACGACCTGGCCGCGGACGTCGAACTCGGCGCATTTCTCGACGAGGACCTTGGCCTCTTCGCGGAGCTCGTCTTCGCGGATGGCCTGTGGGCCGTCGCCGGCATTGAGGAGGGTGCTGGGAGGCAGTTTGAAGCCGCTAACGTGCTTGGGAGCGACGGTGGTGGTGCGGATGTCGGCATCGGCACGCTCGTGGATGGCGATCTCACCTGAGGCAGGGGCTGGTTCTGCGGCTGGCACCGGGGCTGGAGGCGGCACAGCGACGGGGCGCAGCGGCGCGGCGGCAGAGGCAGGGGCGGCGACTGGAGCGGATGTGGATGCGGCTGCCGCAGGTGCGACAGGAATAGCCTCGGCCACGGTGCGTTCCCAGATGCTGGCGCGACGTGTGATGGGCTCGACGGGCGCCTGCGCCTCCGGGGGCTGCGCGGCGGCGCGCTGGTAGGCGGGAATCTCGTCCACGGGGTCGGGCTCGGGCGTGCGGTCGCGGCGGCCGAAGAAAGAGGCGAGGCGGCTGGTCCGGGGAGCGGGCGGCTCGGGCTCGGCTTCGACGGGGGCGTCAATGGAGCCGGTGAAGAGGCGCTGGTCAGGGCCGGGCGACTCCTGCTCGGCGAGAGCGGCAGCCATCTCGGCTTTGCGCTCGGCGCGCTCCTCGCGCCAGTTGCGCCAGCGGTCATTGAGGGCGACGGCGTGGAGCCAGCGGTCCTCAACGAAGGCGCGGATGGCGGTGAAGCTGATGGCGGAGCCGAAGTAGACGCCTGCGGCGGCGAGGACGGAGGCTAGAATCCAGGCGCCCTGCTGGTTGAGATAGGTGACGAGGGCGCCGGCGACGAGGCGGCCGAGGACGCCTTCGACGGGGACGGCCTGGAGCCAGTGCCAATGCCACGGGAGCAGGCCGAGGACGGCGGGAACAAAGACGAGGGCCAGCAGGCAGCCGGTCCAGCGCAGCCATGCGGGTCCGGCAGAGCGGGAGTGCATCCATGACCAGCCGATGCCACCTAGCCAGAGCGGGAGCAGGAAGGCGGCGAGGCCTAGCGACTGCAGGAGCAGATCACTGAGGTAGGCACCGATGAGACCAATCCAGTTGTGCACGTCGCGGGGGAGGGTGGAATCCGTGGACGTGTTGAAGGAGGGGTCAACGGGGTGGTAGGTGGCGAGGGAGAGGAAAAGGAGGACGGCGACGAGCGCGAGTACGATGCCGAGGAAGATGTTCAGGGCACGGCTGCGCGTCGGCGAAAGAGAAAGCTGAATGGGCTTCATGATGGGGACGCCTCCGCTGTGAGTACGGCTGGTAAGGGCACGGCGCGGCGAGCATGGAGCAAGCCGGGTTGCCGTTCCCGAAAATAGCGTGGGCGCGGAACTGCACACCTCAGACACAGGTGCAACTGAGGCGATATGAACCGCCGCATCCAACGCCAACAGGCCGTCAGGGCGGATGAGAAATCCCAGAGCAAGTACATTATCGCTGGCGCAGACGGGGATTCCGGGCGAAAGAAAGCGGGGGGAACCTTGCTGTCCACCCCCGCAGAGATTGTTTTTTGAGGCTCTTATACGGCGATGTAGTGGCTGCCGAAGAGCAGGAGGGCGACGCCGAGGAGGATGCGGTAGACGGCGAAGATGGTGAAGCCGCGGCGGCGGACCCAGATGAGGAACCACTCAACGACACCGAGGGCGACGATGAAGGAGACGATGAAGCCGATGGCGAGGACGGCCCAGCGGTCGGTAGTCATGACAACGTGGGCGGCGAAGTTGCCATGGCCGGGATGGATCTCCTTGAAGAGGTCATAGCCAGTGGCGGCGAGCATGGTGGGGATGGAGAGGAGGAAGCTGAACTCCAGGGACGAGGGGCGGTCAAGGCCAGCGATTTGGCCGGCGGCGATGGTGGACATGGAGCGGGAGACGCCGGGAAAGATGGCGGAGGTGGCCTGGCAGAGGCCGATCCAGATGGACTGGCCGAGGGACATCTGTTCTACATGAATGACGGAGGCGTCGCGGCGTGAATGCCAGATATCGACGGCCCACATGATGACGCCGCCGATGAGCAGGGCGAGGGCAATGACGTTGAGGCTGCCGAGATTGTGGTCACTCCACTTTTTGAAGAGCAGAGCGGGGACCGAGGTGAAGCCGAAGGCGATGAGGGTGAGGGAAACGGGATGGGTGAACCAGTTGCGGTCTCCGTTTTCGCCCTGGGGGAATGTGCGGAGGAAGCTGACGATCCGGCTGAGATAGAGCAGAAGAAGAGCGAGGATGGCGCCAGCCTGAATGACAATGGTGTACATCTTCCAGTATTCGTCATCGAGGGAGATGCGCATGAGGGCTTCCGCGATACGCAGGTGTGCGGTGGAACTGACGGGAAGGAACTCGGTCAGGCCTTCAACGATGCCCAACAGGACAGACTGAATGTAGACGTTCAAAAAGCCTCCAGGATAGGGTGGTTGCTTGCGGCTCCGCGGGCGGAGAGCCGCTGGTGAATCTTACTGGTGATCGATGCCGTAGACGGGAACGTCCTGATCCAATTTGTATATTAGAGCGGCGGCGCGCCAGTTGTAGTCAGACTGCGGAAACTTGTCCTTGAGTTTCTGGGCGAGTTCGCGGGCGTGGTTGCGGGCGTCCTTGCTCTTCTTGTCATTGTTGTTGTCGGCGTACATGTTGGCGAGCACGGCCTGGCGGTAGACGGCCTCATAGAGTGCGCGGGCGGTGCGGGGGCCGTCGGGGTGCTCGGCGGCGTACTTCTCAAAGATGTCGGACTCGCGCTCGGGGCACTTGGTGAGGCCCTGCCAGTCACCGCAGAGCTTGTCCTGAATGAGGTCAAAGTCGGCGAGGTCAGCCCAGCGGGTGTGGGGGTAATACTTGACGACCTTCTTGAGCTCGTCCTCGTTCATCTGGTCGCGGAGGAAGGGGTCGTTTTGCTTGGCAGAGGGCAGCGAAGAGAGATCGGCCCTTTGGAGCTGCCACAGAATGTCCGCTGCGCGCCACGAGGCTTCAGCCGTGAGGGGCGAGTTGGGAAACATTTCGACGAGCCGGCGGTAAAGCAGGCGGGCGCTGCGGGCGGCGTTGGCGGGGCCGCGCGGGTCGCTGGCCAGGGCCTCCTGTGTGGCGGCCGTGCCCATGAGGATCTGGTCGCCGTTGGGGGTGTCTTCAACGACGATGCCCTTGGCCTCCATCCAGCCAGTGATGGGCGGCGGAGAGTCATTGTCGCCGAAGACGGGCTGGTCTTCCTGGTTCTGCTCGGGGACGTCTGTATTGGCGTAGACGCGGATCCATGGGCCGCTGCGCTCGGCGACGACCATCTCGCGGCCAATCTGTACGCGGTCCACCTTCTGGGCTGTCTTGCTGGGCGTGATGTAGAGCCAGGTGATGCGGAGCGGAGTGGCGCGCGGGCCGGCCATGGGCTTGACCATCTGCGGCGGCTTCTTTTGCGCACCAGCTGAGAGCGCGCAGACCAGCGCGAGGGTGAGGAGCAGAGCGCGGGAGATGGCGATGCGGACGCGAGTCTCCATTACAGAGAACATCATAGCGGAAAGGACGCTAAGAGGCGGCTTCGGTAAGCACCTGGGCGAGTAGTGCGGGGTCCACGTTGCCGCCGCTGACCACGGCCACGGCCTTGCGGTACGAGGGCAACTCGCTGCCATGAAAGAGCAGGGCAGCAATGGCAACGGCACCGCTGGGTTCGGGGACGAGGCGGGCGGTGGCGACGATGGCGCGCATGGCGGCGCGGATCTCAGACTCAGTGACGGTGACGATGCCATCGACGAATTTATGGATGTGGGCGAAGTTGCGCTGACCGACGCTCTGCGTGCGCAGGCCGTCAGCGATGGTGCGGCTGGTGAGCTCGGCGGGCCACTCGACGACGCGGCCGAGGCGGAAGCTTTCAGCGGTGTCGCCGGCGAGTTCTGGCTCGACGCCGATGACTGCGGCCTGGGGGCGCAACTGCTTGACGGCTGCGGCGACGCCGCTGAGGAGGCCGCCGCCGGAGACAGGCGCGAGGACGAGATCGACGTCCGGGATTGCCTCGATGATTTCAAGGCCGCAGGTGGCTTGGCCAGCGATGATCTGCTCGTCGTCATAGGGCGGCACGACGATGTAGCCATGTGCGCGGACGAGTTCTTCAGCCTTGGCGAGGCGTTCGCTGGAGGCGGGGCCAACATCGACGACCTCGGCGCCAAGGGCGAGGGTGGCGGCGCGCTTGATGGCGGGGGCGTTGGACGGCATGACGATGACAGCTTTAGCGCCGACGGCGCGGGCGGCGTAGGCTACGCCCTGCGCGTGGTTCCCGCTGGAGTAGGTAATGACGCCGCGGGCGATTTCTTCGGGTGTGAGTTGCAGAATCTTGTTGGCTGCGCCGCGGATTTTGAATGCGCCGATGGGCTGGAGGCTCTCGGCCTTGAGCCAGATTTCTTTGCCGGTGCCGTAGCCGGCGAGGCCGGGAAAGGGCGCGCTGACGAGCGGAGTTCGGACGGCGATGCCAGAGATGCGCTGGGCGGCGGCGCGAATGTCAGCGAGAGAGACGATAGAGCCGGTTGAGGGGATCATGGCAGATATTTTCCTGGGATGGGTGCGGTGGGTGTTTCAGCTTGCCAGAGGATTTGCAGGACGTGCCATTGCTTTCCATTGAATACGGCCTGAATGCTGTTGATGCCACGCGCAACGGTTTGGCCGTCGGGAGTGGGACGAATCTCGTAGGTGCTCCAGAGATGGGCGATGTGGCCGTATATTTCCGATTGGAACTTGATCAGGTGCTCGTAGAACGCTTCGTGGCCGCGCTTGCGGACGGCTTCAATCCATCCATCGACGGTGAGGAAGTGAGGGGTGGCGGTGCCGTCCGCGGCGACGGCAACGGGAATGAGGCGCGCCTCGGGGAGCAGAAGCTGGCGGAGGCATGCGCGGTCCTTATCGGCGGGGCCGCTGACGGCTTCGTCAAGCGAGGTGATGAGTTGGCTGAGGGTGTCCGACGGCCCGCAGGTCGTGGCAGAGGCAGGAAGTTCCGGCTTGGATTGCGCGTAGAGAGCGGGGATGGACAGGCAAGAAGCGACAAGAGCAGCAAGCACAGAGCGAGTCATCACATAGGCCTCCAGCCGGATTCTAAGCGGTTTGAGGCCATTGCGCACCTGTGGGGGCGAATGGCCTACCGTTAGATCTCCAGAATCACGGGCATGATGATGGGGCGGCGGCCGGTGGATTTCTGGATGAGGCGCTTGAGGTCGACGCGGACCTTTTCCTTGACGAGTCCGTAGTCGCTGGTTTCCTCGCTGGTGAGGCTGTCGAGGGTTTTCAGCACGGTTTCGCGGGCTTGGTCAGTGATGTCAGCTCCGCCGAAGCCGCGCATGACGACCTCGGGCGCCTGCGCCATTTTGCCGGTGCGCTGGTTGATGGCGAGGATGGCGAGGACGATGCCGTCTTCCGAGAGGATGCGGCGGTCGCGGATGACGAGGTCTTCGACGACGTCGATGGTGGAGCCGGAGTCAATGAGCACGCGGCCTGCGGTTACCTTTTCCTTCTTGCGGGCGTTGTCCTTGTCGAGTTCGAGGACGTCGCCATCTTCGATGACGATGGCGTGCTCGACGGCGCCGGTCTCCATGGCGATTTGCGCGTGGCGGCGGAGGTAGCGGTAGTCGCCGTGGACGGGCACGAAGAACTTGGGGCGAACGAGATTGATGAGGAGGCGCATCTCCTCCTGGCTGCCGTGGCCGCTGACGTGGATGAGGCCGCTGGAGCCGTCGTCTGCGATGACGTTGGCATCGCGGCGGTAGAGGTGGTCAATGACGCGGAAGATGTTCTTCTCATTGCCGGGAATGATGCGCGAGCTGAGGATGACGGTGTCGCCGGCGTCGATGCGTGCGTGCTTGTGGTTGTTGACGGCGGCGCGGCTGAGGGCACTCATGGGCTCGCCCTGCGTGCCGCTGATGAGCACCATGAGCTGATCGGGTGAGTAGTCGCGCATCTGGCCGGGGTTGATGACGAGGCCGGGCGGGATGTCGATGTAGCCGAGGTCCTGCGCGATCTCGGTGCTCTCCATCATGGAGCGGCCGAGCACGGCGACCTTGCGGCCATGGGCGCGGGCAAGGTCAAGGGCGATCTTGATGCGGTAGATGGAGGACGAAAAGCAACTGAAGAAGAGCTTGCGTTTTGTGCGGGCGAAGATTTCGTCGAGGCGAGGGATGACAGCGCGCTCACTGGGCGTGTAGCCGGAGCGCTCGACGTTGGTGGAGTCCTGCAGGAGGGCAAGGACGCCGCGTTTGCCATACTCGGCGAAGGTGTGCAGATCGAAGGGCGTCTCGTCGAGGGGCGAGAGGTCGATTTTGAAGTCGCCGGTATGGATGACGACGCCGGCGGGGGTATCGATGGCGAGGGCCACGCAGTCCACCAGCGAATGGGTGACGCGGATGGGCTCAATGGTGAAGGGGCCGATGGTGAATTTTTCCTTCGGCGTGATTTCGATGAGCTCAGTATCGTCGAGGAGCTGATGCTCTTCGAGCTTGCCCTCGACGTAGGCGAGCGTGAACTCCGTGGCGTAGACGGGGACCTTGAGCTCGCTGAGGATCCAGGGAAGGCCGCCGATGTGGTCCTCATGGCCGTGGGTGAGGACGATGGCGCGCACGTGCTGCTTGTTTTCTACGAGGTAGGAGATGTCAGGGACGACGATATCGACGCCGAGGAGTTCGGACTCAGGGAACATGAGGCCGGCGTCAATCACGATGATGTCGTCTTCCCAGCGGAGCGCGAGGCAGTTCATGCCGAACTCGCCGAGTCCGCCAAGAGGAATGATTTTCAGTTTTTTCGTATGCATCTGTCAGATTTGATGCTAACACCAGCGGGGTTGGGGGTAGCGGGCAGGCGCGGACTAGGGCAGGCAGTGGTACGTTGAGTGGGGGCGTGCGTCCATGTGTGATATGCGCTTTTCTTTTACCGTGCTGGTGCTTGCGCTTTCTGTCTGCAGTTTTGCCGCGCCGGTGTGCGCTGCCGGGCCTGAGGTGACGGGCTATGTTTTTCCGCAGAACACGACCTTGCAGCCGGGGCAAATCGATGCAGATGGGATGACGCGGATTTATTACGCCTTCGCCAACATCAAAGACGGACGGATGGTGGAGGGCTTTCCTACAGATGCGGCAAATATTCCAGCCGTGACGGCGCTGCGACAGGGGAATCCGCGGCTGGAAGTGCTCATCTCAGTGGGCGGATGGCTGTGGTCCGGGGGCTTCAGTGACGCGGCACTGACGACGCAGAGCCGGAAAGTGTTCGCCGCTAGCGCGGTGGAGTTTGTGCGGCGGTATGGCCTGGATGGGCTGGACGTGGACTGGGAGTATCCGGGAATGCCTGGCGCCGGGCACGCCTTTCGCAGCGAGGACAAGGAGAACTTTACGCTGCTGCTGAAGGAGCTGCGCAGGCAGTTGGATGCGGAAGGGAAGAAGCAACACAGGCGGCTGCTGTTGACGATTGCGGCGGGGGCCTCGGGCGAGTATCTGGAGCACACGGAGATGGCACAGGTGGCGCGGATGGTGGATTCGGTGAACCTGATGACGTATGACTACACCCTGCCGGGCGTGGATGCGGTGACGGGGCATGACGCGCCGCTGTTTGCGAATCCGGCGGACCCGAAGCATGTTTCGGCGGATGGGACGGTGCAGGCGTTTGAGCAGGCGGG
>JAKAFB010000070.1:0-15103 GCA_021818105.1 Acidobacteriota bacterium
GCTTGTGCCATGCTCGTCGCCAGAGGTGGATTCATTGGTAAACTCTCCCTCCTGCTCACTACACTTGGCATTCTTCTAACGGGCGACATTCCGTGGGCAATCTTCTTTGCCGTCCTCAGCAAGATACATATCACTCCAGTAGAACTTCCATTGCTCAACGCTGTGGAGGCTTTCCCTCAGCCTCTTATCCTGCTTGCCATGAGCATCTTCTACCTTTGGGCCTACATGCGATATGACCCGAGCCATACGACGCTTAAGCAGCCTGCCGGTAGCCTGCAAGATCCTTCCTCTTCTGCCATCGCAACGTATTGAATTGGATTGCGCTCACCCCCCGTGCCTTCGTAGCGGCAGGTGCCCCCGGTCCCTCGCTTTTCGGGACCGGGGAATCCATCACCCTTCACCCATCCCGTTCTTCTCTCTTACTCACAGAATCGGCTACCCTGTCCATGTCGTCCGCGCAGCGCACGCCATGGGCGGGAACCCACAATAATCTTCCCAGAGATTTGCCGATAATTGCCCCCACTTCGCGCACAATAAGAACAGAGTCAGAGCAGGGTCCGGGCTCAGGGCATCCGGCATGGGATACCCCTACCCCCCTGGAATATTTTCTTTTCCACAGAAAGTTTGCTGATTATTTCTCTCTTCTGTGAAACTCCCGCCCCCAGCACCTCTTCCCCTCTCCGATGTACGATGGTGGTCAGCGCCGCCTCAAGCCGCGCCCATCATCCCGCACTCCCGCGAAAGAGCATGCCATGGATCTCGGCCTAAAGAACAAGCTCATCATCGTCACCGGCGGCGGAGCCGGCATCGGCGCCGGCATCACCCGCGCCTGCCTCGCCGAGGGCGCACACGTCGTCGTCCTCGCCCGCCCCTCCAAAAAAGCGCTCGACTTCATGGCCGAGATGCAGACCCACGCCGCCCATTGCGAATTCGTCGAGGCACACCTTGAAGACGCCGACCGCTGCCGCCACGCCATCGGCGAAATCGAAGAGCGCTTCGGCAACATCTATGGCCTCGTCAACAACGCCGGAGTCAATGACGGCGTCGGCCTCGAATCCGGCAGCGTCGAGCGCTTCGTCGAGAGCCTGCACAAAAATCTGGTCCACTACTACGCGCTCGCCCACTACGCCTTGCCCTCGCTCAAGCGCACCCAGGGCGCCATCGTGAACATCAGCTCCAAGGTCGCCCTCACCGGCCAAGGCGGCACCTCAGCCTACGCCGCCGCCAAGGGCGCGCAGCTCGCTCTCACCCGCGAGTGGGCCGCCGAGCTCCTTCCGCACAACATCCGCGTCAACGCCATCCTCCCTGCCGAGGTCATGACGCCCCTCTACCGCCGCTGGCTTGACACCATGCCCGACCCCGACACGCGCCTCCAGCAGATCACCAGCAAAATCCCCCTCGGCCACCGCATGACCACCGCCGCTGAAATTGCCGCCGCAGCCGTCTTCCTGCTCTCGCCCACGCAGTCAGCCCACACCACCGGCCAGCACCTCATCGTCGATGGCGGTTACGTCCACCTCGACCGCGCCCTCACCTAGCACCATCAGAATTTTCCACCCTGATTACCCAATCGGGTGTACGATGGTGGGCGATTTTCCTTGCGCCGCGCACAGCACGCCTTCCCGCACGCGCTCGCACAAATCCCTTTCCACAGGAGCACGTCTATGCATCTTCTCTGGTGGATCATCGTGGGACTCATCGCTGGCTGGGCAACCGGCAAAATCATGAAAGGCGCTGGGTACGGCGCCCTCATGGACATCGTCATCGGTATCGCCGGCGCCATCATCGGTGGCTTTCTCATGCGCATGTTGGGCTTCGCCGGCCGTGGCGGCATGATCTACACCATCATCGTCGCCATCATCGGCGCCGTGATCCTCACCGCTGTCATCCGATTCTTCAAGAAAAGCGCCTGACCGCAGATCGGTCATACTCTTTGTCAGGCTTGCCGCCTTTCATCCTGCCGTATGCATTCTTCCGGTCTCCCTGCGAACTCGAATCGTGTCGGATCCACGCATGCGACAGTTCTGTGCGATTCGAGCTACACTACTCTTCCACTACCACCGGGTTACCCGGCATCATTGAATTCATTGCCCGGGGTCGCCACGGTCCAGGAGGATCGCGATGAAGGTCACTGACACGATTGGAATGCTGCTAAAGAACAAGGCCCAGAAACAGGTCCTCTCCATAGCTCCTGAGCAATCCGTCTATGAGGCTCTTGAAAAGATGGCTGAGTACGACATCGGCGCTCTTATCGTCCTGTCTGAGGGCCGCCTCGTCGGCATCCTTTCCGAGCGCGACTACGCCCGCAAAGGTATCCTCGTCGGCCATCACTCCAAGGAGACAAAGGTCAAGGAAATCATGACCAGCCCCGTCTTCTTCGTCAGCCCCGACCACACCGTGGACGAGTGCATGGGCGTCATGACGCAGCACCACTTCCGCCATCTACCCGTGCTCTCCGGCGACACCGTCGTCGGCCTCGTCTCCATCGGCGACCTCGTCAAGTGGGTCATCTCCGGCCAGGAAAAAGCCATCCAGGAGCTTCAGGGCTACATCACCGGTGCCTACCCGGGTTGATCCCTCTCCACCACCGTTCCCGCGCACGCGCCAAAACCGATTCGGGGCAACCCGTCTCTTTGCGCCTGCGCGCGGAACGTCACGCGGTCTCCGTCCTCAAGAAAATACCGCTGCTCACCGCTCGGCAGCGCCAGCGGCCCCTGTGTCCGCGTAATCTCTAGAAGGCAGCCCTCTGAGCCATTCCGCTCGCCCGAGATCGTCCCCGTCGCCAGCAGATCTCCGGGCCGCAAATTACACCCGTTGCTCGCATGATGCGTCACCATCTGCGCCAAGCTCCAGTAAAGCGTGCGCAGATTCCCCACGCTCACCACCAGCGGATCCATCCCCGCCTCGCGCATCTTGCTGGACTCGAGCAATACCTGCAGCGTCACGTCGAACCCATCGCGCTCCGCGCTGGGCGACTGCAAATACTCAAGTGGTGCCGGATCATCCGGCGCACGCTCCGGCCCTCGCACGCGATACTCCTCCAGCGCCGCCACCGGCACCACCCACGGCGAAATCGTCGTGGCAAAATTCTTTGCCAGGAATGGCCCCAGCGGCTGATACTCCCACGCCTGCATGTCGCGCGCCGACCAGTCGTTCACCAGGCACAGTCCAAAAACGTGCCGCTCCGCCTCTTCAATCGCTATGGGCATGCCCAGCGCATTTCCCGGTCCGATAAGTGCGCCTATCTCCAGTTCATAGTCCATTGCCCGCGTCGGCCCAAACACCGGCGCACTCGCTTCTGCAGACTTCGTCTGTCCCCACGGCCTGCAAATCTCCTGCCCGCTCACTACAATCGACGAGGCCCGTCCGTGATATCCAATCGGCACATGCTTGTAATTCGGCAGCAGCGGGTTCTCCGGTCGGAAGAGCCTTCCCACGCGCGTCGCGTGATGAATCGATGCATAGAAGTCCGTGTAGTCCCCGATCTGCGCCGGCAGTTCCATCGCCGCCTCGCGCATAGGCGTCAGCAAAGGCTCCACGCGACGTCGCGTCGATTCATGTGCCTCGTCCGCATCGAGCAACTCCGTGATGCGCGCACGCAGCGCACTCCATGCCGCAGGCCCCAGCGCCATCAGCGGATTCAGCACCTCTGCTTTGCATGCCCCCACAACCTCGGCCAGTAGCCCGTTCAGCAATCCCTGGCACGCGCACGCATGTAAGTCCAGAATGCGCGCGCCAATCGCCACGCCAATATGTTTGCCGCCATCCGTGCGGAACACGCCGTAGGGCAAATTTTGAATAGGAAACTCACACGCGGGATTATTCGCCTCCTCCACCCAGCTTCTCCGGCTCACATCCATCCCCGCGCCTCCAGCTCATTCAACGGTTCTTCAAACGAACACGACCCAAAGCCCGCAAAAAATTCTTCGCGCACACTACGCACTTGTTCTGCGCTCCACTGCACTCCGCGCCACGCCAGCGTGTCCTCCGTCATGCGCCACGCATCGGCATATCCATCTTCCAGCACGCGCTGCGCATCCCTGCCCTCGCCGCCAAAATACATCATTGCCGCCGCGCTCGTCAGGTTCAGGAACCCATGCATCACGCCTGTTGCGCTCCCCGGCTCATACGTCAGTGCGTAGCGTCCGCGCACCGCATGATGCAGCCCCGCCGTCGCCTTGAACGCCACACGCCGCTCCGCCAGCCCGGCAAGCATTTCGGCCACATCCTGCGCGCCAGGAATAGCCTCCGCCACCACGCCTCCCATGCGCAGCTTGGCCCTCATCCCCAGCTCTGCCAATGCATCCAGCGCAGCAATTGAGGCGCGCCCCACTGGCACTTCGCAATAGATCGTCCCATCCGCAGGCGCACGTTCTCTCAGCCGCCGGATAGCCTCCGGCGTCTCTGCCTTTATCTCCACTGCTTCCACACGAAACCCCTCACGCATCAGCCGCTCCAGGCCATCGCAATCGGCCTCCGTCGCGGCCAGTATGCTCAGCGGAATCTCACGCAACGCGCCGCCCGCCGCCGCAAGCAGCTCCGGCAGCCGGCTTACGCTAACCACAAATCGCCCCAGTGAACCGGCATGTGGACCCTGCGCATACCGCAGATAGTTTCGCACCGCCGCATCCATCGCCAGCCCGGCCGGCGGATACAACCCCGCATAATCAATCAGCCCGGTCAGCAGCGCATCCGCAGCGCTCATTTGCGCTTTCACTTCTTTCCCTTCGGCGGCACAAAGTGCTTCTTCAATCCCTGCCAGCATTCGTAGTACTCATGCTGCCGAATGTGCGTCTTCATCGCAAACTCCGTGGGCCGCACCACCAGTTGCGTCTCAAACATGAAGGCCAGCGTGTTGGCCAGATACTGCGGCTGCAGCTCCGCGTTGCTCGCGCGCTCAAAGGTCTCTGCATCCGGCCCATGCCCCGCCATGCAGTTGTGCAGGCTCGCGCCGCCCGGCACAAATCCCTCGGCCTTCGCGTCGTACGCGCCAAACACCAGCCCCATGAACTCATTCATCAGGTTGCGATGAAACCACGGCGGCCTGAACGTGTGCTCCGCCACCATCCACCGCGGCGGGAAGATTGCAAAGTCGCAGTTTGACGTCCCCGGCATCGCCGACGGAGCGCTCAGCACCGTGTAAATCGAAGGGTCCGGATGATCGAATGACACCGTGTTGATGCAGTTGAACAGCGCCAGGTCATACTTGTACGGCGCATAGTTCCCGTGCCATGCCACCACGTCCAGCGGCGAATGATCAATCGCCGCATTCCACATTCGCCCCAGAAACTTCGCCGTAATCGTGAATGCGCCCTCGCGGTCCTCATACGCCGCCACCGGCGTCTGAAAGTCCCGCGGATTCGCCAGCCCATTCGCTCCAATCGGCCCCAGCTCTGGCAGCCGAAAAGCCGGTCCGTAGTTCTCGCAGATGTATCCGCGCGCCTGCTTCTCCTTCAGCACCACGCGGAACTTCACCCCACGCGGAATCACGCAGATCTCGCCCGGCGCCACTTCCAGAATCCCCAGCTCGGTATGCAGCCGCAGCACTCCCATCTGCGGCACCATCAGCAGCTCTCCATCTGCCGTGTAAAAGAAGCGATCCTCCATCGACGCATTCGCTGCATACAGGTGAATCGCCACGCCCATCTGCATCGCCGGGTCGCCATTGCCGCCCAGTGTCACAATCCCTTCCACAAAGTCCGTCTTCTTTTCCGGCACCGGCAGCGGATCCCAGCGCAATTGGTTCGGGGTCGTTGCAACCTCCGTAAACGGACCGCTGCGGATCAGTCCCGGCGGCACCTCTTCATACGGCTTGTGCGTCACCGTTGGCCGAATGCGATACGTCCACGTCCTTCGGTTCGTCGCGCGCGGTGCCGTGAACGGTGTCCCGCTGAACTGCTCCGTATAGAGCCCCAGCGGATGCTTTTGCGGTGCATTCTGTCCCACCGGCAAGCCACCCACCACCGCCTCTGTCGCAAACTCGTTGCCAAACCCGCTCTGGTATTTGATCTCAGCAGCCATCCATCCCCCTCGTCACAGCGTGTTGCACAGCGCGCGTCGCTCCGCCTCCTGCATCGCCTCATAAATCTCGTCAAAGCTGCGCACTGCAAACAGTAGCTTGTGCAGCTCGTCCACCTTCACCGGTGTGTTCACCACTTCTTCCAGGGCAAAATCATGAATCGCGCAGTGTCCCCCCATCACATTCAGGCACTCGCCGTGCGAGCTGATCAGTCCGCTTCCGTATACCTTCACTTCGCCTCCCTGGCGAATCACTCCGAATTCCACCGTGTACCAGAACAGTCGCCCCAGCTTCTCCAGCACCGCCGCATCCGCCGTCTGCGCGCATACGCGCCCATAGTGCTCCAGAAAATCCGCAAACACCGCATGCGCATGCATCGGCACATGCCCAAACACGTCATGAAAAATATCCGGCTCCGGCGTGTACTCCAGATGCTCCCGATTGCGCAGCCACGTTGTCGTCGGAAAGCGCCGCGTCGCCAGCATCTCAAAGAATGCAGGCGCAGGCAGAAATCCGCTCACCGCCGTCGAGCTCCATCCAGTCCGCGGCTTCAGCCGTGCGCTGATGTCTGCCAGCTTCGGCAGTCGGTCTCGCCGCAACCCGATAATTTCAAATCCCTCCAGATACTCGCGCGCCGCATGCCGCTCCAGCTCCGGCAACATGCGCCCCACCAGCTCTGCCCACACAGCGTGCTGCTCCTCGGTGTACGCGTCATAGTTCTGCTCAATCAGGTATGGCGCCGCCGCACTCAACACTTCGGTACTCATCGTCACGCACTCCTCGCGCGCCTACAGGTTCCCGCGCGCCTGCTGCTCGCGCTCAATCGCTTCAAACAGCGCCTTGAAGTTCCCCTTGCCAAAGCTGCGGCTTCCCTTGCGCTGGATAATCTCGAAGAACAGCGTCGGCCTGTCCTCCACCGGCCGCGTGAAGATCTGCAGCATGTACCCCTCATCGTCGCGATCCACCAGAATCCCCAGCTTCTCCAGCTCTTCCACCGGCTCATCAATCCTGCCCACGCGCTGCTGCAGCTCCGTGTAGTACGTGTGCGGCACGCGCAGAAACTCCACGCCCTGCCGCTGCAGACTGCTCACCGTATGCAGAATGTCGTTCGTCGCCAGCGCTATGTGCTGCACGCCCGGCCCGCCATAAAATTCGAGATACTCCTCCACCTGCGATTTGCGCTTGCCCTCCGCCGGCTCATTGATGGGGAACTTCACATACCCATTCCCATTCGCCATCACCTTCGACATCAGCGCCGAATACTCCGTCGATATGTCCTTGTCATCAAAGTGCTGGTACAGCGTGAATCCCATCACATCGGCATAGAACTTCACCCACTCATCCATCTCGTGCCAGCCCACGTTGCCCACCATGTGGTCAATGTGCAGCAGCCCTACCGGCCGCGCCACTGGGTCACTCTCCACTGCGCGAAAGCCCGGCAGAAACGCGCCATGATACTCCCCGCGCTCCACAAACGTGTGGATGGTATCTCCATACGCATGAATGCTCGCCAGCACCACCTCGCCCTGTTCGTCGCGCAGCACCTGTGGCTCGCCCGCGCTCCGCGCGCCGCGGCTCGTCGTCTCCTGCCACGCCTTGCGCGCGTCATCCACCCACAACGCCACCACGCGCACGCCGTCGCCATGCGTGTGCACGTGCCCCGCAATCGCGTCGCTCCTGCGCAGCGAGGTCGTCAGCACAAAGCGAATCTTGCCTTGCTGCACCACATACGACGCCCGCTCGCGCACGCCCGTCTCTGGGCCCGCGTAGGCCACAAGCTGCATCCCGAACGCCGCGCGATAAAAATACGCAGCCTGCCGCGCATTGCCCACGTAGAACTCCACGTGGTCCGTGCCCTTCAGCGGCAGAAAGTCCTCGCCGCTCGTATGTTTGGCTGCCGCTTGTGACAACAGGGAACTGGAAGCAGAGTGCAAAGTCGCGCTCATGCACGGACCTCCTTCTGCCAGGAACACGATGGGGACACGCTTGCAGGGAAGCGTTCCTGGCTACGTCGTTACAATAGGTCCGTGCGACGCGACAGTGAAGGGCGCTTTGAAGAAAATCCCACGCCTGCGCTTAACAAGATTCGGCATAATAGCAAGATTGCTTAAGAAGGTTTGGCCGATGACCCACAAAACCGTTCCCAACGTCGTTGAGCTCGATGCCATCGCCTGGCGCATCCTCGAGTGCCTGCAGCACAACGCGCGCCTCTCCTTCGCCGAGCTCGGCCGCAAGGTCGGCCTCTCCACGCCCGCCGTTGCCGAACGCGTCCATCGCCTCGAAGAGGCAGGCGTCATCACCGGCTATCACGCCACTCTCAACCTCGCCAAACTCGGCCTGCCCATCCGCGTGCTCGTGCGCCTCACCATCCCCGGTGGAGACGTGCAGGTCAGCCGCGCCGTCTCCGCCATCCGGGAACTGCCGGAAATCAGCCGCTGTCACCGCATCACCGGCGACGAGTCCTTCGTCATCGAGGCCAACGTCGTTTCCATCCGTCACCTCGAGTCGCTCATTGACAGGCTCTCCGCGCTCGGCGCTACCTCCACCTCCACCGTGCTCTCCTCGCCCGTGGAGCGCCGCGCCTATCACGCCAAAGAGATGGAAGCATTCACGCGCAACACACAGCCGTAAACTGCGAGCGCGCTACTTCTGTGCGGCCCGCTTCGCTCGCGCGCCGCGCCAGTAGAGCGTCAACCCCAGCAGAATCGACCCCACCGTTCCGCCCACCAGCTTCAGCTCAAAGCCCAGCTTGTCGGCTGAATCGCCCGGCGGCACCAGGGACACTGCAATCCCCAGCAGCACCACCAGGAAGCCCAGCCCGCCTGCGATCCACGTGCCCGGAACGCCTCCCGGCACCAGCACGGCGTTGCTGTTCTCCCTGCGGTCCTTGCGCCGCGCCAGCCTGATCACCGCCGCAAACATGTAGAGGAAGGGAATGAAGTAGAGAATAATCGCCGCGTCAATCAGAAATTGATACGCCCCGCGCGTCGTCTCATTCACCTGGCTCACCAGCAGAATCGCGCCGCTCACCGTCGCCTGCACCAGGATCGACACGTACGGCGTCTTCCATCGCGGATGAATCTTCCCAAACGCCGCCGGCAGATAACGGTCCACGCCCACCACAAACGGCACGCGCGCAATCCCCGCCACCGTCGAGCCAACGCCGCCCGCGTTGCCCACCGTCACCAGCACCGCCGCCAGAATTCCCAGGAAGCCCACGCGCAGCGCAATCGACCCCACCGTAATCGCATGAAACACGCCGCTCTGCGGGTCCAGATTCGCCGCCGGCACCAGCGTCAGAATCGCGAACGTGCCCGCGATGTACATCAGCGCAATCAGCGCGCCCGCGCCAAACACCGCCCTCGGCAGCGTCCTGCGCGGGTCGCGGACCTCTCCGCTCATGGCAGACACCAGCTCCATCCCCGTAAACGCAAACGCAATCTGCGACCAGAAATTCACCGTGTCCCAGTTCCACGCGGGCAGCATGTTGTGCACGGTAAAGTGCGTCACCGCGCCATAGCGCCAGCTCGCCACTCCCGCAACGCCCACCAGCATCAGCAGCGGAACATACGTGCCTACGCCGCCTGCATTCTGCAGCCATTTACCGATGTTCAGCCCGATAATGTTCAGCACCACCGCCACCAGCAGCAGCCCCAGTGATACCGTCAGCAGAAACGGCCTGTTCTGCGCCAGTGCCACACCGCGCCCGCCCATCACATACGCCGCCATCGACGCGCTCGCCAGCAGCAGTCCCGGAAAATAGAAGACCGTGTAAATCCAGTACGTCCACCCGGCAATGAAGCCGTGAAAATCGCCAAACGCCTCGCGCGACCACGCGTACAGCCCGCCCTCCTCAGGAAAGCGCGACGACAGCTCGTTGATCACCAGCGCGCCCGGCACAAAAAAGAAGATCGCCGCAATCACCCACAGGCTGATCGACGACGTTCCATTGTGCCCCGCCGCGGCAATCCAGCGCGGCCCCAGCACCGTGGCAATGTTGAACAACAGCACATCCCAGAAGCCCATCGTCCTGGGCAATTGCGGCTTGGCATCGTGTGCAGCAGACACTTCAGTCGTCATTGGCTCACTTGCATCCAGCGCGGCATTTCTGCAAGCTCACATCATAGCCCACGCCCTGCAGTCCGTGTCCGGCTCACTCCGCGCCCAGCGCAAAGCGCGCCCGCACCTCATAGCGCGAGCCGCCCGGGCCGGGAAAGCTCTCATACATCACAAACTCGTGCGCCACAAAGCGCGTGAAGCGCAACGCATGCGTCACGCCCTTTGCCAGTTCTGCAACGCGCCGCCTGTCCTCGCTGCTCCGGCTCCGCGCCAGCGTAATGTGCGGCTGATACGCGCGCTCCTCCGGCACAAAGCCGCACTGCGCCGTCGCCGCCGACACGCACTGCTGCAGAGCCACAAGCTGCGGCGTCAGACGCACGCCCACATGCAGCACGCCCGCGCGCTCAAAGCAGCTCAGTTGTTCCAGTTCGATAGGCACCGGCGCCGCCTGCACTTCGCCCAGCCGCGCCTTTACGGCGTCAAACTGCTCCGCGCTCGCCTCTCCCAGAAATTGAAGCGTAATGTGCCACAGCTCCGGCTCTGACCAGCGCAGCTTCGGAGCCTTCCTGCGCAGCCGCGCCTCCAGCGCCACAAGCTCCTTGCGCGTCTCCTCCGCCAGCGGAATCCCCACAAACAGCCGCATAAGAAAAGTTGTTGTGTATTGCGCTATGCCTGCCGCGCCACCTGCGACTCCGCGGCATCGGCCTGCTCCACACACTGCAGCAGCCAGTAGTGGAAGCCGTCCACGATGCCCATCAGCGCCGCCTGGTTCATGTCGCTGCTCACACCCGCCGTAACCCACGGCTCGTAGCCATCTGCCTGGAAGCTCACCGTCACGCGCACATGCGCCGCCGAGTCATGCGCCGACACGTCAATCGCCGTCACGCTGAACGTTCCCAGCCGCATCCGCTTCAGCTCGGGATACCAGTTCTCCAGCTCTTGCCGCATCGCCTTCGTCAGCGCGTCCACCGGGCCCGCGCCTTCGGCTGAAGTCGTCACAGTTGCATCGCCAATCTGCAGCGTCATCGTTGCCTGCACGCAGCGCTTGCCTGCGGCGTCGGACTCGTCCATCACCCTCCAGCCCTTCACGCTGAAGCGGTCGCGCAGCGTCCCCAGTTCCTTCATGCACGCCAGCCGGAACGACACCTCGCTCACCGTAAAGCCGCCGCCTTCAATCATCGCCAGGTTCGCGTCCATCAGGGCTTGCGCCTGCTTCGCGTTCAGCGCCACGCCCATCTCCTCACTCAGCAGCATGATGTTCGCCCTGCCCGAAAGGCTGTTCACGCCAATCGTCGGGCTCGCGCCCACCCGCGCCGGGTCGCACCACAAGTACGCTCCCGGGTTCTTCCTCTCGCTGCTGCCGTGCATCCCGGCCCATGTGCCAAACGCGCCCGGTCCCACAATCGGCGCCCCGTGCGGCACTTCGAGGCTGAAGGCCGCATACGCCGCATGTGCCAGGCTCGTCAGTCCCTTCAGTTGCTCTTCCGGAACAAACTCCGCCTCGCCGCGCAGTTGTATGCCACCCACAACCGTCGTCAGATTCACATTGCCGCAGCGCTCGCCCGTGCCCAGCAGTGTGCCCTGCACCTGCACCGCACCGGCCAAAATCGCCGCCCGCGTGTTCGCCTCGCCCAACCCGCGATCCGTATGTCCGTGGAACCCGAACCGCGCCTCGGGATATCGGCTCACCAGCCCACCGATGACGCTGCTCACTTCCTCAGGACTCGCGCCGCCCGTCGTGTCACACACCACAATGCGGCTCACCTTCTGCTGCACACACTGCGCCGTCAACGCATGAAAGTAGTCCAGGCTCTGCTGCTTGAACTCCGCGTCGCACTCCACGCCGTTCTCGCGCCGTCCGCATGTCGCGTCCATCGCGTGTTCCAGGTCCACCAGCACTTCCAGCCCGTAGTCCTGCAGGCACGCAATCGTCTCATACGCCATGCGCAGGTTTTCTTCCGGAGTGGTCTCTAGCGACTTCATCACGTCCAGAAGCCGCGACTTTACCACGATCACTGCCGCTGGAATCCGCGCCTTGTGGCGCACAATGAACTGCACATCCGGCCATTCTTCCACGCGGACTCCGCGCCCGCGCGACCGCCCAAACAGTGCCAGCCGCATCGCGCCTGTGTCCGCATGCTCCAGCGCGCTCATCAGCTCGCCGATAAACTGGTTCGCCCCGGCAAAGCCCACCTCCGCATAGCGCACGCCAAACGCAGACATGCGCTGCAGCAGGCCTACCGCGCCCGGCGCTGAGATTTCTAGGTTCGGCTGCTGTAATCCATCCCGAAGGCTTGTATCAAACAGCTCCACCTTCCTGGCTTGCATTGCATTCAAAGGTCACTACTCCCGGTAGCCTCAAAGGCCTTCGCGACGTGCGGTCCTGTAAGGAAATACCTGCATCCATCATAGCCTTCTCGTCACTTGCGCTGCATCCCAGAGGCTGACCTACTGGCTCCCCCCGCTCCGCATTGCACCATTTATGTAGCACCCTCAAGCCTCCGCATCTGCCTCTGCCGCATCTCACCCTTCCAGCCACCGCGGGATGCAAGCCCTCCGCGGGAAGTGCTATAGTCCTCAGGTTTGAGTGGACGGCCCATGCCCAAGGATCTGCAACCAGACAACACGCTCCAGTCCGCGCTCGACACCGGCTCGGCCCGCGCCCGCACCAATCGCGACGCCCTCCTCGCCCTCCTCGTGCAACTTCGCGCGGAAGAGGACCGCATCCGCCAGGGCGGCGGCCCCAAGGCCGTTGAGGCGCAGCACAACAAAGGCCGCCTCACCGTCCGCGAGCGCCTCAAGCTCCTCCTCGATCAAGACACCGAGCTCTTCGAGCTTGGCCTCTGGGCCGCCCATGGCATGTACAGCGAATACGGTGGCGCGCCCGCCGCAGGCGTCGTCACCGGACTCGGCCGCGTCTGCGGCCGCCTCTGCATGATCATCGCCAACGACGCCACCGTCAAAGCCGGAGCCTTCTTCCCCATGACCGCTAAGAAGGTCCTCCGCGCCCAGAACATCGCCCTCGAAAACCGCATCCCTGTCCTCTACCTCGTTGACTCCGCGGGCATCTTTCTCCCGCTCCAGGAAGATGTCTTCCCCGATACCGACGACTTTGGCCGCGTCTTCCGCAACAACGCCGTCATGAGCTCTCTCGGCATTCCGCAGATCACCGCCATCATGGGCATGTGCGTCGCCGGCGGCGCCTATCTGCCCGTCATGACAGACACCGTCCTCATGACTGAAGGCTCCGGCCTCTTCCTCGCCGGACCCTCCCTCGTGCAAGCTGCCATCGGCCAGCGCACGGACGCTGAAGAACTCGGCGGAGCCGCCATGCACGCTGAGGTCTCTGGCACCGTTGACTTCAAGGAACCCGACGACCGCCACTGCATCGCACGCATGCGCTCCCTCGTGGAAAAGCTCGGCCACCGCACCTCAACCCACGCCTTCTCGCGCATCGACTACGAGCCCGGCCGCGATGCCCCACTCCATTCCGCTGACGATCTCAGAACCTTGCTCAACCCTGCTCCCTCGGCCACCAATCTCTATGACATGCGCGAGGTGATTGCCCGCGTCGTGGACCGCAGCGAGTTTGACGAGTACAAGGCCGACTTTGGCCGCACTGTCCTTTGCGGCTACGCGCGCATCGGCGGCCACGCCGTCGGCATCGTCGCCAACCAGAAAATCAACCAGATGCAGACCGTCGCCATGGGTCCCGCCGCTGGAGCCAAGCGCATCGAGGTCGGCGGCGTCATCTATACCGAAGGCGCGCAAAAAGCCGCACGCTTCATCATGGACTGCAATCAGAACCTCGTGCCGCTCATCTTCCTCCACGACGTCAACGGCTTCATGGTCGGCAAGGACGCCGAGTGGTCCGGCATCATCCGTGCCGGCGCAAAAATGGTCTCTGCCGTCAGCACCAGCGTCGTCCCCAAGATCACCATCATCCTCGGCGGCAGCTTCGGCGCGGGCCATTACGCCATGTGCGGCAAAGCCTACGACCCCCGATTCCTCTTCGCATGGCCCACCGCGCGCTACGCCGTCATGAGCGGAGCGTCCGCCGCCAACACGCTCTCTGAGGTTCGCGCCCGCCAGCTTGAGCGCGAAGGCAAAGTCCTCACTGACGCGGATCGCACCGCGCTCCACGACGAGATCCAGGCCGCCTATGACGCACAGGCTGACCCTCGCTACGGCGCCGCCCGCCTCTGGATTGACGCCATCGTCGATCCGGCCCGCACCCGCGATGTGCTCATCACCGCACTCGAGGCCTGCGCCCTCAACCCTGACGTACCGCACTTCAACCCGGGAGTTCTGCAGACGTAAAGAACTACGCGCCGCATTCTCGACGCACAGGAGCATACACATGGCCGTTGCGCTGGAAACCGTAGAAAGCCTTTATCCCTTCATCCTTACCGAAGAGCAGGAGCAGCTCCGCCAGACCATCCGCGACTTTGCCGCCCGCGAAATCACGCCCAACATCCTCGCTTGGGACGAAGCCAGCGAGTTCCCGCTCGCCGTCATCCGGAAGCTCGGCGCCATGGGCCTGCTCGGCATCATCTTTCCCGCCGAGCTCGGCGGCGCGGACCTCGGCTACGTAGACTACGTCCTCGCCGTGGAAGAGCTCTCCGCCGTTGACGGATCCATAGGCATCACCGTCGCCGCGCACAACTCTCTCGGCACCAACCACATCTTCCTCGCCGGCAACGATGAACAGCGGCGCAAGTACATTCCCCGCCTCGCCACCGGCGAGCACATCGCCGCCTGGGGACTCACCGAGCCCGGTTCAGGCTCTGACGCCTCCGGCGCCCGCACCACCGCCGTTCGCAAAGGCGACCGCTACATCCTCAACGGCACCAAGACCTTCATCACCAACGGCCACTACGCCGACGTCCTCGTCGTCATCGCCGTAACCGACAAGAGCAAAGGCACCCACGGCCTCTCCGCCTTCATCGTGGAGAAGGGCACCAAAGGCTTCCGCCCCGGCAAAAAGGAAAACAAGCTCGGCCTCCGCGCCAGTGACACCAGCGA
>JAKAFB010000070.1:15203-18373 GCA_021818105.1 Acidobacteriota bacterium
CGCAAGCTCATCGACGCGGGCTTCACTCACATTGACGCTGTCAGCTTCGTCTCCCCCGCCGCCGTGCCCCAAATGGCCGACTCCGAGCAGGTGCTCGAATTCCTCATGCCTCCCGATCACGTTGAAATCATTGGCATCGTCGTCAATGAAAAAGGTGCCGAGCGAGCCATCCGCACCAGCGCTGTACAAACGCTCGGCTTTCCCTACTCCATCTCACCCGGCTTCCTCCAGCGCAATCAGCATCAGACGCCCGAGGAATCCCTCGACTCTCTCGAAGCCATCGCCATGCAGGCCCAAAGAGCGGGCCTCGATGTCGTCGCCTACGTCTCCATGGCCTTCGGCAATCCCTACGGCGACCCCTGGAGCATTACCGAGGTCGTCGACGCCTGCGATCTCCTCGCCGACTCCGGCATCGAGCAGATTTCCCTTGCTGACACCGTCGGCCTCGCCACGCCCGCGCAAATTCAGGAAACCGTCGCCGCCGTCCTTGAAGCCAACACCGGCGCAGAGATCGGTGTTCATCTTCACGCCCGTCCCGACGCCGCGGCCGAGCACATCCGCGCTGCCTATCACGCTGGCATTCGACGCTTCGACGCCGCCATCGGCGGCCTCGGCGGCTGTCCCTTCGCTCAGGATGTTCTCATCGGCAACATCCCCACTGAAACTCTCATTGAAGTCCTCACCGCCTGCGGAGCCGCACTACCCATCCTCGCCCCGCTCGAACCGCTCACCCGCGCCAGCGCGCAGCTCGTCCGCACCTACGGTGCGCCCGTTCAATAACGCCATGACCTACACCACCATTACCGTCGCGGATCAGCCGCCCCTCCGTCTCTTCACGCTCAACCGCCCTGAGCGCCGCAACGCCATGACACCCGTCATGCAGCAGGAGCTCATCGATGCACTGGAAGACTCCGTCGCCAGTCCCGCACGCGTCCTTGTGCTCACCGGCGCGGGCGACGCCTTCTGTGCCGGCCTCGACCTCCAGGTGCTGCAAGGCATGAATGACAAGCCCGCCGCCGAGCACCGCGCCGACGCCGAACGCATCGCGCGCCTCTTCCGCACTCTCTACGAGTTGCCCCTGCCCACCATCGCCGCCGTCCACGGTCCCGCCATCGCCGGCGGCACCGGCCTCGCCATGATCTGCGACTTCACCCTCGCCACACCCGCCGCCAAGTTCGGATTCACTGAGGCCCGCATCGGCTTCGTCCCCGCGCTCGTCTCCGCCTTTCTCGCCCTCGAAATCGGCGACAAGCGAAGCCGCGATCTGCTCCTCACCGCACGTCTCTTCGACGCAGTCGAGGCGCACCGCCTTGGCCTCGTCAATGAAATCATCGCGCCCTATCAGCTCATGCCCCGCGTGCAGGCCCTCGCGGAAGCTCTCGCCGCCAACAGCCCGCAATCCCTCGCCGCCACCAAGCGCCTCATGGCCGCGCAACACAAGCCATGGCTCGACGCTGCCATCGAGCTCGCCATGCAGGCCAACGCACAGGCCCGCGAAACCGCGGACTTCCGTGAAGGCATTGCCGCCTTCCTCGCAAAACGCAAGCCCGTCTGGTCTAAGGAGTCGGCTCCATAAGGGAAAGCTACGCCAGCCCCGCGCCAAACCGCACCGGCGCGCCCGTCTTCTGCTCCACCTGCTCGCGCGTCACACCGCCAGCCAGCTCCACCACCTCAAAGCCCGACGGCGTCACGTCCAACACGCACAGGTCCGTAATCACGCGATGCACAACGCCAGCGCCCGTCAGCGGCAGCGTGCACTTCGGCAGCAGCTTCGCGCCACCATCCGGCGCCGCATGCTCCATCACCACCAGCACGCGCCGCACGCCGTTCACCAAATCCATGGCGCCACCCATGCCCTTCACCCTCTTGCCGGGAATCATCCAGTTCGCCAGGTCGCCTTGCTCTGACACCTGCATCGCCCCCAGAATCGCCAGGTCAATGTGCCCGCCGCGAATCATCGCAAACGACTCCGCGCTGCTGAACGTCGACGCCCCCGGCACAAACGTCACCGTCTCCTTGCCTGCATTGATCAGGTCCGCATCCACCTCCGCATCGCGCGGATACGGCCCCATCCCCAGCAGCCCGTTCTCCGACTGCAGCGTCACCGTCATCCCTTCCGGAATATGATTCGCCACCAGCGTCGGTATCCCGATGCCCAGATTCACATAGAAGCCGTCCTGCAACTCCTGCGCCGCGCGCGCCGCCATCTCATCGCGAGTCCATGCCACAGCCCTAATCCTCCCGCACCGTTCTTCTCTCGATGCGCTTCTCCGGGTGCGGATTGTGCACCAGCCGCTGCACATAAATCCCCGGCGTATGAATCTCATCCGGGTCCAGCTCGCCCGGCTCCACCACAATCTCCGCCTCAGCCACCGTCACCCGCCCGCACGCCGCTGCCAGCGGGTTAAAGTTCCGCGCCGTCCTGCGATAGATCAGGTTCCCGTGCAGGTCCGCCTTCCACGCCTTCACCAGCGCCACGTCCGCGCGAATCCCGCGCTCCAGGATGTACTCCACCCCGTCGAACTTCTTGTGCTCCTTGCGATCGGCCACAAGTGTGCCGATGCCCGTGCGTGTGTAGAACCCCGGAATCCCCGCGCCGCCTGCGCGCATCCGCTCCGCCAGCGTCCCTTGCGGGCAGAACTCCACCTCCAGTTCGCCCGCCAGAAACTGCCGCTCAAACTCCGCGTTTTCTCCCACGTAGCTGGAGATCATCTTCTTCACCTGCCGCGTCCGCAGCAGTTGCCCCAGCCCCCAGTCATCCACGCCTGCGTTGTTGCTCGCAATCGTCAGCTCGCGCACGCCCGTGTCCCGCAGCGCCGCAATCAGCGCCTCCGGTATCCCGCACAGCCCGAAGCCCCCAATCGCCAGCAGCATCCCGTCGCGCACAATCCCGTCCAGCGCAGCGCGCGCATCCGGCCACAGCTTGTTCATACCCTTTGCCTGTTGCCCGCTCATGTTCTGCTCCTGCCCCGGCTCAAACGACCATCCATCCTAGTCCATTTCCTCTCCCCCTGAAAATTCCGCCCATCTGCGAAAATAGAATTGAATGCTCTCCCTGCAAAACGCCGGCAAGCGCTACGGCCCGCGCATCCTCTTTCTTGAGGCCAACTGGCTCATCCGCAGCAACGAGAAAACCGCCCTTGTCGGCGCCAACGGTGCCGGTAAAACCA
>JAKAFB010000127.1 GCA_021818105.1 Acidobacteriota bacterium
GCGTCAGCAGCGACATCTTCCGCAAGGAGTACGCCACCGTCAGCAAGGGCGACACCAACTGGCAGGGCCTCAGCTTCCCCACCGGCGACGTCTACCAGTGGGAGCCAGACTCCACCTACATCCGCAAGGCCCCTTACTTCGACGGCATGACGAAAACGCCCGCGCCCGTCACCGACATTCTCGGCGCGCGCGTGCTCGCCGTCCTCGGCGACTCCGTCACCACCGACCACATCTCACCCGCCGGCAACATCAAGACCAACGGCCCGGCAGGCAAGTACCTCTCCGACCACGGCGTCAAGCCCGCGGACTTCAACTCCTACGGCTCGCGCCGCGGCAACCACGAAGTCATGGTCCGCGGCACCTTTGCCAACGTGCGCCTGCGCAACAGGCTCGCGCCCGGCACCGAGGGCGGCGTTACGCGCCTCTTGCCCGAGGGCGAGCAGATGTCCATCTTCGACGCCAGCGTGAAATACGCCGAGCGCAACGTGCC
This sequence comes from Acidobacteriota bacterium, assembly GCA_021818105.1. Taxonomy (GTDB): domain Bacteria; phylum Acidobacteriota; class Terriglobia; order Terriglobales; family Acidobacteriaceae; genus Telmatobacter. Next base: position 491 of record JAKAFB010000127.1, read on the forward strand.
ACTCGTCATCCTCGCGGGCAAGGAGTACGGCTCCGGCTCCTCGCGCGACTGGGCAGCCAAGGGACCCAAACTCCTCGGCGTCCGCGCCGTCATCGCTGAGAGCTTCGAGCGCATCCACCGCTCCAACCTCGTCGGCATGGGCATCCTGCCCCTCCAGTTTGAGGAAGGGCAGAACGTCGAATCACTCGGCCTCACCGGCGAAGAAGTCTATGACTTCCCGGGCCTCACAACCATGCTTAAGGATCGCTTCGCCAGCGGCCGCACTCTCAAGGTGAAAGCCACAGCAGCCGACGGCACTGTGAAGCACTTCAACGCCAAAGTCCGCATCGACACGCCGCAGGAGATCGAGTACTTCGAGCACGGCGGCATCCTGCAATACGTCCTGCGCCAACTGGCTGCAAAGTAGCGGTCCGCAGCCACTACCTCGCACAGCAAAAAAACGCCACTCCTCATGGGGAGTGGCGTTTTGTTCTTGCTTGCAGCGGGCTTTACTTGCGTCGTGCTGGCTTCCGCGCTGTCTTTGCAGGCTTGGCTGCGGCGCGCTTTGGCTTCGGGGCAGCGGCCGTGGGTGCTGTTACAGTCTCAGCAGGCTTCTCCGCGGCCTCTTCCGTTGGCTCCTGCGCAAAGAACCGCAGGCCCTCCTGGTTCCTTTCGCCCATCACGTGCAGCCGCAGGAAGTTCGTGGAGCCCGACTTCGTGCGCGTTCCGGCCACAATCGCAATCACCTCGCGGTTCTTTACGTAGCCATGCTGCTCCAGAAGGTTCTCCGCAATCTCCACCAGCGCTTCCGTCGTTGTGGCCTTCGGGCAGCGAATGGGGGTGGTGCCCCACAGCAGGTTGAGCCGATTGATGGTCACCTCGATGGGACTCAGTGCAAAAATCGGCGTTGCCGGGTGATACTTTGAAAGCTGCCGCGCCGTGGACCCCGTTTCCGTGAACAGCGCTATGCCCCGCAGATCCAGATCGCTTGCCGCATGTGCTGTTGCCTCGCAAATCGTCTCGTCAATTGAGAGGCGCTCGTGCCGCTTCAGGGAGTAGGCGTAGTTTTGCTCCTTCATGTGCCGCTCCGCCTCGCTGATGATGCGCGCCATCATCGCCACTGCGCCCACCGGATACTTGCCCACGGCCGACTCGCCCGACAGCATCACCGCATCCGTGCCGTCATACACTGCATTTGCTACGTCAGAAACCTCCGCGCGCGTCGGCCGCGGATTTTCAATCATCGACTCCAGCATCTGCGTCGCCGTGATCACCGGCTTGCGATACTCCGCTGCGCGGCGGATGATGTGCTTCTGGAAGGCCGGCACCTTCTCCGGCGGAACCTCCACGCCCAGGTCGCCGCGTGCCACCATGATGCCGTCGGCCACCTGCAGAATGCTGTCGAGATGTTCAATGGCCTGCGGCTTCTCCAGCTTGGCAATAATCCACGTCTCGCCGCCATAGGCCGACACGCGATTGCGCACCAGGCGAACATCCTCTGCCGTGCGTATAAACGAAACCGCAATCGCGTCCACGCCGTTCTTGATTGCAAACTCAAGATCGGCGGCGTCCTTCTCCGTCAGCGAAGGCACGCGCACCGAAATGCCTGGCAGGTTGATGCCCTTGTTCTCGCCCAGCAATCCGCCATTGATGACTTCGCAGACCACATCGGCGCCGTCCACATGCTGCACACGGAGTTCAATCAGTCCGTCTGACAGCAGAATGCGCGATCCCTGCTCCACATTCTCCGCCAGCGTCTTGAACGTGGTGCCCACCAGCTTCGCCGTCCCCGGAACCTCGCGTGGCGTAATGGTCAGCCGCTGCCCGGCCTGCAGCAGTACGGGCTCGTGGTTCTTCAGCTTTGACGTGCGGATCTTCGGCCCCTGTAGATCGCCAAGAATACACAACGGTTTGCGCTCTTCGAGGCTTACCTTGCGGATCATCTGGATCAGCGCCAGTTTCTCCTCGTGCGTGCCATGGGAAAAATTCAGTCGAACCACATCCACACCCGCGCGCACAAGATCACGGAAGACAGGTTCTGTGTTGGAAGCCGGCCCAAGGGTGGCAACAATTTTCGCGCGGCGTTGAACAGGGGTTTCGGTCGGGCTCATTTTATTAAACGGCATTGGAAAAACTCCAGAAAGGACTCAATTAAGGGAATGGGGTGAAAAAAGCGTGGCCCATATCATTCTACACGGAGGGATGGGCGCACAGATCCCCTTTATCCATCGTGCCTTGCAGCACGCGCTATCCTCAGTGCACGCCGTCACAGATGAAAGGAGCGTGCCTCCGCATCTTCCTCGGCGGCGTCGCGCTCCTTGCGTGCCCTAAACAGTACGCCATTCAACTCCGCGCCCAGCAGCACGCTGTACGACGTAATGTACAGCCACACCAGCATCGCAATTCCCGCGCCAAATGACCCATACACCATCGAGTAGTCTGCAAAGCGCGTCATATACCAGCCAAAGGCCAGCGTCGCCGGGAACCACAGCAGCGTGGTCGTAATCGCACCCGGCACCACGTGCATCCAGTGCTCAGTGCGCTTGGTCCCAAAGTGATACAACGCGCCCAGCACCGCCACGCTCGTCAGCATCGCAATTGCCCACCGCGCCAGCCTCCACATCAGGATCACGATGTGGTGCAATTCGTGAATGGAATTGACAATCATCCATGTCTCAATCAGTCGCCCAAATACCAGCAGCAGCGTGGCCAGCGCCAGCGGCACCAGCACAATCGGCACCAGCAGCAGCGCACGCATACGGCGCTGCCACACGCCCCACTCGCCAAACGGCAAGCGATACGCGCGTCGAAACCCTTCCATCAGTGAAAGCATCAGGCCCAGCCCGCCAAAGATGCTGATGCCTGTTGCTGAAAGCAGTAGCTGTGCCGATCGCAAGTGGCTCGCCTGCAATGAGGCTTGCATCAGTGCCAGGGTATCTGCCGGCAAAAACTGATCAAACCCCGCGCGGATCTCACCCATCAGCGTCGTCCCCTGCGGCATCACCGCCATCAGCGAGGTTAGCAGCAACAGCGCTGGAAAGATTACCAGCATGCCAGAGAAGGCTGCGGCCTTCGCCGTGTTCGGCACGTCATGTTCCAGTGACAGCCACAGGGCCTTGCGAAACGGTTTGGCAAAGTAGACCATGTGTTTCCTCTGCCAGAGTAGAGCATTTCCGCCCGCGATGCCGTTGCCTTCTCGCCGGGTGTCCTTTTGCAGTAATAACCCCGCATCCGCGGCTGTACACTCTTCTCTGTAGAGGAGGCTTCCCCATGCAGACCCGCATCCAGGGCACCACCATGCCGGTGCTCGACGTCCAGCTCGATCCCAACGA
>JAKAFB010000008.1 GCA_021818105.1 Acidobacteriota bacterium
CGGGCGACAACGTGCAGTTGACGGTGGAGCTGATTACGCCGGTGGCCATGGAGAAGGGCTTGCGCTTCGCCATCCGCGAGGGCGGCCGCACCGTGGGCGCGGGCACCATCTCGGAGATTATCAAGTAAGAGTTGCAGGTGGCCGGGCTCAGGCGGGAAATCTGGTCTGAGCCGCGGACCCTGAAAGGAAATTGAAATGCGCGAAATCGTAACGTTGCAGTGCACTGAGTGCAAGGAGCGCAACTACTCGACGACGAAGAACAAGAAGACGACCACCGGTCGTCTGGAGTTCAAGAAGTTCTGTAATCGCTGCCGCAAGCACCAGCCGCACCGGGAAACGAAGTAGGACGCTGGCGGTCAGCAATTGCTGGCCGCCGCTACAGGGGCGTAAGCTCAACGGTTAAACTGTCGGTCTCCAAAACCGAACTTGGGGGTTCGAATCCCTCCGCCCCTGCCAGATTAAGAAGCAGGTGCCCGGCGCGACGGCCGGGTGCAAAGGATTAGAAGTATGGCGAGCAAGGCAGCAATCGAAAAAGGCGAACAGCGGTCCGCCAAGCTGCAGGAACCGGGTGCGCTCTCGAATATTTCAGAGGGCGCTGTGGGCATGTGGGGCAACCTCACCCGCTTCCTGAGCGACGTGCGCGCGGAGATGCGCAAGGTGGTGGCGCCGACGCGGAAAGAAGTGCAGAACACCACGGCGGTGGTGATTGTCACGGTGTTTCTCTTCGGCTTTTTCTTTTTCGTGGTGGACTTTATCTTCAACAAGGCCTTGCAAGAGATACTGACCCGTTTGGGCGGCGCGCAGTAAATAAGGCCGCCGCGAATCGAGAACAAGATGGCAGAAGAACTGGAACAATCCGCCGAGCAGCCAACGCCGGAGCAGCCAAAGCCGGAGCGCAACGAGCGCTTCAAGTGGTACATCCTGCATGCCTACTCAGGCTTTGAGCGCAAGGTGCGCGAGTCTATTGAGAGTCGCGTGGCGGCCTTTGGCCTGCGGGACAAGGTGGGCCGCATCATGATTCCCACCGAACCCGTGACAGAGATTGTCAACGGCAAGAAGCGCACGGTGGAGCGGGTCTTTCTGCCCGGCTATGTCCTCGTTGAAATGGACCTCGATAACGACCTGTGGCACGTGTTGAAAGACACGCCCAAGGTCACCGGCTTTCTTGGCACCGGCGACAAGCCCGTTGCCCTTTCGGAGGAAGAAGTGAGTTCAATCCTCTTCCGCTCCGAAACCGCGAAGGAAAAGCCGCGGCTTAAGATCAAGTTTGAGAAGAACGAGTCCGTTCGTATTACTGACGGGCCGTTTGCCAACTTCAACGGCGTGGTGGACGAGATAAACGAAGATCGCGAAACACTCAAGGTTATGGTGACCATCTTCGGACGCTCCACTCCGGTCGAACTGGAGTTCGGCAAGGTCGAAAAGATTGTGTAGTTGCTGCTCTCAGCTACTAGCTTCCAGCTTCTAACTGGATTGCCCACCTAGCGGGTGCCGGTTGTAAGCGAACGCCAGAGCGGCAGCGCCAAAAATTGCAGGAAGGAAGTATCCAGCTGAAAGCTAGAGGCTAGGAGCAATAGGCTGGTTCCAGAGGAACCCAATGGCACCTCCGAAGAAAGTATCCGCTTACGTCAAGCTACAGATTGAGGCTGGCAAGGCCACGCCCGCGCCGCCCGTTGGTCCCGCGCTGGGCCAGGCGCAGGTCAACATTATGGAGTTCTGCAAGCAGTTCAATGCCCGCACGCAGAACAAGGAGATGGCCGGGCTGATCATCCCTGTCGTCATCACCGTTTATGCCGACCGCAGCTTTACCTTCGTTACCAAGACGCCGCCCGCGGCCATTCTGCTCAAGAAGGCAGCCGGTCTCGCCAAGGGCTCCGGCACGCCGAACAAGGACAAGGTGGGCAAGGTGACCGAGAAGCAGGTGAGGGAAATCGCCACGCAGAAGATGCCGGACCTGAACGCCGCCTCCGTCGAGGCTGCCATCAAGAGCATCAAGGGCACTGCCCGCTCCATGGGCATCGAGGTTGTCGGCTAACTTTGGCTCACTAAGCTCACATGGCGAAGGCCCTCCCGCGGGAGGGCCTTCGTGCGTTCAGGCGATGATTTGTGCCCCGCCTTTGGCAAAAACATTACTTCTGCGGGGCTGGCGTGAACAGTTCGCGCCTGTGGCTCGGCTCGGGTTTGGGCTTCGGCTTCGGCGCTTTCTTGGCCTCTTTGCGGCCTTTGTCCTTGTTTCCCATGCGTGACAGCATGCCACAAAACGCTGTCACGCGAAAGGGATGAAGGACCGAAGTCCCGCAACGTGCCTACTTCTTCTCCGCCGGAGCGGGTGGGTTCGCCAGGTGGTCGTGCTGTAGGATCGCGTTGAAGACCAGCGCGTAATTGCCCACGGTTTCACCGCGATACACCGGGTTATTGCCGAACAGGAGCACGCTGCCCTTGCCCAGGTGCGCGTTTACCACCACGGCGTGTTCCGCAATGCCCTTGCCTTTGTCGAGCAGGCCGTCCAGCAGCAGGCTCTTGTCGTCGTCCAGGCGCAGAACCACATCCGGCCGCAGCTCCGCCGGGATCAGCAGCAGGTTATTCCGCATCTCATCCTCATTCAGCGGCTTGGCCTGCCACGGCTTTGGCTTGGGCAGCGGCAAGGGATCGGTAATCTTACGCCCCTGCGGCACGTCGCTGTCCTCCACAGTGCCGCGCCCGGTGGGGCGTTCGGCATAGGGGTCCATCAGCGTGCGGAAGCGCGTGCTGCCGACCGTGTTGCTTACGTTAAACACCATGCCATTCGCGCTGATCACGGGAACATTCGCCCCAAAGCCAAATGCAACCGGACTTTGGCTGTCCACAAAGACTGCATTCAGCACCGAGCCAGTTACCCGCGCGCCGTCTTTGGGAGCCACGGTCACCCCCGGCGCCAGCCCCGTCTCAATCGCGAACTGCGCTGTGTCCTCGCAGGTAATCAGCAGGCCGCCCTGTTCGACAAACTGCCTTAGGTGCTCGAGGCCGTCGTAGCCCAGGCCGGGGCGAATGTCTGCCGTGCTGTCAATGCGGCCCAGGTTCGGCGTGAGTGCTGTCTTCTGCCAAGGCATGGGATTGTTCCACCGCGGAATTCCCTCCAGAATCTGCAAGGTGCTCGCGCGTGCCACCGGAGCAAAGATGATCACGTCGTACTTGGCGCGCAGGTTGTCTCCCTTGGCGGCGGTCTGCGTGCTGATGTAGTCGAACGGCACGCCCTCGGCATCGAGCGCATAGCGCCACCAGCCCTCGGTCTGTGTCGAAAGCCAGGTGTGCATCACGGCAACGCGCGGCGCGCTCACCGCATGCGCTGGCGTCAACGGAGCAACGCCCAACCGCACGCCGTCGAGCGACAGGTCGTGCAGCGCCTTGGCTAACGCGTCCGCTTGCGCATCGCGAATCAGCAGCGAGCCGGCAGGGAAGTGCCGTTCGCCAGCGTCAAAAGGCTTCTCGACAGACTCGATGCGCGCCCCCTTGAGCTTGTAGACAAGTGACAGCAGCGATGCCTGTCCGGTGTTGGCCACGGCGACAATTGAACCCTCGCCCAGCAGCTTGCCCGCCAGCGTCTGCGGATCGGTCAGCATGGTCATGGGCGCCTTCAGAATCGATGTGTCCAGCACGCGTACCGTCTTCACGTTGAAGAGGTGCGGGAACGACCAGCCTGTATCGTCGTAGGGATGTTTCTGCGGATCGTCCGGCGCCCAGAACTGCCGGTCCAGCAGAGCATCGGCAATGCGCGAGTAGGGCTGGTCCATGCGCACCACAATGCTGCCAGCCGCAAAGGTCTGCTGCTTCGGCTTGTCGTCGCGTTTCTCGCCCGGCACGCTGCACGTCGCGGCCTGTGAGAGCTGCTGCACCTCCACGTGCTGGCGCTGGAGCACCTTCAGCAGTTCCACTGTACGGTTGGTCTGTGCAGCATCGGGAGGAATCACGTAAGCCGCGGGTCCAGCCTGCGTGGGCTTCTCCACCGAGCGCTTGCTCTTGATGTAGTAATTCTCAAGAAAATGCTGCGTGTGCCGCGAGAAGTAGGAGAGCGTTGACAGCAGCGCCGTCTGCTCATAGTTGTTGTTGTCGCGCTGCGACCATGTCACCACGGGCAGCGGTGGATTCTGCCGGTACCATGTCCGCGAATAATCCTCGGGATCAAGGATGCGCTTCTCCGTATCCGCGCCCCCGTTGCCAAAGGTCTCGTAGAGCCGGCTGATTCCGTTATGCAGCGCCGCCAGGAACATGAGGTAGCCGGGGCTCCACGTGTCAAAGTCGCCGTGGGTAAAGACGCCCGGCATGCCGAAGCTCTGCATCTGCGCCACATTGTTCCAGCCGAGTTCGGCCCACTCGTCGGCCAGCGCCGGGTCCACCCATGCGTTGTAAGGACCGTCGCCCACGGTGTTGTCGTAGAGAAAAGGGACGGACTCGTGCAGGTCGTGCAGCACCTGAGCGTGCCACGAGACATAGGTGTTCAGCACATTGCGCGTCAGGTCCAGCGTCATGCCCATGGCGTCGCGGTTGTTGTCATGCCTAACGTAGTGTCCCCAGTAGATCAGCGACGGCCACTTTTCGCCGGGGTGCGCCTTGTGCCACTTGTAAAGGTCCACCATGCGGTCGCGGCCGTCCACCTCCACCACCGGCGTGATGAGCACAATCATGTGCGAGCGGATGTACTTGATGTAGGGGGCATCGTCCACCGCCAGCCGGTAGGCCAGCTCCATCAGCGCCGTGGGCGCGCCCGTCTCCGGCGAGTGGATGGTGCCCGTGATGTAGTAGACCGGCCAGCTCTTCTCAATCAGCGCCTTGGCCTTCGCGTCGTCCAGGCCGATGGTGCGCGGATCGGCCAGTTGGGCCAGCCGTGCGTCATTTTCCTTGGCGGCGTTCAGCAGTTCGGGGTCGGCAATGGCCGCGGCAATCATCTCGCGGCCCTCCTCCGTGTGGCCGATGGTGAAGACCTTCACCCGCGGACTTGCGGCCTGCAGCATGCGGAAGTACTTGTACACGTCTTCGGCATAGGGCAGCATATCCGGCGCGCCAGACACGTCGCCCAGCACCTTCTCCGGAGTGGGTACGGTCTTCGACGCAGGCAGGTAGTCCACCAGCGGCGAGAGGAACTGCTTTTCCGTGGTGTACTTCAGAATGTGATCCGTGTACTGCTGGTCAATGGCCTGCCCGGGATCGCGGGCATACTGTGCGTCGAGCGTCTGGGATTGCAGCGGCAAACTGGCAAGGCTCAAGGCGACGGAAGAAAGAAGCAAGGCAGGAGTGGAGCGTCTCATAGTCCTCTTTTCCTGTGAGGGCACCCTGGTCGCGAGGCGCACGAATGGTTTCATTAAGCCATCGCGGAAGCGCGATTGTCGTTCGACACGCGCGGAAGGCCGCACGCCAGGTGCTCGGTTGTCCAGCGGATTGCACCAATACCTGAGCAGAACCACAGAATCGCGGAAACAAGGTCAGGCGAAAGCCGGTATCAACAAACTACACAGCCCGCCGCGGAGTCTTCAAGTAGAGAAAAATTCGCGCCGTCGAGGAGACACAAAAACAGGCGCGCCCCGCTCTACATGCGAGGCGCGCCCTGAGGATTTTTTCCAGGTTGCCTATTGGGCAGCCTTGTTGATGACCAGCACCTGTTGCGGCGCGTAGGCCTTGGCCGCCGGGCCGCCTACCTTCAGCTCCATGTTCAGCACTGCGGGGCGTCCCTTCAGCATGGTGGAAAACGTGGCTCGATACTGATGCTGCAGACGCATCACAAGATCATCAAAGTAGGGTTTGAAGCTGACCGGGTTGCCCATCCCGGTCCAGTAGCTATAGCCACCCGTGGATTGCGTCAGTTGCGACAGCAGATTCTGTCCGGAGTTGGTTTCATAGTAGGTGTTATCAAGAAATCCCTGGTTTCTCCAGTAGATGGAGAAGACAACCAGGCCGGACCGGGCCGCGTCCGTCATGGCCGCCAGCACGTAAGGATCCTGTGGGTCATAGCGAAGGTTGTAGATGTCCACGCCGTCGGTGATCATCACCACCTCGCGCCGGGCCATGGGATCGTCGGACGGCCAGTGATGCGCAAGGTCTGACAGGCAGAAGTACGGGCCTCCGCTCGAACCGGGCAGTCCGCCAGGCATGTGCAGCGCCTTCGCGGCCTGCGCGTGATCTGTGGAGAGCGGCCCCGTCAGTTCTGCGCGACCGTTATCCATGTAGCCCAGCGCCACCTTTACATTTGCCGGTAGCCCCTGGATGAAGTTCGAAATGTCATTGAGCTGCTGGCCCAGGCTCGATCGGGAGGAGCTGTCAATCAGGACGACGAGTTCCACTTCATCCGTGGGCCGGTTCAAGCGCACCCAACTTGTTACCGTGGACTCCTTGCCGTTGACCTTCAGCCGCAGGTCCTGCAGGGTGATATTCGGCGGAGCCTCCGATTTTTTCTTGGGCAAAACCGTTACGATGAATCGCCCCTGACCATTTTCAGCGGCTTCTGATTGCGGAAAGGCCGGCGCCGCCAGCAGCACCAGCCCAAGGGCCATGCCAATGGCCATCTTCAGCGTTCTCATATCTATTGCTCCCTTGTCGAGGCGTCCATGCCTCCGGTGGTCTCACCGCCAAAGCTTTCCCTTTGCGGCTCTCAAGAAATCAACACCAAGAATGAACACCAATCTGAACGGTTAGATGCGATACCACTGAAAATCGTTTAAATTCTGTCCCAAGACTTTCTGCTCCATCAAATCCGCCGCGCCGGTGGACATCTCTTGCCAGCACGCAGCATGCGCTAACACCAGCATCTTGCATTCGGATTGCCATTTCAGTATGATTCACAGATGTGTCCGAGGTTCACTTCGGACCGTCATCAACACCACGGCTTTTGGACCCGTTCGAAGCCAGCCCAGTCAAGGCAGCGCATCTGTTGCCCTGTGGCCGGCAGCCGGGTTACCTGCAAAGCGGGGCTGGCAAAAGCGGTGGGAGACGAGGGACAAATGGCAAGAAAAGCCAGCAAGAACATTGTGAAGGCGCGCGCGGCTGTCACCAAGCCGGCGTATGCGCTGCCTGAAGCTGTTGAACTGCTCAAGCAGGTCAAGTATGCCAAGTTTGACGAGACCGTGGATTTGACCATGCGTCTCGGCGTGGATACCCGCCATGCCGACCAGATGGTGCGCGGCACGGTGGTTCTGCCCCACGGACTGGGTAAAACCAAGACCGTGGCTGTGATTGCCACCGGCGACCGCCAGAAGGAGGCCCAGGATGCTGGTGCCGACTTTGTGGGTGGCGAGGAGATGGTCGAGAAGATCCAGAAGGAAAACTGGACTGCGTTTGATGCCCTGATTGCCACACCGGACATGATGAAGGTGGTGGGTCGCTTGGGCAAGGTGCTTGGCCCCAAGGGTCTGATGCCCAATCCCAAGACCGGCACCGTTACGCTGGATGTGGCGTCTGCAGTGAAGGAGATCAAGGCCGGCAAAGTGGAGTTCCGCGCCGACAAGACCAGCCTGGTGCATGTGCCCGTAGGCAAGCTGAGCTTTCCACCGGAGAAGCTGGTGGAGAATGCCACAACCGTGATCACTTCCATCGTCCGCGCGAAGCCTTCCGCGGCCAAGGGCAAGTACATCAAGAGCGTTACGCTCAGTTCGACCATGGGCCCCGGCGTCCCGCTGGATGCGGCCATTGCAGAGGCGGCCGGCAAGCAATAGGGCGTTTGGCGAGCCGGTACGGAGTTCGGCTTTGCCCGGGTTCAAGACATTAGAAATTCGATTCGACGGCGCCGCGTGAGGCGCGACCCGCTGAGGGAGCAGGAAGATGGCGATTTCAAAGGCGAAGAAGGCGGAGAAGGTCCAGCAGCTGGCCAAGGAGCTGGAAACCTCCACAACGGCAATCATCGGCACCTTTACCAAGCTGACCGTGGCGCAGGATTTTGCGCTGCGCAAGGCAGTACGGGAGTCGGGCGGCAAGTACCGCGTGCTCAAGAACAAGCTGGCAGCAATTTCGGCCCAGGGTAGCCAGGTGGAGGAGGCTCTGAAGGGCCTCAAGGGCGTGAGCGCCGTGGCCTTCACCTCGGGAGATCCCGTGGCTCTGGCCAAGGGCTTTGCCAAGTGGGTCAGCGAGAATGCCGAGTTTCAGTTCAAGCTGGGCATTGTGGACGGCAAGCTGCTGAGCGTGGAAGAGGTCAAGGCGTTGGCTACCATGCCGGGCAAGGAGGAGATTTTCTCCAAGCTGCTGTTCCTTATCAATGCACCGGCGCAGCGGTTGGCCACGGTCATCAATGCAACCGGACGCGACCTGGCGGTGGTTCTGGGTCAGGGCGTCGAAAAGGAAAAGTTTGCCGGAGCGGCCTAGGGCTGTTGCGGAAGCGCCTTTGGGCGCAGTTGTACGGGCGAATTTTGGCCGGTAATCCATCGGGAAGGGCGCGGGTCTGGGCGCATCGGAAACTTCCAGCTTGGTTGAGCGGCTGACAAGGGAATCACAAGCAATTCAACGGTTTTGATTGGAGAAGAAACATGGCGGATCTCGCACAGTTGGAAGAGCAGATTGTTAGCCTGAGCCTGCTGGAAGCAGCAGCTCTGGTGAAGAAGCTGGAAGAACGGCTCGGCGTTTTGGCGGCTGCGGCGGCCCCGGTGGTGGTGGCTGGCGGTGGCGCGGCTGCGGCGGCTCCGGCGGCCGAGGAGAAGACCGAGTTCCAGGTCATCCTCAAGGATGCCGGCGCGAACAAGATCAACACCATCAAGGCCGTACGCGAAGTTACCTCGCTCGGCCTGAAGGAAGCCAAGGACCTCGTCGACGGCGCGCCCAAGCCGCTGAAGGAAAGCGCGACCAAGGAAGAGGCCGAGGCCATCAAGAAGAAGTTCGAAGGCATCGCGACCATCGAAATCAAGTAGCATTGCAGAACTTGCACGGAGGGCCGGGACGCGTTACGATAAATAGTGCGCGTCTTTCCGGCCCATTCCGGTTTTTCACAGGAATGGCCGGAAGCTGAGTGACGCGTCTTGAGACAAGCGAAAGGGCACCCATCTCATCCGCAGGCAGGAGCAATGCCAAGCACTCCGCAGGCGGACTCGGGTTTGAGAAAAGTGCCAAAGAGTCAAGGGCTTATTTGGATTGCGCCTTGACGGGGCGGCAGCAGCTGGCGGGCGAGCGGCAGAAGCGAGCTTTGGGATCGGCGAGAGCAGGATTCAAGAATTCGGTTGGGAGCACTGGCTGTAAGCCGCGCTCGTGAGGCATCGCGTCCTTGCGGGCTTTTCGTGTCTCCCGGCTCCGGTTGGATGCATTCTGGCACAGTGCATTTTATCCGGCACGCGCGGAAATGTACCAGGTTTGTCACCTGCGCGCCTGTTGCTCCAGCCGTGCGCAGTCTAGCGCACAAGCCCAGTCGGCGGCAATGCCACTCATGCTTTTGACGCAGATCTCAAGCCGATGTAGTCGGCGTCGAATTTCCGGTGCTGTGACAATCGCGCCCGGGACTGCAGCGGTAATCGGATGGGACTGGCCGCGATGTGGGCCTGTCCGGAAGCAGTGATGGTTATCTCATAATCCGTCGGTTCCCCGGGACTCGGGTGCCGGCCCGGCGCACCCCACAAGGGTGTGCTGGTCTAAAGAGCCCCAGGAGTGAAGCATGTCCAACGAGAAGCGCGCGATTCGCAGCAGGCTCGATTTTTCCAAGATTCCCACCGCAACCCAGATTCCCAACCTGATTGAGGTGCAGCGTCGCTCCTACGAGCGCTTCCTGCAAATGGACAAGCTGCCCAACGAGCGTGACGACTCGGGTCTGCAGTCGGTCTTTACCTCGGTCTTCCCTATCACGGATTTCCGCGGCATCTCGCAACTGGACTTCGTTGACTTCTCCATCGGCAACTGGGAGTGCAAGTGCGGCCACCTGAAGGGCCTGCATCACCTGCGTACTGCCTGCGTGCAGTGCGGAGCCATGGTGATTACTGATCCGTTTCTGCCTGGCGATGTGCTCTGCCAGAAGTGCGGCACGTACAACAAGAACACGCCTGACTTCTGCAACAAGTGCGGCGACCCTGTGGGCCTGCAGTTGAAGTATGACCAGCAGGAGTGCGAAGAGCGCGGTATGACGTTCTCCGCTCCACTTAAGGTAACGGTTCGCCTCACCATTTACGACAAGGACGCGGAGACCGGCAACAAGACCATCCGTGACATCAAGGAGCAGGAGGTCTTCTTCGGCGACATTCCGCTGATGACCCCGAACGGCACCTTCATCGTCAACGGCACCGAGCGCGTCATTGTGTCGCAGCTGCATCGCTCGCCCGGCGTCTTCTTTGAGACGGCGAACAACCGCACCTACTTCCTGGGCAAGATCATTCCCTACCGCGGTTCGTGGGTGGAGTTTGAGTACGACCAGAAGAACACGCTCTACGTGCGCATTGACCGCAAGCGCAAGTTCCTGGGCACTATCTTCCTGCGCGCGCTTGGCCTGCGTTCTGACGAGGAAATTCTCAAGACCTTCTACACGGTGGACCGCCTGCACGTGGTGGACGGCAAGCTGCAGTGGGCTGTGCCGGAAGATCCCAAGATGCATACGCATCTGCTGGGCACCAAGCCGGCACAAGCGGTGACGCACAAGGGCGAGGAACTTGCCCACGCCGGCCGCAAGATAACACCGCACACGCTCAAGGCGATTCGCGCCGCGGGCATTGACCGTGTTGAGGTTGAAGCAGCCGAGCTGGATGGTGCGATTACGGCGGCCGACGTGGTGGACATGGCTACCGGCGAGGTGATTGTCGAGGCTAATGTTGAGCTGACTGCCGACCGCCTGCACAAGGTGATGGCCAGCGGAGCTTCCAGCTTCGAGGTGCTTTTCCCTGAGCGTGACGACGTGGGCAACATCATCACGAATACGCTCAAGCGCGACTCCGTGCGCAAGCCGGAAGAGGCGCTGATTGAAATCTACCGCAAGCTGCGTCCGGGCGACCCGCCAACGCTCGACACCGCGACGGCTCTGTTTGAAGGCATGTTCTTTGACCCGCGCAAGTATGATTTCTCGCGCGTGGGCCGCTTGAAGTTCAACATCAAGCTTCACGAGAATCAGGACGCCACGCCGCTCGGCCACCGCACGCTGACGCCCGAGGACTTCTATTCGACCATCCGCTACCTGCTCAAGCTGCGCAAGAACATCGGCGTGGTGGACGACATTGATCACCTTGGCAATCGCCGCGTGCGCGCCGTGGGCGAACTGATGGAGAACCAGTTCCGCATCGGCCTTGTGCGCATGGAGCGCGCCATCAAGGAGAAGATGAGCGTCTACCAGGAGCTCAACACGGCCATGCCGCATGACCTCATCAACGCCAAGCCGGTCATGGCGGCCATCCGCGAGTTCTTCGGATCTTCGCAGCTGTCGCAGTTCATGGACCAGACCAACCCCCTGTCGGAGATTACGCACAAGCGCCGCCTGTCGGCCCTTGGGCCGGGCGGTCTGTCGCGGGAGCGCGCTGGTTTTGAAGTCCGCGACGTGCATCCCACACACTACGGCCGCATCTGCCCGATTGAAACGCCGGAAGGTCCGAACATCGGACTCATCAGCTCGCTCAGTTGCTTTGCGCGCATCAACGAATACGGCTTCATTGAGTCGCCCTACCGGAAGGTAAAGGATGCGCGCATTCTCGAATACGTTGAAATCACCAACGCCGGCGAAAGCGGCCTGCGCGTGGGTGACCACATCGAGAAGGAAGAGGCCATCAAGCTCAATGCCCAGCTCAAGAAAGCGGGTAAGCGCACCATCGAGCACATCCCGTACAGCTTCTATCTCTCAGCGTGGGAGGAAGACAAGCACACCATTGCCCAGGCCAACATCGACTTTGATGAGAACGGCGTCATTACGGATGATCTCGTCAATGCGCGCAGGCAGGGCAACTTTGTGCTCGTCAACCGCGCAGAGGTGGACTACATCGACGTCAGCCCCAAGCAGCTTGTCTCGGTGGCCGCGTCGCTGGTGCCGTTCCTCGAGCACGACGACGCTAACCGCGCGCTGATGGGCGCCAACATGCAGCGTCAGTCGGTGCCGCTGCTGGTGGCCGAAGCCCCGCTGGTCGGCACGGGCATGGAAGGCGTCACCGCACGCGACTCCGGCGCCGTGATTCTGGCCAAGCGCAACGGCATCGTGGACTCGGTTGACTCGGAGCGCATTATCGTGCGCGTCGAAGGCGAGCATCACCCCACGCAGTTGTCGCGTGAGGTGGGTTCCGATATTTACCAGCTCATCAAGTTCAAGCGCTCCAATCAGAACACCTGCATCAACCAGAAGCCGGTGGTGCGCGAGGGCGAGCGCGTGGTCAAGGGGCAGGTCATCGCAGACGGTCCCTGCACCGAACAGGGAGAGCTGGCGCTGGGCCGCAACGTGCTTGTTGCCTTCATGCCATGGCGTGGCTACAACTTCGAAGATGCCATCCTGATCAGTGAGAAGCTGGTGCGCGAGGACTACTACACCTCTGTGCACATCGAAGAGTTCGAAATCGAGGCCCGCGACACCAAGCTCGGCCCCGAGGAAATCACCCGCGACATTCCCAACGTCAGCGAGCATGCGCTGCGCGATCTGGACGAGAGCGGCGTTATCCGCATCGGTGCCCAGATCAGCCATGGCGACATCCTGGTCGGCAAGGTGACGCCCAAGGGCGAAACCCAGCTTACGCCGGAGGAGAAGCTGCTGCGCGCCATCTTCGGTGAAAAGGCCGGCGACGTGCGCGACGCCTCGCTCACCTGCCCTCCCGGTATCGAAGGCACGGTGGTCGACGTGCGCATCTTCAGCCGCAAGGGCCAGGAGAAGGACGAGCGCGCCAAGCAGATTGAAGCCGAATATGTTGCCAAGCTCGAAAAGAACCTCGGCGATGAGATTCGCATTCTCACCGACGAGCGCCTCAAACGTCTTGAAGGCATCCTCGGCGGCAAGGAAGTGCAGGCCGACCTGCACGACGAGCGCACCAACAAGCGCCTGCTGGCTAAGGGTGCAATTCTGGACCGCGAGACCATCGAGCGCATCTCCACCCGCAATCTCAAGCGCATCCGCTATGCGGACAAGGATCCCCGCGTCAACGAGCAGATCGATGAGATTGAGGAAATGACCTCGCGCCAGATCGAGGTGATCCGCAAGATTACCAACGAGAAGATAGCCAAGCTGCAGAAGGGGGACGAACTGCCTCCGGGCGTCATCAAGCTGGTCAAGGTCTACGTCGCCATGAAGCGCAAGCTCTCCGTGGGCGACAAGATGGCCGGCCGCCACGGCAACAAGGGCGTGATTTCGCGCATTCTTCCCGAGGAGGACATGCCGTATCTGCCGGATGGAACGCCGGTGGAGATTGTGCTGAATCCGCTCGGTGTGCCTTCGCGTATGAACGTGGGCCAGATTCTGGAGACGCACCTGGGCTGGGCCGCGCATGAGCTGGGCAAGAAGATTGCGGCCATGGCCACCATCAGCGCAAGCGCTGAGGCAGTACGCGAAGCGGTGAAGAAGGAGTTCGCAGGAACCGCAACGCTACGCCAGCTGCTCGAACTCGATGACGAGATGCTGCTGCGTGTCGCTGCAGGCATGGGGCGTGGCATCTGGTTCGGCACTGCGGTCTTCGATGGTGCCAAGGAACAGGAGATCAAAACGCTGTTGTCTTCCGCCGGACTGCCGACCTCAGGCAAGACCGTGCTTTATGACGGCATGACGGGCGACCAGTTGGAGCAGCCAGTGACGGTGGGCTACATCTACATGCTCAAGCTGTCGCACCTGGTGGATGACAAGATCCATGCGCGCTCCATCGGGCCGTACTCGCTCATCACCCAGCAGCCGCTGGGTGGCAAGGCGCAGTTCGGTGGCCAGCGCTTCGGCGAGATGGAAGTGTGGGCGCTTGAAGCTTACGGCGCTGCCTACATCCTGCAGGAGTTGCTCACCGCCAAGTCCGACGACGTATATGGCCGTACCAAGATCTACGAGGCCATCGTCAAGGGCGAGGCGGCCATTGAGCCGGGGGTGCCCGAGTCGTTTAATGTGCTCATCCGCGAACTGCAGTCGCTATGCCTCGACGTGGAGCTCATCAAGCGCGCTGACATAGTGCGCAAGGCTCCCGCGCCCGAGGTTGCGGCTGTGGCCGATTAGCGCGGTGTTGGTCTGCGGCCCCGCCCGGAGCAGCACAGAATAAGCTCCGGGCCGGGCATGAATGTTATGGGGTCCTTCTTGAAAGCGGTAACCGCCGCTACCCGGGAAGGAAGGATCCTTAAGGAATCCCGGGAGAAAAGCCGCGGCAGGCGCCGAGAGGCCCGCCAAGGAGGGTCGCCTTGTTCCGTTCGAACCCGTTTGAACTCACCAGCCCGATTACCGATTTTGACGCTATCCGCATCATGTTGGCCTCGCCGGAAAAGATCCGCAGCTGGTCGCATGGTGAGGTCACCAAGCCGGAAACCATCAACTACCGCACCTTCAAGCCGGAGCGCGACGGCCTGTTCTGCGCCCGCATCTTTGGTCCCGTCACGGACTGGGAGTGTCTCTGCGGCAAGTACAAGCGCATGAAGCATCGTGGCGTCATTTGCGACAAGTGCGGCGTCGAAGTCACGGTCAGCAAGGTGCGCCGCGAGCGCATGGGCCACATTGAACTGGCTTCGCCCTGCTCGCACGTGTGGTTCTTCAAGGGCCTGCCCTCGCGCATCGGCCACCTGCTCGATATCTCTCTGCGCGACCTGGAGAGCATCCTCTACTTCGAGTCCTACGTTGTGGTTGATCCCGGCGACGCGCCTGTGAAGGAGCGCGAGATCATCAAGGACGAGGCCAAGTATCGCGAGCTGGATCAGCAGTACCGCCCCTCCGGCTTCAAAGCCATGATGGGTGCAGAGGCCATCAAGGAGTTGCTCAAGCGTGTGCAGGTGGACGAGCTGGCCACCGAGCTGCGCGAGCGCATGAAGGCCGAAACCTCCGCGCAGAAGAAACTGAAGTATGCCAAGCGGCTCAAGGTCGTCGAGGCCTTCCGCAAGAGCGACAACAAGCCGCAGTGGATGATTCTCGACGTGCTGCCCGTGATTCCCCCGGAGTTGCGCCCGCTGGTGCCGCTCGATGGCGGTCGCTTTGCCACGTCCGATCTCAATGACCTCTACCGCCGCGTCATCAACCGCAATAACCGGTTGAAGAAGCTGATGGACCTGCACGCGCCCGAGGTTATTGTGCGCAACGAAAAGCGCATGCTCCAGGAAGCTGTGGACGCGCTGTTTGATAACGGCCGCCGTGGCCGCGTGCTGCGTGGCGCCAACAATCGCCCGCTCAAGTCGCTCTCTGACACGCTCAAGGGCAAGCAGGGCCGCTTCCGCCAGAACCTGCTTGGTAAGCGCGTAGACTACTCCGGCCGCTCGGTCATCGTGGTCGGCCCCGATCTTAAGCTGCACCAGTGCGGCCTGCCCAAGAAGATGGCGCTCGAGCTGTTCAAGCCCTTCATCTATCACCGCCTGGAACAGACAGGCCACTGCACCACCATCAAGCAGGCCAAGGAGATGGTGGAGATGCAGGAGCCCATCGTTTGGGACATCCTCGAAGAGGTCATCAAGGACCACCCGGTGCTGCTGAACCGCGCCCCGACCCTGCACCGCCTCGGCATTCAGGCCTTTGAGCCCGTGCTCGTCGAAGGCAAGGCCATCAAGATTCACCCGCTGGTCTGCACCGCCTTCAACGCCGACTTCGACGGCGACCAGATGGCCGTGCATATCCCGTTGTCACCCGAGGCGCAGATTGAAGCAAGCGTGCTGATGCTTGCTGCGCACAACATTCTGTCCCCGGCCTCCGGCCATCCCATCACAGTGCCCACGCAGGACATGGTGCTCGGGCTCTATTACCTGACCAAGGCCAAGAAGGGCGCCAAGGGCGAGGGCCGTGTCTTCGCCAACGCAGAAGAGATTTTGATGGCGCTCGACGCCAGGGAAGTGGAGACACTTACGCCGATTCGCCTGCGTTACACCGGCAAGGTGCTCGACATGACCACGGCCTATGACGACCAGGACATCACGCATACCGATCCGGTCGAGTTTAACAACAACTACATCAACACGACCGTGGGCCGCGTCATCCTGAATGACGCACTACCCGCCGGGATGCCCTTCATCAACGGCTTGCTCAAGAAGAAGGGTATCGGCCAGCTGGTCAACTACTGCAACCAGAACCTCGGCCTTGAGGTCACGGTGGGCATGTTGGACCGCATCAAGCAGCTCGGCTTCCAGTACGCCACAAAGTCCGGCCTCTCCGTCGGTCTGGATGACATGGTTATTCCGGCCAGCAAGTACACCGTGGTCGACGATGCCGATAAGAAGGTGATCGAGGTCCAGAAGCAGTACATGGACGGCGCCATCACCAACGGCGAGCGCTCCAACAAGGTCATCCAGATGTGGTCCGCTGTCACCGATCAGGTTGCCGATGAGATGTTCGGCAATATGAAGAAGGCGGACGACGATGGCGCCATGAACCCGATCTACATCATGGCGGACTCCGGCGCCCGCGGTTCGAAGCAGCAGATTCGCCAGCTCTCCGGCATGCGCGGACTGATGGCCAAGCCCTCCGGCGAAGTCATCGAGACGCCCATCACGTCGAACTTCCGCGAAGGCCTTACGGTGCTCGAGTACTTCATCTCGACCCACGGCGCGCGCAAGGGCCTGGCTGATACCGCACTCAAGACTGCGGACTCCGGCTACCTTACCCGCCGCCTTGTGGACGTTGCACAGGACGTCATCGTTACCGAGTACGACTGCGGCACCTCCGAGGGCATCTACGTCGGCTCCATCGTGGAGTCTGGCGAGATTATCGAGCCCATGCGCGACCGCATCATCGGCCGCGTCTCGCTGGAGCGCATCAAGGACTACGACGGCAACGTGGTGGTCGATGTGAACCAGCCCATTGACGAGGAGATCGCCTCGGCCATTCAGGGCGCGGGCGTGGAGAAGGTGAAGATCCGCTCCGTGCTCACCTGCGAGTCGCGCCGCGGCGTCTGCGCGCTCTGCTACGGCCGCAACCTCGGCTCCGGCCGCATGGTCGAGCTGGGTGAAACCTGCGGCGTCATCGCAGCACAGTCCATCGGTGAGCCTGGTACGCAGCTCACCATGCGCACCTTCCACGTGGGCGGTACTGCCAGCCGCGTGGCGGACCGCTCCCGCCTCGACGCCAAGAACAACGGCATCGTGCGCTTCATCAATCTGAACACCGTTGAAAGCAAGGATGGCACGCTGGTCGCCATGAACCGGTCCGGTTCCATTGCTATCGTGGACGATCGTGGCCGGGAAAAGGAACGCTACCAGGTTGTTTACGGTGCGCGTCTCCGCGTGAAGGACGGTGAGGCGGTCAAACTGGGCCAGTTGCTGGCGGAGTGGGATCCCTACACCTACGCCATTCTCACGGAGATCGGCGGCACGATCCAGTTCAAAGACCTGCAGGAGGGCATCACGCTCAACGAGGAGGTCGATGAGGTCACCGGCCTTTCGCGCTGGGTGGTCGGCGACTCCCCTGATGAGAAGCGCCAGCCTGCCTTTGTTGTGAAGAACGCCAAGGCCCACCGGCGCTATCTGCTGCCGCGCGGTGCACACCTCATGGTGCTGGAAGGCGATGAGGTGGGTCCAGGTGATGTGCTCGCCAAGATTCCCAAGGAGAGTACCCGCACCAAGGACATCACCGGCGGTCTGCCGCGCGTTGTCGAGCTGTTCGAGGCCCGCAAGCCGCGCGAAACAGCCATCATCAGTGAGATTGATGGTGTGGTTCGCTTCGGAGAGGTTTCCAAGGGCCAGCGCAAGATTTACGTGACAGCAGACAACGGCGAAGAGAAAGAGTACTCCGTGCCGCGCGGCACCCACGTGAACGTGCAGGAAGGCGAACGCCTGCGCGCCGGTGATCCGCTCATGGACGGCCCGCTCAACCCGCACGACATTCTGGCCGTGCTGGGCGAGAAGGAGCTGCAGGCTTACCTGGTGAATGAAATCCAAGAGGTCTACCGCCTACAAGGCGTGGCCATCAGCGACAAGCACATCGAAGTCATCGTGCGGCAGATGCTGCGCTGGGTCCGCATCGATGAAATCGGCGACACTAACTTCCTGCTCGAGCAGCAGGTTGATCGCTTCCGCTTCCGCGAAGAGAACGAGCGCGTGCTGGCGCAGGGTGGCCGTCCTGCCATCGGGCGTCCGCTACTCCTTGGCATCACCAAGGCATCGCTCTCTACGGACAGCTTTATCTCCGCGGCCAGCTTCCAGGAGACCACTCGTGTGCTCACCGAGGCCAGCATCAACGGCGCGGTGGACAACCTTCGCGGCCTCAAGGAGAACGTCATCGTCGGTCGCCTCATTCCCGCCGGTACGGGCCTCGAATACTACCGCAACGTACAGCTATCACCAGAGCTGGAGGAAGCGGCGGCCCGCGTTCAGCAGGAAGTCCACGCTGAGATCGAAGCCGCCGAGCGCGAGCTCGAGCTTATGCGTCAGGAAGGCGAAGCCGAGGAGATGGCTGCCGAATAACCCGCAACTCCAGGTGTGGTTGAGCTTCGGCTTGACCGCATGCAAACAAGGCCCGGCGTACTGCCGGGCCTTTGCTTTACCCTAAGGCCTGTTATCTAGTCACGAAAGGGAAGCCGTGGCGTGTCCTGATGCGACGACATGCCACCGGCCATGCGCTTTGATTCCTTGGTCGCATACATGGCGCCATCGGCAGACTTCAGCAGGCTTTCTGCCGTGGTGCCGTCAGCTGGGTAGAGCGCCATGCCCATGCTGGCCGAGCCGCGCAACAGATGGCCTTCCACGGAAAACGGAGCGTCGAAGCAACGCTCCAGGCGTTGGACGATCTCTTCCATTTCAGCGTGGCCACGCGCCAC
Organism: Acidobacteriota bacterium; assembly: GCA_021818105.1. Classification (GTDB taxonomy): domain Bacteria; phylum Acidobacteriota; class Terriglobia; order Terriglobales; family Acidobacteriaceae; genus Telmatobacter. The sequence continues at coordinate 18,801 of JAKAFB010000008.1, forward strand.
AGAAACCAGCGCAGCAAACTCATCGCCGCCCAGGCGCGCCAGCATGTCGCCGTTGCGCAGTTGCCGCCGCATGCGCGCTGAAACCTCCTGCAGGTAGAGGTCGCCTACGTGGTGACCATACACGTCGTTCACCTGCTTGAACTCATCCAGGTCAACATAGATAAGCCCAAATATGGTTGACTTGTCGCGCGCCTTGTTGATTTGTTCCTGCAGATAGCGCTCCAGTGAGAAGCGGTTGTACACATCCGTCAGCAGGTCAAACTCCGAGCGGTAGATGAGGTCAGAGTAGAGTTTGCGTGTTTCAATCGCCAGCGCCGCCAGTCGCACGCCGGTTGCCATGGCCGTGCTCTCTTCTGCTTCGTTCGCTTCGGGCGTGCGGAAGCTTACATAAAGTGTGCCTAGAACGCCTCCCGAGCGCGCGGGGATTTCCTTGCCCACGATGCGCATTCCCACTTTCTTTTCCGGCGGGGCTCCCACCCGTGAGCCATCGGGGGTTTCGCACCAGCAGGTGGTGCCCGTCAGCGTGAAGGACACCATCTCTGTGATATGCTCCAGAATCTCCTGCAGTGGCCGCGAGCTGTTAATGTCCTCCAGGATGCGGCTGCGCCACTGCTCCAGTTGCACGGCGCGGCGCTCCTGCGCGGCTTCCATTTCTATGCGTGCGGTGATGGCCGCGGTCTGTTCCTTCACTTTCCTTCGCAGAGCACGCACCCAGATGCCCACTACGAGCACCGTAGCTAGCAGAACGCCTATCAGACTCAGCAGGTTGCCAATCGTCCACCACGGCGCGCCAGCCACCACCACCAGGTCGTCCGGCGAGCGCATCAGAATGTTGAACGGCAAATGTGTCGCGAATGTATTCACGCCGCTCAGGAAGCAAACGCCCGTCACGCGCACCCTGGATCCCGGCGCCAGATGCCTCATGGAAGGTAGCGGCCCGGCATCCGGATTGTCGGGAGCAGGATGCCGATAAATCGCCGAGAAGAGGTTGTCATCTGCGCTCAGCACATACTCATCCTCGGTCGGCCCGCGCATCTCGGCCACCACCTTGCCCTCAATCGAAACCAGATCAAAAAGATGCCTGCTGCTGGAGAGTTCCTCCCATGTGGCAGGCTGGGGATCAATCGGCGCCAGCTTGCCGCTATCCAGAATCTCCGCATCCGTCAAGGCAAGAAATCCGTTACGCATATCCGGGAATCCGGTGGCATCCACCAGGTCGCCTGCATGCAGCGGATCAATCGAAGACGTCAACACCCACAGGCTCTTTGTGCCATCCTGCAGCATCGCCATGGCGCCTGGCTGGAAGTACGTCAATGTCCCTTGCACGCGAATACGCCGGCTCGAATTGCTTTCGCGGTAGGCCGTCAGGACCTTATCCATTGGCGTGAGGGGAAGATTCCAGGGCGTCAAAGATGCGTAGTGGAGAACCCTCACGTTCTCCAGCGAGGTAACATGCAGCAGAATTCCGGTCTGCTGCATTTTGCCGTCAAACCGTCCTGAGACGGTCCCGGTTACCTGCACCTCCGCATCCAGCAGGTCTCTCAAGGCGGCGGAATTATCCACGTCCACGAGCGCGGCGATATCGCCGCCCTCCATGTGCAGTTGCAGAAAGCCGCTGCGCACGCTTGAACTCACCACCGTATCAGCGTTGCGCACAATCGCTGTCACAGTCACCAGACGGCAGTCGTACTGCGAGCGAGCCAGGGCGTCAAACGTGGCCGGCACCGGAGCAGGCCGCGGTCCGTGCTTGATGAGCGTCACGCTGCTGGCAACTACAAACGGTCGGTAGCCCGCCTGAGTCTTGCCATTGATCTGCACTTGGTCGCCGGGTGCCACCAGAATGCCACTGGGCGTTTGCACATAAATGGCGCCATCGGCATTCTGCACATACAGCGCGTTTTCATAATTTCTGAAGTAAGTTACCGTTGCCTTGAGCTCAACAGGAATGCCTTTTCCGGCTTCTGCATTGCTCAGTGCGTGAATGATACGCAAGTTCGTCAGGTTTTCAGGTGTTTGGCTGGAGGGACGCGCCCAGGCGGCATACATGGTCAGGTACAGTAGCATGCCAAGCGCAAGGATTCCGCGCAGGGGAGCACAACCAACAGTGCCGGCAGACTGCAGTCTGGTTGTCTTTTGCTGCCCCCTCATGCTGTCCTTCCAATCATCTATGCCTACGAAGGTTCTTATCTTTAATCAAGTGCCTAATCAATTACTTAGTCGTAGCAAGTGTTACAAACCCGTTGCACCCTCATCTTACTATCAACCTAAACTTCGTCGTTACACCTTTTGCGGCATGATTATTGGGGCATTACCAATGGGCTAGGGCCTGTTTTTCCATTCATTTGCGGGTCAAGGTGTATGTTGGAAAGGTGAGGTTGCGCTCGCCGTAATGTGCGCAAATCAGGGCGAGCGCACGGAGAAACCACTAGTATGACAAAAGCAACGCAAACCCCATCCACCACAACGGAATCCCGCACCAGCAGTCACCAATTGCAAACCGCACGTCGCATCCGTGTCTTCGGCGTTCCTCTGGACATGGGCGCGAGCCGCCGTGGCGTTGATATGGGCCCCTCGGCGATGCGCGTGGCCGGCCTACAGGCGCGCCTTGAAGCTCTGGGCCACCAGGTCACGGATGCCGGCAATATTCAGGTGGATATCGCTGAAACGCAAGTCTATGGTCACACCAAAGCCCGCTATCTCAAACAGATAGCGGAGACATGCACGCGCACCGCTGAAGCCGTGGTTGAAACACTGGAGCAGGGCATGACCCCTCTTGTCCTTGGCGGCGACCACTCGCTGGGTGCCGGCACGGTCTCCGGTGTATCGGAGTTTTATCGCCGCAGTGACCAGAAGATTGGCGTCATCTGGATGGATGCCCACGCCGACATCAATACCCCAGAGACGTCGCCTTCCGGCAATGTGCACGGAATGCCCTTGGCATCCCTGCTGGGTCTCGGCCCGGAGCAGCTCAGCAACATCTTCGGCTACTCGCCCAAGATTGCCCCGGAAAACACCGTGCTTATCGGCGTACGCGACATTGACGCCACTGAACGCGAAAATATCCGCCGCGCGGGCCTTGCTGAGGTTTACACCATGCGCGACATCGACGAGCGCGGCATGCGCGCCGTGATGGAGGAGGCCCTGCGCTCCGCCGGCCGCGGCACCGTTGGCTACCATGTCTCGCTGGACATGGACTGGATTGATCCCGAGGACGCGCCGGGCGTGGGCACGCCCGTCCGTGGCGGCGCCACCTATCGCGAAGCACACCTCGCCATGGAGATCATCGCCGACCACGGCCGCATGCTCAGCTTTGAGATCGTCGAGGTCAACCCTGTCATCGACGAGCACAATCGCACCGCCGACCTCGCCGTTGAACTGACCTGCTCCGCGTTCGGGAAAAAGATCCTGTAGCGGGTTTTACACTAAATCCGTGCGGCCATTCTTTAACTCTCTGCCGCGAAAGTGATCATGGCAAAAAAACTCCGCGTTGGCATAGTCTTTGGCGGGCGCAGCGGAGAGCACGAAGTCTCGCTGCTCTCCGCCGCCTCCATCATCAAAGCGATTGATCGCCGCAAGTTTGACGTGGTGCCCATCGGCATCACCAAGGAAGGCCGCTGGTTGGCGGCCGATGACGCGCATGGCCTGTTGGCGGGTAGTGAGGCTACAGCAGGAGTCCGTCGCCTGCGTGCCGGCGACCCCGATGCCACGCCCGGTGCCAAGCTGCTCCACGAGGGCATTCCCACGCTGCTCGCACCCGAACCGGAACGCGCCAAGGGCCAGTCTGCCCTAGCCGTCGATGTCATTTTCCCAGTCCTCCACGGCACGTTTGGCGAGGACGGTACTATCCAGGGCCTCTTCGAACTCGCCGGGATCCCCTATGTTGGCTCGGGCGTGCTTGGCTCCGCCGCCGGCATGGACAAGGACGTGATGAAGCGCCTCTTTGTCCAGGCCGGCCTGCCCATCGTCCGGCATGTCACGCTGCTGCGTTCGGACTGGGAAAAGTCCCCGCGCAAGTCTATTGCGAAGGTTGAAGCGGCGCTCCGGTATCCGGTCTTCGTCAAGCCTGCCAATCTTGGCTCTTCGGTCGGCATCAGCAAGGCGCACAACCGCAGGGAATTGGGCCCGGCGCTCACCCTGGCCGCGCGCTATGATCGCAAGCTCATCGTGGAGCAGGGCGTAGGCTCCGGCACGGCCAGGGCGCGTGAGCTTGAAGTTGCCGTCCTCGGAAACGACGATCCCAAGGCCAGCGTCGTGGGCGAAATCATCCCCGGCAAGGAGTTCTATGACTATGAGGCCAAGTACCTCTCTGAAGGCTCCGTGCCCGTCATTCCAGCCAAATTGACCGTGACTGAGGCAAAGAAGGTTCGCGAAATGGCCATTGCCGCCTTCCGCGCCTGTGATCTTTCCGGCCTTGCACGCGTGGACTTCCTAATGGAGCCGGCGGGCAGACGGCGTATCTTCATCAACGAGGTCAACACGTTGCCCGGATTCACGCAGATCAGCATGTATCCCAGGCTCTGGGAGGCCTCCGGAATCCCATACCGCGACCTGATTACGCGGCTCATCGAGCTGGCCCTGGAGCGCCAGAATGAGAAGGATCGCACCGCCTACAGTCTGCAGGAGTAGAGGGCGCGCAACGCAAGCCTTGCCCCCAGGTGCCTCATTGCAGTAGGAAGTAGCGGCTGCGGAAGCAGGGAATGGGCCTGCCGCCCGGGTGGCCCGCAATGCGTGACGCCTCACGTGGCGTATCCTAACCACGAGGAAGTGATCTGATGACTTTGCTCGATGCTCCTGCCTTTGATGCCGCGCGCGACCGCCGCCGCCGCATTCTTTTCTCCGGCAGCGCCATTGCCATTTTCGTGTTGCTGATTGCGGGCTGGCTCGTCTCCGGCATGCCGGTGGACTGGCCCTGGAACTGGTGGACCCACTTTCGCGGCCGCATGGTCGCCAACCAGTTCCTGACCGCCGTCGAGCACAACGACCTGCAAAAGGCCTACGGCATCTGGACTCACGATCCCAACTGGCAGCAGCACCCGCAGCAGAAGAATCCCTATCCCTTTGACCGATTCCAGCAGGACTGGAGTTCCACCAGCCCATCCAATGACTACGGCATCATTCGCAGCCACAAGATTGTTGCTGCCCGCCGCTCCGGCAACGTGCTCCTCATGGGCATCCTGATCAACGGCCTCAAGAGCAATGCGCTCTTCCTTGACTACGACCCGCAGACCAAGACGCTCGGCTTCTCGCCCGTAGAGTTGTACCTGGGTCCGTAGGCTGGGCTGAACCCCCAATGGAAGAGGCCGCAGGATGACCTGCGGCCTGACCTTTTTGCCCGGTCTCGTTGGCTATCCCTTCAGGTCTGCCAGCGTCTTTTCTAGGCTTGCTGCATCCTCCACATTCAACGCTTTCTGTGCCGGGTCAATCTGGCGCAGGAGCCCGCACAGCACCTTGCCAGGCCCCACTTCGACAAACGTGGTCGCTCCCTCGGCAATCAGTGTCTGCATGCACTCCACCCAGCGCACCGCGCCTGTCACCTGGCGGATGAGTGCATCCTGCGCGGCCTCGGCTGTTGTCACGAGCCCGCCTGTCACGTTAGCCGCCACGGGGATGCTCGGCTCGCTCAGCGTCAGCCCGCTCAGCACCCGTGCCACTTCTTCTTGCGCAGGCTGCATCAGTGCGCAGTGGAACGGAGCGCTCACCGGCAGCATTACGGCGCGCCGTGCGCCTTTGGTCTTGCAGATGGCGGAAGCCTTCTCCACCGCCGCCAGTGCGCCGGAGATGACCGTTTGCCCCGGCGAGTTCAGGTTGGCCACCGCTACCGGCAGCCCTGTCTCGGCGGCTGCCTCGCGGCAGGCCTCGGCCACCTGCTCTGCGTCGAGTTGCAATACCGCCGCCATGCCGCCCTGCCCGGCAGGAACCGCCTGTTGCATCGCCCGGCCGCGCGCCTTCACCGCGCGCACCGCGTCGGCAAAACATAGCGTACCAGCCGCCACGTGCGCAGACCATTCACCCAGCGAGTGACCGGCCGCCAAGGCTGGCTCCGCGCCGTGCTCCGCCAGAACGCGCCACGCAGCAACGCTCACCGTCAGGATGGCCGGCTGCGTGTTTTCTGTAAGCTTCAAGTCCTCTTCGGGGCCCTCAAAGCACAGTTGTGACAGCTTGAAGCCGCAGGCCTCATCGGCTTCGGCAAAAGTCTGGGCGGCAACGGGGAAGCGCTCTGCAAGTTCGCGGCCCATGCCCACTGCCTGCGAACCCTGCCCGGGAAAGAGAAAAGCAAGTTTCGTGTTCATTTCACAGAGGATTGTACCGGAAGAAGCCCCAGCCCTACTTGAGGGCTGCTAGCGTCAGTTCCAGCGCTTCTTGTCTTCCTGGTCCTCATCGATCACGTGGCCGTTGCCGTCAAAGCGCACCGTGCGCCCATGCGCGCGCATGTAGACCTCAAATTTCTTGGCGGCCCGGCGGCGCTTCCAGCGGTAGTAACGGTTGCGCAGGCCATACCAGCTCTCGCTGAGCGCAAAATGGAAGCCACGCCTCGGTGCCAGGCGCAGGTAAAGGTAGCCCGCCAGCGCGCCGCCCAGTTGTGCAAAGGCATATAGCCGCTGCTCGCCAAACAGCATGGCAATCGCGATGAGGCCGTAGAGGATGGCCATGTACCGTGCCTTGATGCCAATCGCGAAGAACAGCAGAAACTGCACATCGCCGTAGAGAATGCCAATCGCGACCAGCATTCCAAAGATGCCGCCGAAGCACCCGTACAGCGCAACCGGCAGCAGTGCCATGTTCAGCCCCAGCCCCAGCACATGCAGCAACGTGCCTGCGGCCGCCGTCCCCAGCACAGCCCAGATGTAGAGCCCCGTCACCCAAGAGTCACTGTGATAGCTCTCCAGAAATCCGGCCAGAAACCACAGCGAAAGCAGCTCAAACAGCGTCCCCAGCAGCGTGGGATGGATCAGGCTATACGTAAGTGGCTGCCAGAGTGCGCCATGCAGAAAGATGCCCGGCTGAAAGGTGAGCCAACCCGCCAATTGCCCTGTCGATGCCGGCAGCACCAGCCCCGCCAGCGTCAGCACAAAATAGGCCGCCAGGTTCACGATCACCAGCCGGCGCGTCGCACCGCGAAAATCAGGAAAGGCAAACGGAGTTGAACCCAGCCTTGGCATGGTATTCACAAGGGTAACGTGGAACGCGCGTGGGTGTCATGCGGTCCAGCTAAGCTCGCTATGGCAGTGTCCATTAGGGTACAACCACCAGTCCCCGATGTCCCGCAGCATCCACTGTACGCACGCCAAAGATGACGTTGTCCTTGGAGATGGGCAATGTCACGCTCACAGGCGCGCCCTTGGATGGACGCACCTCTTTCACATACTGCCAGTCCGGCGACGTCGTCATCCGCCACACCACCTCGTAGCCCGCATCCGGCGCACCCGCAGGGGGATCCCATGTGAGCTTGGTGTTATTGTCCAGGTCCTCGGTCACAATCTTCACATCCGCCGGTTCGCCCGGCGAGTCTGCCAGCGTGGCCAGCGTCGCAGCATTCAGCCGCGCCACCTGCGCCACGTAGTTGAAGTCCACAAACTCCAGCAGATCGCCCAGCACCGGCTTGCCCGAGCCCGCAGGAGGACGCACGATGTTCTGGTGCTGGTGGTTGTAGTCCTCACGCCACTCGGTGAAGCGAACCGCCGCAAAGCCCTCACGATTGAAGGAGCTGTGGTCGCCACCGCGCAAATAGCGGTCCGGCCGCGACACCAAAAATGCGTGAAAGGCCGCCGGGCCTGAGGCAGCAAAGTATGTCCGCGCCGTATCGGCGATGGCCCGAGCCACCTCGCGGCTGGGGGAGTCGTTTTCACCGCCCAACATGAAGATACGCCGCAACTGCTGTGGCGTGGCCCCTGCCGGAACGCCTTCGGAGAACACGCGCACGCGGTCCTTCATCTGCAACGAATCACCGGGCGTCGTGTTGCCGCCTACAATGTCGTTGTTGAGCACGGCCTCCAGTTGCCAACCCTCATCGTGCGCCAGCTTGGCCAGGTGGGCTGAGCCAATCAGTCCCTGCTCTTCGCCCGCTACCGCCGCAAAAACAATCGTCGAGGGGAAATGCAGCTTGCCCAGCGCCCGCGCACACTCCAGCGATACCGCCACTCCTGAAGCATCATCATTTGCGCCTGGAGCCGCCCCGTGGTCGTCCAAAATGTTTAGGTTACGCGAGTCATAGTGCCCTGTCACCAGCACCATCCGTTTGGCCTGAGCCGGGTCCGTCCCACGCAGAATTGCATACACATTGGTGATTTTCGTCGGACGCGGAATCCGATTACCCCAGCGCGCGCTGCTCGCAGGGTCGGCCGTGAACACATCTCGCCGGACTTCCAGGCATCCGCCACAGTCGCGCGAAATAGCCTCAAACTGCCCGGCAATCCAGTCTGCCGTACCGTTGATACCCTGGCCCGACGGCAGGTCCGTTTCCATACTGGAAAGTGTGCTCCGCGTCCCGAAACCAACCAGCGTTTCAATCGTCTGATGAATGTGAGCGGGCTGAATGGCTTTGAGTGCCTGCGCAATAGCTGGGTCGGCAGGCGCAGGGGCCACCGGGGCCGCATGGCGGGCAAAGTCAGGCTGTGCGCCGCAGGTGGTCGCCGCTATGGCCAGGCCAAACAACAGGATGCTTCGTGAGATTTTCATGGCATTTTCTCCGCTGCCGGAAGACACATCTTGAAGGTCGAATCCAGCCTCTTGACCTTGGGGCGGGTACTCCCTAAAACTAGCGGAGTCGTACCGCGAGGTAACGTCATCCTACAACATGAAATCACCATTGCCGTGAAAGGAAAGAGAGGAGGCTGCGATGCCCAGCTGCCCCGAATGTGAAAACGATCTCGACATCGAACTGGACGAAGTAGAAGAAGGCGACATCATCGCCTGTGACGAGTGTGGAACTGAATTCGAAATCGTCGGCGTGGATCCGCTGGAATTGACGCGGGTCGATGACGAATTCGATGATGATGAGGAAGAGTACTTCGATGAGGAGGAAGAAGAGTGAAGCTCAACCGCATACGCCTTGCTGCGGGGGTGGTCTTTGCCGCCCTGGCTGCTGGAGTGGTCCCGCTGGCGCCGGTCTTCGGCCCTCTTGAGGCTGTGGCCCAGAATCTGGGCCAGCGCACCGTCTCCGGCGCCGTCGTGGACGGCAACTCCAACCCTGTGCCTGCCGCCACCGTCTTCCTCAAGAACCAGAAGACCAAGGCGATCCGCAGCTACACCTCCAGCAAGGATGGCCGCTTCTACTTCGCCCAGGTCAACATGGCTGAAGACTACGACTTGTGGGCAGAGAAAGACGGCAGGAAGAGCGCTACCAAGACCGTCAGTTCCTGGGACTCCCGCAAGACTTTTGAAACTGAACTCAAGATGAAGTAGAGCCGGCAGGCCACCATGCCACGTCATCGCTCAGATGCCGTGGCAAGCCTGCTTATCCTTCCAGCTTCTTCGTTACCAGCTCATTCAGCAGCGCCGGGTTTGCCTGCCCCTTTGATGCCTTCATGACCTGGCCTACAAAGAAGCCCGCCACGGTCTTCTTGCCCGCGCGATACTGCTCCACCTGCTTGGGATTGGCAGCAATCACCTCGTCAACCATCTTTTCAATCGCCGAGGCATCAGTAATCTGCTGCGGCTTCTCCCGCTCATACACGGCAGGGAAGTCCTCGCTCTTTTCAAAGCACACATCCAGCAGTTGCTTCAGTTGTTTTGAGCTAATCTTGTCTTCTTCCAGCAAATCGGCGGCCATCACCACGCCCGCCATCGACACTGGCGACTGCTCCTGCTCCAGCCCCAACGCTTTCAGTCGTCCGCCCAACTCGCTCAGCAGCAGGTTGGCCACGCGCCGCGGACTCTTTGCAGCCTTCGCCGCCGCCTCAAACCGGTCGGCAAACTCGCGCGATGCGGTAAGCGTCTGTGCATCCTTTGCACTCAGCGCATACTCGGCAATCATGCGCGTGCGCCGTGCCTCAGGCATTTCCGGCAGCTTGTTGCGCGTCTCCTCAAGGAATGCCTGCGAGACGATTAGGGGAGGCAAATCCGGCTCAGGAAAGTAGCGATAATCATGCGCCTGTTCCTTTGACCGCATCGAGTACGTTCGCCCCTCGGCAGCGTTCCACAGCCGCGTCTCTTGCACCACGCTCGCGCCGCTCTCGATAACCTCAATCTGCCGCTCAATCTCGTACTCCAGCGCCGCGCGAATAAACCGGAAGCTGTTCACATTTTTTACTTCCGCCTTGGTGCCAAACTTCTTCTGCCCTCTAGGACGCACGCTCACATTTGCGTCGCAGCGCAGCGAACCTTCTTCCATGTTGCAGTCGGAGACGCCCGTATACAGCAGAATCTCCTTCAGCCGCGTCAGGTACTCGAATGCCTCATCCGGGGTTTGAATATCCGGCTCGCTCACAATCTCCACCAGCGGCGTGCCGCAGCGGTTCAGGTCCAGATACGTCCGCGTGGCCGAGTCCGCAAAGCCGTCGTGGATACTCTTGCCCGCGTCCTCTTCCATGTGCAGCCGCGTGATACCGATGCGCTTCATCGTGCCATCGGCTGCCGGCACGTCAATCCAGCCATGCTCGGCAATCGGCTTGTCATACTGCGAAATCTGGTAGCCCTTCGGCAGGTCAGGGTAGAAGTAGTTCTTGCGCGCAAAAATCGAGCGTTCGCGAATCTGACAGTTCAGCGCCAGCGCGGCCAGTGTTGCATACTCCACGGCCTTCGCATTCAGCACAGGCAGCGCCCCCGGCAGCCCCAGGCACACCGGGCAGATATTCGTATTCGGGGCCGAACCGAATTGATTGGCGCAACTGCAAAATGCCTTCGTTGAGGTCAGCAGTTGCACATGCACTTCAAGCCCGATAACGGGCTCATACTTGGCCATGATTTCAGGCGAAAGCGCTGTGGCAGGCATAGTTGCATTCTAGCGCGAGGGGGCCGGCAACTCGCCCGCCCTGCACTCGCACACACAACGCGTCCTGTATGCCTTACTCCGACGGGTCCTCCGCCGTGAACGGAGAGCAGCACGGATTCTCTGTCGCATGGAAGTTCATCAGTTCCAGTCGTATGTCATCCGGATCATACAGGTTGAACTGGCCCTTGCCGTCGCGCCCAATCTGCGTGTGTGCGTCGTGCCTGCCGGTCAGCCGATTGCCTGCCTCCAGCACCTTGTACGCGACATCCACTGACTTCACGCCAATTGAAAGATGATCCAGCACGCCCAGTTGACGCTGCGTCATCGTCGCCGGGATCCCCGAGCCTGACGGCCCGCTCGTCAGCATGTACTCCAGCCAGTCGTGCCCATCCGGCACCTGCTGGCTCACCCAGTCCAGCTTGCCCTCCTGCATGCCGCCGAACCAGTACGGCCTGAAGCCCAGAATGTTGCGATAAAACGTATCTTCCTGCTCCCGGCTGTGCACCATGATGCCCACGTGGATGATGTGCGTGCCAATCGCGTTCGGCGCGTCCGGCGCCTTGGGATGCGCCGGCGGCTGCACAAACTCAACCTTGTTGCCTTCCGGGTCCAGCACCGTGAACCACTTGCTGCCGTCAGAACCGCGCATCGCCAGTGACGGCGTCTTCCAGCCCCGGGCCGCCAGATATTTGAGCATGCGCTCGACGTTGCTCACGTTGTAGGCAGTGTGATCCAGCCGGTTGATGCCCGCTCCTGCCGGCAACGGCAGCACCTCGACGAACTGCGTGGCGCTCAACGCGTACCGCACGCCTGCCGGATTCTCCGGGTCAGGCTGCTTTGATGCTCCGATGATGTCCTTGTAGTAGTGTTCCGTCGCCGCCGGGTCTGACGTGTACACCGCCAGATGTGAAATCCCCGTAATCTTCGGGCGCGACATCTCAGTCTGCGCAGTTGCGGTAAGAGTGACAATGGCCAGAAAAGCCGCGGCCAGGGTTCTTGCAAACATGGTGCACCTCACAGTGTCCGGCGAGTACACATTAAATCGATTTGATAAGGGGTGTAAACCGAGCACTGGCAGGGCCCCATGCCAATCCACTCCCCTTACGCCGTACAATGCGCTCATGCGTCGCCAAAATTTCTTAACCATCTTTGTCTTGCTCGTCTTCACCGCTTGCCTTGGCTTGTCCGCACCAGCCCAGTCCTCGCTCCCCACAGCCTCTGCTGCTGATCGTGCCGAGGCCCGCGAAATCTTCAAGCAGCTCATCGAGATCAACACCACTGACACCCCGCAGGGCAATGTGACCACAGCCACCGAGGCCATGCGCAAGCGCTTCCTCGACGCCGGTTTCGCCCCCGAGGACGTGCATCTGCTTGGTCCCGACCCGCGCAAGATGAACCTCGTCGTCCGCTATCGCTCCGCTGGTCAGCCGGACGAAAAGCCGGTTCTCTTCCTCTGCCATGTGGATGTGGTGCAGGCCCTTCGCTCCGACTGGCACACCGACCCCTTCCAGTTCATCGAGAAGAACGGCTACTACTACGGCCGTGGTACGCAGGACATGAAGGACTCCGATGCCGCGCTCGTCGCCACCTTCCTGCGCCTCCATCGCGAGGGATACAAGCCCAAACGCGATCTCATCCTTGCCCTCACCGCGGATGAGGAAGGTGGCAAGTTCAATGGCCCGAAGTGGCTCCTGGAGAACCATCGCGACCTCGTCGATGCGGCCTTCGTCATCAATCCCGACGCGGGCGGCATTGAACTCGACCATGGCCGCGCCGTGGTTGCCGACGTCGAAGCCACTGAGAAGGTCTACGCCGACTATCAGGTCACGGCGACCAATCCCGGCGGGCACAGCTCCCGCCCGCGCCCGGACAACGCCATCTACGAGTTGATGGCCGCGCTCAACAAGCTTGCTGCCTACTCCTTCCCATTCGAGATGAATCCGGTTACACGCACCTATTTTGAGAATCTCGCCAAGGTTGAAACCGGCCAGACCGCTGCGGACATTCGCGCCATCCTCGCCACGCCGCCGGACATGGCCGCCGCCGCGCGCCTCAGCACCGAACCCAGCTTCTACTCCAACTTCCGCACCACCTGCGTAGCCACGCGCCTGAGCGGCGGCCACGCCAACAACGCCCTGCCGCAAACCGCCCAGGCCAACGTCAACTGCCGCATCTTTCCCGGCCACTCGCCGGAGGAAATCCGCCAGCAGCTCTTCAAGCTCTTCGACGATCCCAAGCTCACCGTGAAGTATGTCTCTGATGCAGGCGTCGTCTCCGACGTTGCGCCCGACCGCAAGGCAATCGTGCCGCCGCCGCCCATCAAGGCAGTCTTCGATCCGCTCACGCGCATTACGCAGCAGATCTGGCCCGGTGTGCCCGTCACGCCCGTCATGGAAAACGGCGCGACAGACTCCATCTATTTCGCGCAGGCCGGCATCCCCTCCTACGGCTACTCTGCCATTGCGCTGGAGCGCGACGACGACCGCGCCCACGGTCAGGACGAGCGTCTGCCCGTTGACTCCTACTGGAAGTCGCTGGACTTTTTCTATGCCTTCACCAAGGCGCTCGGCGGCGAGTAAGCTTCAGCATTTTTCGCGCACAAAAACAAATCCCGAACTTCTGAGCGTTTCTTAAGCACATTCAGAAGTTCGGGATAACCCGTCCGCCAAAATTGCATGAGGTCACACGATTCTTCTAGATCAAAGTATTCAGGTCGTGGATGAGCTTCTCCATCCGGTCCATCGCGCCGCTGAAGCCGGGCAGTTGCTTCGCTTCAGCCTCATTTTGAAAGAGCCATTCCGCAGGCAGTGATGGCTTGAACTTCACGTAGTGCCCGTTCAGTGTCGCCGTGTGTTGCTTCACCTCCTGCATCACGCGCGCTGGCATTTCGGCCGGAGACAGCTCAGGAAAATCATGCGGCTGGCGCAGTTCCAGTGTCCGGCGCACCAGCGCCAGATAGAAACTGCGTCCCAGCACGTCTTCCATGTCGGCATCGCTCTGTCCTGCGTATGCATCCATCGTCACCAGGTGCCCGCCGGCCAGCGCTTGCTTGGCCGTCTCAATCCTGCCTTTGTCGCCCTTCCGCACATCTGCGATGGCCGCCATCCGCAGCCCGTCGCTGCGCAACAGCGAGGCCACCCCGGGAATCCGGGACAGCCCGCCGCCGATGCACAGGTTCCAGCGATAATCCAGCCCCGGCTTGTTGGCCGCCTGCAGTTGCTTTGAGAACCACTTCAGATACGCGAGGTCTGATTCATCTTCCACCAGCAACGTGTGCTTGCCGACGAACAGGCTCTGGGTCAGTTGAATCTCCAGTGCCTTGCGCAGCGGAGCAAGGGTGTCCGCGTCGCTGGCCAGCACATTCTCTCGCACCTTGGTTCCCAGCAGCTTCTCTTCGCCGGTCGCGTGGTCGTGTTCCACCACGTCCTCCACAGTGCGAGCCGCCAGCAGGTTATCCGGGTCCACCATAAACGGCGAATGCGTTGTGTAAATCACCTGGTAATGCGGCTTCAGTTGCTCGTTGATGTAGCGCAGCAAGTCTGCCTGCGCCCGCGCATGCAGACTGTGCCCCGGCTCATCCAGCAGAATCACCAGGTTATCGCCGTGCACCTGCTTAAGCTGATAGAACCACACCAGAAAAGAGAAGAACCACACAAAGCCGCGGCTGCGGTCGTCAAAGCTCGTTTCCGCGCGGTGTCGCCTGTTCACAATCCGCGTGCGGAAGATCCATCCAGTGTTGAACGGCGGCGGGTCGCTTGGCCGTGCGTAGTCCAGCTTGATCTCCACGTCCAGGTGCCGGTTCTGCGACCAGTAGCGGGCAATCATGTCCGTCAGTTGGTTTGACACGGCGCGCAGCGACGCGTTGAACTCCTCGTACGTTCCCGTGCTGTTCACGCTCTCAATTGAGGCGCCTGCCAGCTCCAGCAAGGCAATGAAGATGCGATCCCGTTCCGCCAGCTTGCCCTGCTTCTGCCGCAGCACAATCTCGTCCACAGCAATTGTGCCCGGCAGCGTCAGATATTCGTCGAAGTAAAGAAACGTCGGCATGTGCTTTGCCAGAAAGGCATCCACCGCCGCCTCTCCGCCCTGCGGAAATTTCGCCGTTAGCTCCTTCAGCAGTTGCTCCTGTGCCGCCGTGCGCGTTGTTATCGCCTTCAGAGTTTCCAGTGCAGCATCCACGCTGGCGCACTTGGCCAGCAAAGCCTTCTCCTCGGTGGCCGCGCTCGCCAGCGCATTGTGTAGTAGTTTCTCCTCATTCACGTTTGCGGCAATCTGCGCCAGGTTGTCATAACCCTGTGCGGCGCGGAAGCGCGTGCTTGCCAACACGTCCTTGCCGAAGGCCTCCTCGAGAGCTTGCTGATCCGCGTCAGAAAGTTCCCACGTCGCCTCCACCACCGGCGTGTCCTTTTGGACGCACGCTTCTGACACCCACTTCCGCCGCGGATAGTCCCGCAGAGCATTGAAGGGCTCCTTGCCTGCGTCGTCCGGCTTCAGTCGTCGCAGCGCCTTCAAAATGGCCGTCTTGCCCGATTCGTTCTTGCCCACCAGGCAGGTGATGCCATCCAGTGAAAACTCGCCGGAGTCCTCAATGCACCGAAAATCCTTTATCTGTACGTTTGCCAGTCGCACGGCAACCTCGCTCGCCTGAATCCTGTGAGAATTAGAAACCCTGCTGTCGATTCCGCACGATTATAGGCAGGCCTCCGCCCCCCTCCTAGATGCCTTTAGGCTTAGGACCTTTGGAATCAGCGTCCTCTTATGTATCCGTAAGTCTCGCTAAGTCTCGCTCATGCAGGTGATTGTCCTGAGTCCGCAGCCGGTGCGCCGCCGCTGGTAAACTAGAGTTGCATGATCCTCCCGTTCGTCCGCGAAATCTTCGCGGAGCTGGAGCATTCCTCCGCATTTGAGCGCGTACGCAGGCACCTCAGCCTGGGTACGGGGCGTCGTCGTGTGTCTGGTCTCACCGCCACGGCCCGTTCCCTCTACCTGCCGTTCATGGCCCGCGCGGCCAACCACCCCGTCATCGTTGTCGTGGCAGACAACAAAGCCGCCGAGGCCCTTGAGCCCACCCTCCGTGCCGGCTGCGAACTTACCGGGGCCATTGACCCCGCCCGCGTCGTTCGCCTGCCCGCCCACGATGTTCTCCCGTTTGAAAACCTCTCGCCCCACCCCGATGTGCAGGAGCAGCGCGCCGCCGCCCTCTGGAAGCTCGCCACCGGCGCCGTCTCCATCCTCATCGCCCCGGCTGAGGCCCTGGCTCTGCGCCTCTTTGACCGCGACTACTACGCCAACCTCGCCGTTACCGTAAAGCGAGGTGAGGAGATGGACGTGGAGGTACTCACCGCCCACCTCGCCAGCGTCGGCTACACGCACATGGACCTCGTGGAGATGCCCGGCCAGTTCACCCGCCGCGGTGGCATCCTGGACGTCTACTCGCCTGAGGCAGACCGCCCTGTCCGCATTGAGTTCTTCGGCGACGAAATTGATACCATCCGCAAGTTCGACCCCGAGACGCAGCGCTCCCAGTCCGGCCTCGATGAGGCCCTCCTGCTGCCGCTTACGGAAACTCCCGTCACTGAGAGTCTGCTCGCCGCCGTCAACGCACGTCTCAGCCGCCAGCGTATTCAGAGCGAAGACGAATCAGCCGTAGCTCAAGCCGTTGCCGCCGGAGGCGTCAGTGTCTTTCCCGGCTGGGAGTTTTTCTCTGCCGTCGCTGGGGCTGAGATCCACCTGCTCAAGCTCCTCGCCAAGTGCGTCCTCTTCGTGGAAGAGCCCGCCATGGTTCGCAATCAGATTGATCGCTGGTGGAACAAGGTTGAGCAGCGCCATGAACGCTCCGGCATCGGCTCCCTCATCCGCCCCGAGGACATCTACCTGCGCCCGGAAATCCTGCAGGGCTTGCTTGAAACCCACCCCGGCCTTGACCTTGACCAGCTTGGCGCCGTCGACGTGCTGGACGTCGACCACACCCTCGGCGAGATCGCTTTCAGCTCGCGCCCCACGCTGCGCTTCCACGGCTCCATTCCCGCGCTTACTGAGCAGTTGCGCAGCCTCATGGCCGCAGACCAGCACATCGTCCTCGCCGTGCCCACACAGGGCGACGTGGAGCGCATGGCCACCGTGTTCCGCGAGTATCAGATACCCTACCGCCTCGGCAGCCGCTTCAACCACCCCGGCGGCGAGACCATGCTGGAGGAAGCCAGCTACCTCGCCACGGACCCAAGCGTTCCCGTCATCGTACGTACGCAGCTTGCCGCTGGTGTCACTTTCCCCGAAGCAAATCTCATCGTCTTCGGCGCCAACGACCTCTCTGACGAAGCGGACATCGCCGCGCGTCCCGTCCCCCGGAAGTCCAAAACCGCGGCCTTCATCTCCGACTTCCGCGACCTCACCGTCGGCGACTACGTCGTCCACGTCGAGCACGGCATCGCGCAATATCAGGGGCTCAAGGAGATTGCGCAGGACGGACTCTCCGTCGAGTTCATGATCCTCGAGTTCGCTGAGCAGGCCAAACTCTACGTTCCGCTCACGCGCCTTGACCTGATCCAGAAGTACCGCTCCACTGATGCCGGCCCCGCGCCTGTCCTCAACAAGCTCGGCTCACAGCAATGGACAAAGACCAAGGCCCGCGTGCGCAAGGCCATGCAGGACATGGCCGCCGAACTGCTCAAGCTCTACGCCGCACGCCACACCGCGCACGGCACCGCCTTCTCGCCGGACAACGAGTTCCAGCGCGAGTTTGAAGACGCATTCGATTATCGCGAGACCGACGACCAGATCGCAGCCATCACCGCCATCAAGGCCGACATGGAATCAACCACGCCCATGGATCGCCTGCTCTGCGGAGACGTAGGCTACGGCAAAACGGAAGTCGCCATGCGCGCTGCCTTCAAGGCCGTGCAGGATGGCAAGCAAGTGGCAATGCTCGCGCCCACCACAGTGCTCGCCTTCCAGCACTTTGAGACCTTCAAGCGCCGCTTTGCGCAGTTCCCCATTCACATTGAAATGATCTCTCGCTTCCGCACCGCCAAGGAACAAAGTCAGATCGTGGAGCGCGTTGAAACCGGCAAGGTGGACATCGTGATCGGCACGCACCGTCTGCTCTCCAAGGACATCAAGTTTCAGGACCTCGGCCTGCTGATTATCGACGAGGAACAGCGCTTCGGTGTGCGCCACAAGGAGCGCCTCAAGCAGTTGCGCAAGGAAATCGACGTGCTCTCTATGTCGGCCACGCCCATTCCGCGCACGCTCCACATGTCCCTCGTTGGCCTGCGCGACTTGAGCGTAATTGAAACGCCGCCCAAGGACCGTATGGCCATTCAGACCGTCGTCGCCCGTTTCGATGAGAAGCTTGTGCGCTCCGCCATTGAGCTGGAACTGGAACGCGGCGGCCAGGTCTACTTCGTTCACAACCGCGTCGAATCCATCTATGAAATCGCGGCCCGCATCCAGGAACTCGTCCCCGCGGCGCGTGTGATTGTCGGTCACGGTCAGATGAGCGAGGGCGAGCTCGAAAAGGTCATGCTTGCGTTTATGCACCATGAGTACGATGTACTTGTGGCCACCACCATCATTGAGAATGGCCTCGACATTCCGCTCGCCAACACCATCATCATCAATCGAGCAGACCGCCACGGACTCAGCGAGCTCTATCAGCTTCGTGGCCGCGTGGGCCGTTCCAATCGCCGCGCTTATGCGTATCTGCTCATCCCCGGCGAGCAGGAACTGAGCGAGATCGCCCGCCGCCGCCTCGCCGCGCTCAAGGAGTTCAGCGACCTCGGCGCAGGCTTCAAAATCGCCGCACTCGACCTCGAGCTGCGTGGTGCTGGTAACATGCTCGGCGGCGAGCAAAGCGGACACATTGAGGCCGTCGGCTTTGAGCTCTATACATCTATGCTCGAACAGGCCGTCAAGGAGATGAAGGGCGAAGCCGCCGAAGAACGCCCCTCCGTGCAACTCAATCTCGGCATCGCCCTGCGCATCGACGAGAGTTATGTGTCCGAAGAAAACCAGCGCCTGCACCTCTACAAGCGCATTGCCGGAGCTGCAGACGAAAAGGCTCTTGCCGATTTGCGCGCGGAGATGGAAGACCGCTACGGCCCGCTTCCAGACGCCACCGTCTACCTGCTTGAGGCCGCTGCGCTTCGCCATGAGTGCGAGCGCATCGGCATCTCCCAAATTGACCGCAAACGTGCAGAATTGCTGATTCGCTTCACTGAGAACGCAAAAATCGATCCGCAGAACCTGATGCGTCTCGTTGCACGTAACGCCAAGCGCGGCGCGCAGTTCACGCCGCAGGGTGTGCTCAAGTATCCTTTGGCTGCCACGCGGCCCGACGAGGTCCTGCTTGAGATTCGTGATCTGCTGGCCATCCTGTCACCCGCACCTGTCCCTGCTTAGTTGATACGTTCGTTTTTTTGAGAGAGGCTTTGTGAAAAGATTTGCCGCTTTGTTTGCCCTGGGAGCCTGTATGACCACAACCCTCGCCGCCCGATCGCAGTCGAGCAACTGGGAACAGCAGTTCAAGACCGTCTCTGACGCGTATCTGGACGGCGTGTACTTCCGCTATCAGCCTACGCAGGGCACCTCCGCGGGCTATCACCAGTACGACACGCAGCTTGAGGACTTCTCGCAGCAGAGCATCGACGCAGAGATCGCATCACTCCAGAGCTTCGAGCAGCGCGTCTCCGCTATACCTGCCGCAGAGCTTGATCTGACAACGCGTGGTGATCGCGACATTGTGCTCGGCAGTATTCGTTCGCGCCTGCTCACGCTTCAGACCATCCGCCTGTGGCAAAAGGATCCGGACATCTACCCGAGCACCGCAGCCAATGCCGCCTTCACCATCATGGAGCGCAAGTTCGCCTCGCACGATGATCGTCTCCGCTCGCTCATCGCGCGTGAGAAACTGATGCCCGCGCTCTTTGCCGCCGCACGCGCCAACCTCGCTAATCCTCCGCGCATCTTTACGGAGATTGCCATCGAGCAGTTGCCCGGAACCATCAGTTTCTTCCAGCGTGATGTGCCCCGGGCCTTCTCAGACGCCAAGGATCCCGCGCTCAAGTCCGAATTCGCACAGACCAACGCGCGTGTAGTGGCTGAACTCAACGAATATCTGAGCTGGCTCAACAGCGACCTCCTTCCTCGCTCCAACGGCGACTTCCGCATCGGAGCCGCTGTCTTTGCAAAGAAGCTCCAGTACGACGAGATGGTCGATCTTCCGCTCGACAAGCTGCTCGAAATCGGCAGAGCCGATCTGCGCCGTAACCAGCAGCACTTTAACCAGCTTGCAAAGGAACTCGAGCCCAGCAAAGATCCGCGCGCCGTCCTCGAAGAACTCGGTGCAGATCACCCAGCGCCCGGCCAGTTGCTTGATGCCTTCCGCGCCACCTTCAACAGCCTTGATGCCTTCATCCGCTCGCATCACATCGTCACGATTCCTTCTGATGTCCGCCCCATCGTGCAAGAGACGCCGCCTTTCATGCGTGCCACCACCTTTGCCTCCATGGACACTCCCGGCCCCTACGAGAAGAACGCCACTGAGGCCTACTTCAACGTCACGCTGCCTGACCCCTCCATGACACCTGCGCAGGTCGAGAGCTACATGCACGCGTTTAACGCAGGCACGGTCATCTCCACCGCAGTGCATGAGGCTTATCCAGGCCACTACGTCCAGTTCCTCTGGGTGCCGCAGGCGCCCAGCCGCGTGCGCAAGCTGCTCGGCGCAAATACCAATGCGGAGGGCTGGGCCCACTATTGCGAACAAATGATGCTCGACGAGGGCTACGGCCAGCCCGGCGTCGGCGCAAAAAGCGAACGCGAATCCAAATTCCTTCGCCTCGGCCAATTGCAGGACGCTCTCCTGCGCGATGCGCGCTTCATCGTCGGCATTCAGATGCACACAGGCAGCATGTCCTTCGATCAGGCCGTCGATTTCTTCCAGCGGGAGGGCTACCAATCCAGAGAGAGCGCTCTCGTTGAAACCAAGCGTGGCGCAGGCGACCCCACATACCTCTACTACACGCTCGGCAAGCTTGAAATTCTCAAGCTCCGCGCAGACCTTGAAAAGAAGCAGGGTGCAGCCTTCTCACTCGAGGAATTTCACAACAACTTTCTGCGTCAGGGCTTTCCACCCATTAAGATTGTCCGGGAAGCGTTGTTAGGCGATGATTCGCCCGCGCTCTAAACAGCCCGGGTCATCCTCGCCGTTCTGCCGGTCCTGCGTCACTTGCGTTAGCATGTCTGCTTTGGTGTGAAGGAAGACAAGCTGCATTCCTTTTGCAGCAATCCCTGCAGTCACGGAGATGAAATGAACGCACAGGTACGAAAGGCAGTCTTCCCCGCCGGCGGTCTGGGCACGCGGTTTCTCCCGGCTACCAAAGTCATCCCCAAGGAAATGCTAGCGCTGGTCGACAAGCCCATCATCCAATACGGCGTGGAAGAGGCCATCGCCTCCGGCATCGAGCAAATCATCATCATCACCGGCCGCGGCAAAGGCGCCATGGAGGACCACTTCGACCACAGCTTCGAGCTGGATGCCACGCTCGAGCGCCGCGGCAAGAGCGAGTTGCTCGCCGTCTCCCGCAGCGTGGCCACCATGGCCAGCATCAGCTACGTGCGCCAGAAGGAGCCGCTCGGCCTGGGCCATGCCGTGCTCTGCGCCAAAGAACTCGTCGGCGACGAGCCCTTCGCAGTCATCCTGCCCGACGATGTCATCGACGCCGAGGTTCCGTGCCTCAAGCAGATGATCGATGTCTTCGACGAGCGCGGCGGCTCCGTGCTCGCCACGCAGACCGTCGAAGGGCCCGCCATCTCTGCCTATGGCGTGCTCGCCGGCAGCCCCGATCCCACCAATGAACGAATCTACAACTGCACTGGCATGGTGGAAAAGCCAAGGTTTGAAGACGCGCCATCGAAACAAGCCATCATCGGCCGCTATGTTCTTACTCCGCGCATCTTCGAATTGCTGGAGCAGACCACGCCCGGCGCCGGTGGAGAAATCCAGCTCACTGACGGCATCCGCGCCCTGCTCAAGGAAGAGAAGGTCTTCGGCTACACCTTTGAAGGCAAGCGCTTCGATGCCGGTGACAAGTTCGGCATGCTGCAGGCCACCGTTGAGTTCGCGCTCAAGCGTCCTGACCTCGGCCCGCAGTTTCGCGAATACCTGAAAGGCCTACAACTTTAGCGCTTCGGCTTCCACTTGATGTTGCAGCCAATCGAGGGCAGTTGCTCGTCGAGTGGTGGTTTGCCCGCCAATACCGCATCGATCGCGGCGCGCAAGTCTTCACCGGTAACGGGAATTCCGTTCCCGGGCCTGCTGCGATCAAACTGCCCGCGATACACGAGCTTCAAGTCCGCATCGAACAGGTAGATATCCGGTGTGCAGGCAGCCTTGTAGGCGCGCGCCACATCCTGCGCCTCGTCGTAGAGGTACGGAAAGCGAAAGCCCAGCGTCTCCGCCTGCCTCTTCAATCCCTCCGGGCTATCGTCCGGATAGGTCTCCGCGTCATTGCTGCTGATGGCCACCATGCCCACCGGCTTGTCTGCGTAGTCCGCGCCCAGCTTGGCCAGCGCCTTCTCAATGTGTTTCACATACGGGCAATGCGTACAGATGAACAGCACCAGCAGCGCCTTCTTTCCGCGAAAATCTTCGCGCTTCACGGTCTTGCCCGTCACCACATCCGGCAGCGCAAAATCAGGCGCCGTCGTGCCCAGTTCCAGCATGGTGGATTCAGTAAGTGCCATTGCTCCAGCTCCTAACTCCGGTAGCCGCGTCGCCTTTTCAGAACAGCCCAGCCTGCCGTCCCGGCATCGCCAGCCCAAAGTGCTCATACGCCAGCCGTGTCGCCATGCGCCCGCGCGGCGTGCGGTCCAAAAAACCGATCTGTATCAGGAAGGGCTCATACACCTCTTCCAGCGCGTCCTCTTCCTCGGCCAGCGTCGCTGCCAGCGTGCCCAGTCCCACTGGCCCGCCGTCGTATTTCTGAATAATCGTCAGCAGCAGCCGCCGGTCAATCTCATCAAACCCGTGCGCATCCACTTCCAGCATGGTCAGCGCCGCATTGGCCGTGGGCCGGTCAATTGTCCCTGTACCGCGCACCTGCGCATAGTCGCGCACTCGCCGAAGCAGCCGGTTTGCAATGCGTGGTGTCCCGCGCGAGCGCAGCGCAATCTCTGCTGCGCCGTCCGGATCAATCGGCACCTGCAGCACCTCTGCCGAGCGCTCCACAATCACTCGCAGCTCGTCCTCGGTATAAAACTCCAGCCGCAGCAGGATGCCAAACCGCGAGCGCAGTGGTGAACTCAGCAGCCCTGGCCGTGTCGTCGCGCCCACAAACGTGAACGGCCTGATGTCCATCACGTGCGTCCGCGCCGAAGGCCCCTGCCCGATGATGATGTCCAGCTTGTAGTCTTCAAGCGCCGTGTAGAGCTTCTCCTCCAGCACAGGCTGCATGCGATGGATCTCGTCCAGAAAGAGCACCTGCCGCTCACGCAGGTTGGTCAGGATAGCCGTCAGGTCGCCCTGGATCTGCAGCGCCGGACCCGACGTCTGCTGAAAGCCTACATCCAGCTCGTTGGCGATAATTGTGGCCAGGGTCGTCTTGCCCAGACCGGGCGGCCCAAACAGCAGCACATGGTCCAGCGCCTCGCCGCGCGACTTTGCGGCCTCCAGCGCAATCGCCAGTTGCTCCTTCGCCTTCGACTGGCCAATGAACTCGCCCAGCCTCCGCGGGCGCAGTTTCAGTTCAAAGCTCTGCTCTTCGTCCGCGCGCGAGGCGCTGACCAGCCGTTCCGGTGAGTTGTCTCGCGCAATCGCCATGCTGTGGGAAGTGTAGCGGTTGCCGCCGCCCTGGGCAAAGGGGTTGGTTGTGCTCTGCCACCGCCGAATCCTGCCATTTAGACTGGTTGAGGCCCCATTCTTCGTGATGACCCACAGGTTAGCCTTTCTCTGCCGCTTTCACTTCCACAAGCCCCAGCGCATTGCCGCTGTGTTGCTGCTGCTTTTCCTGGCGCAGGGCCTGTGGCTCACAAGCCGCCAAACGCTCTCTGACCGCGATTACCAGTACGCACGCTGCGGCCGCGAAATGTGGGAGAAGCCCTCGCCGCTCGCCGGCTACTTCACCTCCTGCGGCAACATTCATGATGGCGTACTCGCCTACCGCTTCGCCGGTCTGCCCCTCACGCTCAATATCCTCGCCGAGCGCGGCCTTGACCACTTCCGCAAGCCCGAGGACCGCGTCGTCCAGACCGCAGGCGTCGTCAGCACCTGGGAGATGCGCCACCAACTCGCCCACATCCTGCTGTTGCTGCGCCTCCCATTTCTTCTTGCCGGATGCATTCTCGGTGGTGGCATCTGGTGGGTCACGCGCCGCCTCTACGGCAACCTCGGCGGATACACCGCTCTCGCCCTCTACTGCTTCTCGCCCGCCATCCTCAAGGCCTGCATCTCGCCCAATCCAGAGGTGCTCGCCGCACTCGGCGTCTACGGCGCTGTCTACACGTGCATCGGTGTTGCCCATGCTATGCAGGGTCCGCGCCGTCGCTGGCGCCCCCGCATCGTACTTCTCACCGTTGCTCTCGGCGTTGCCGCTGCGTCGCACATTGCCGCTCTGCCCGTCGCTGCTGTCCTCGGTCTCATCCTCATGCTCTGGGTCGCCGAGGGTCGCCGCAGCCAGGTGTTGCCTATCGTCCTGCTCGCGTCCGGCGGAGCGCTCATCATCGTCTTTGCCTGTTACGCGTTCTCACCGGATGCTTTCAGCTACGTCTTTCGCTCCTCCGCGGGCTTTCTTTGGTTCTCACTGGACCCCGTCCGCCGTTTCTTTTCCACGCTCAGCAACGCCGGCATCACCATCGCCGCAGCCTCGGCCCTGCTGCTCTACTTCGGTCTGCCCCGCTCGCGCTACTTCGGCAACACTGCGCCGCTCTTCTGCACCGTCATGCTCCTGCCGCTCTTCATGGCAGGCACTCCCGGCTCCCCGTGGCTTTGGGCTTTGCCCTTTCTGCTCACCTTCATTGGAGGCGTCTTCGCGGACGCTTTTGAGAGCCCCCGCGGCCGTCTGGCTTTCATGGCCGCTGGTGCCCTCCTTGCCTTGCAGGTCATCGTTTGCCTGGTGAGTTTGCCGCGGATCCTCTAAATTCCACAAAGCAAGCCACATAGCAACTCCCTTCCGCGGCAGCCGGCGCCCGTTGCCCAGCCGCCGCGTTCCCCACCATCCGTCCCAGATTTGCCGCCCGGCTCGCCGCCCCATAAATTCCTGCAAAATAAGAACTTATTTACATATTTCCACCTTGCTCCGGCCCGCCCGCAGCGCGTAAAATAAAGGGGTAGCCCGCGGAGTCCGGTCCTGCTTCTTACCGGCCCAATGCTGCTCCGCCTCCGCGGCCCAAAACCTCTATGGCAGACGATCAAAACCCACAGCTTCCACTCGACGGCGGCAATCCACCCCAAGGCAGCTCCAGCCTTATCCCCATCAACATCGAAGAGGAGATGCGCCGCTCCTATCTCGACTACTCGATGTCGGTCATCATCGGCCGCGCATTGCCTGACGCACGCGACGGCCTCAAGCCCGTTCATCGCCGCGTGCTTTACACCATGAGCGAGATGGGTCTGGAGCACAACAAGAAGTACACCAAGTGCGCGAAGGTCGTCGGCCAGGCCATGGGTGTCTATCACCCCCACGGCGACTCCGCCATCTACGACACGCTCGTGCGCATGGCGCAGCCCTTCTCGCTGCGCTACCCGCTCGTCGATGGCCAGGGCAACTTCGGATCTGTCGATGGCGACCCGCCCGCCGCCATGCGCTACACCGAGTGCCGCATGATGCGCATCACCGGCGAGCTGCTGGCCGACATCGACATGGAGACCGTCGACTTCACGCCCAACTACGACGAGTCCACGCTTGAGCCCAGCGTTCTGCCCACGCGCATTCCTAATCTTATCGTCAACGGCTCCAGCGGCATCGCCGTCGGCATGGCCACCAATATTCCGCCGCACAACCTCACTGAGGTCGTCAACGCCGCCATCGAGCTGGTCAAGAATCCCAGCGCAGGTCTGGCGGAAGTCCTCAAGCACGTGCAGGGCCCCGATTTCCCCACCGGCGGCTTCCTCTATGGCCGTGGAGGCATTGCCAACGCCTACAAGACCGGCCGCGGACGCTTCATGATGCGCGCCCGCGTTGCCACTGAGAACCTCACCAAGGAAAAACAGGCCCTCGTCGTCACTGAGATTCCCTACCAGGTCAACAAGTCCAGGCTCATCGAGCGTATCGCCGAGCTGGTCAACGAAAAGACCATTGATGACATCGGCGACGTCCGCGATGAGAGCGACCGCGACGGCATGCGCATCGTCATCGAACTCAAGCGCGGCGCACAGCCCGAGATTGTGCTCAACCAGCTCTACAAGCACACGCAGATGCAGGAGAGCTTCTCCATGATCTTCCTGGCCGTCGTCAACGGCCAGCCGCGTGAGCTTGGCCTCGACGACGCCATCCGTTGCTTCATCAATCACCGCGTGGATGTCGTCCAGCGTCGCACAGTCTATCTGCTGCGCAAGGCCCGCGAACGTGAGCACATCCTCGAGGGCTACAAGATTGCGCTCGACAATCTCGACACCGTCATCCGCATCATCCGCAGTTCGCGTTCCCGCGCCGAGGCCCGTGAGAACCTGTACGCATGGGGCAAGGGAACTGAGATTATCGTCAACCTCGACCGCGAGCGCCTGCCCCACGAGGAGCGCGGCCTCACCCTCCGCCAGATTGACGCCATCCTCGAACTCCAGCTCTATCGCCTCACCCAGCTCTCCATTGACGAACTGCTCAACGAGCTGGCCGAGATCCGCAAGAAGATTGCCGAGTACCAGGAGATCCTCGCCAGCGAAAAGAAGCTGCGCGCCGTCATCGTCAAGGAGCTCGAAGAGGTCCGCGACAAGTATGGCGACGAGCGCCGCACCCACATCGTCGACGAGTCCGCTGAACTCAAGCTTGAGGATCTCATCGCCGATGAGCAGGTGGCCGTTACCGTCAGCCATCAAGGCTACCTCAAGCGCACGCCCATCTCCGTCTATCGCCAGCAGCGCCGCGGCGGAGCAGGCCGCACCGGCATGAAGACCCGCGAAGAGGACTTCGTCTCGCAGCTCATCGTAGACTCCACCCACTCCTACCTGCTCTGCTTCACCAACACCGGCCGCGTTTACTGGCTCAAGATTTACGAGATTCCCGACGTCGGCGCCGCCGGCAAGGGCAAGAGCATCCAGAGCCTGCTCAGCCTGCAGCCCGGCGAGAACGTCCGCACCATTCTCCCCGTCCGCGATCTCGAAGAGGAGGGCAAGTATATCTTCTTCGCCACGCGCAACGGCACCGTCAAGAAGACCCCGCTCAAGGACTTCTCCAACGTCATGTCGCGCGGCATCATCGCCATCGCTATCGATAAGGACGATGAACTGGTCTATGCCGGAATCACCAATGGGCGCCAGACCATCTTCCTGGCCACGCATGACGGCATGGCCATCCGCTTTGATGAGGAATACGATCCCGAGCGCAGCGGTGTAGGTCTTCGCCCCATGGGCCGCAATGCCGCTGGCAACCGCGGCATCTCGCTCAAGAAGAACGACTACGTCATCGGTGCCGCCGTCACCAACTCCGATGTCATGCGCGAAGCGGAGCGCGACGAGTGCGCCGCTCGCATGAAGCTCACAGACAAGCTCGCGGCACTGCGCAAGGCCGCTGCCAATGCTGAAGCAGCGCTTGTGCAGGCTCGCCAGGACTACCGCAACAAGACCGTCACTGCTGATGTTGTCACGGCCGCGGAGAAAACCCTGGCAGGGTGCATCAAGGATCTCAAAAGTTTTGACGAGAAGCTTGGTGTCACCCAGCAGCTCATTCTCACCGTCACTGAGAATGGCTACGGCAAGCGCACGGATGTGGATGAATACCGCCTCACCGCGCGCGGCGCGCAGGGTGTTATCAACCTCAAGGCGACCCCCAAGGTCGGCAAGACCAATGCGATCCTGCTCGTCTCTGAAGCCAGCGAGATGATGGCGATTAGCCAGTTCGGCAAAATCATCCGTATTGACACCAAGAGCATCCGCGCCGCCGGCCGCGCCACGCAGGGCGTGCGCCTGCTCAACCTCGACGACGATGACAAGGTCGCAGCCGCAGTCATCATCCCGCCCGAGGAACTCAGCAAGGACGACGAGCCCACCCTGCTGCAGTAAGCCGCAGCTTCTCGCTTCAAAAATTGAGGGCCTCCCCGCGCGGGACGCCCTCATCGCTTGTCGGGCACCTTTACTGCTTGCTGAGCTTCTTCTCCAGCTCCTGAACCTGTTGCTGCCGCTCATCGGGCTCAAGTTTTTGTGCCAGATCCAGCGCCGTCATCCATGCCGTGCGTGCCTCGTCCTTCTGGCCCATCGCCGCCGCCACGTTGCCCAGCGCCGCCTGGCTGCTCAGGTCCTGTGGATCAATCGCGACTGCCTCGCGCACCAGCGCCAGCGCTTCGGGAGCCTTGCCGTTGCCCAGCAGCTGATAGGCATTCTGTATCCGGCTCTGCGTTGCCGCCTGCTTCACCTCAAAGGTGCCGCGATACACCATCACCCCGTAGTCAATCATCGCGTCCGGTTTTAGTTGCAGGAAGCTCCTATACGGATTATGTCGTTCGCTCGACCACTCGCAGCCGCTCAGGTCCCCGGCGCTGATGAATACGTCGCCGCTGATCTTTGCGGGAATCACATCCGCGCCGCCCAGCCAGAAGGTATCTATGTTGGGCAGATGCTTGCACTGAATGCCATACACTGTCGGGTCAATCTCCGGATACGCAAAGTATGCAAACCAGCACTCGCTACCCGGATGCGCATCCCGCCACGCCTTTACCTGGTAGAGTTGCTGGCCCCAGTCCACATTCGCATCGCTCAGCAGGTTGTGCGCATTGGCTGGCCCGCCCCACACTTCGTTCGCATACGCCATGTAATTGGGAAACACCATCAGTGCTGAAACAATATGCGCCAACACAAGCCCGGCGCTCGCCCACGCCCAGTTCCTGCTTTCTTTGGCCAGAACCGCAAGTCCTCCTGCCGCAAAAATAAACAGAAACACATACACCGGCAATATGTGCCGCGCGCCGATGTTCATCCCCGCCGCAATGGCCACAGCCAGATAAAACAGCGCGGGCACCAGCGTATACGCCAGCTCGCGCGCTTTGCCTGTGCGCCGCGTGATGAAGGCATACACTGCCACCGCCACCAGCGCCAGCAGCCCCAGCGTTGTTTTGATCAGCATGACCGCCGGAAAATACCACCACACCCCGTGCACATGGATCTTGCCGAAGATGAACGTGGGGTAGAACTGTGCCATGCGCTTCACGTCAACCAGTCCAATTAGGTACGACTCCGGCAGCAGGCGCAGATGCGCAATCAGCATCACTGCGCTGGCATTGAAGCTGCTCAGCGGCTTCACGTAGTCGGCAACCGTGGTGCTCAGCGCCAGTCCCGCCGGCCGCGCCGCGTAGCGGAAGCCGTAGAAAGCCCACAGCACCACCACGCCCACCACCACAATCGCCGCGAACGCGCCGCCCAGCCGCACCGCAATCTTGCCGCGTGTGCCTTTTTCCGCGCACGCTATCTCCCAGCCAATCAGCAGCACCAGCATCGGCGCCAGCAGGATGCCCGAGTGCTTGGTGGCCAGCAGCAGTCCCGCCACCACGCCCGCAATCAGCAGCCGCTGCAGCGACGGCTGCTTCACGTAGCGATAGAAGGCATAAATGCTGGCCAGAAAAAACATTGACACGCCCACATCCGTCGTCACCAGCGCCGAGTGCGCCAGCACATTTGGATCGAAGGTCACCAGCACCATCGCCACAAGTCCAGCCATTGTGCCAAACCACTCCCGTGCTGCAAAGAACACCACCAGTGACAGCGCCACAGCCAACAGTCCGGCCATCAGCCGCATCTCAAACACCAGGTGTTGGCTCGCGCCATCATTGCGCGCCAGCCAGTCGCGCCCATTCAGGTAGGCTTCGATCTTGAAGTCGCGGTCCTGCGCCGGCGGAATCCACAGGTCGCGGCCCAGCAGCGGCACGGTCGCCAGCAGCTTCACCAGCGGCGGATGCTCCGGGTTCAGCCCGTAGTCGCCGCTGTGCCACATCATGTATCCGGCAAACATGTGGTTACCCTCATCGAAGGTCAGCGACTCCCGATGGACCACCAGAACCACTTGCACAATCTGCACGGCAAGCAGCACAAGAATCGCCGCCCATACCCATCGTCTGTCTTTCATACGCACTCCATCCCGGCCCACGATTGGATTCGACGCAAATTGTATAAGCTAAAACGATTCACTTGGCAACGCGGAAGTGCCCAGGCGTATTATCAGACACATGCGTACCCGCACAGGCACTCGCCCGGCGGCGCCTTCTGGACTACACTGACCATGCTCTTGATTCTCCGCACGCTCCCAATGCTGCGGACCGCATTTCTATCCGTTCTGATGCTCGCGCTGCTGGCGGTTTCCGCCGGTGCGGCAGCCACGCACAAGTCGCGCACGCACAAGACCGCTGCGACTGCGCATGCCGTGCACTCTAAGGCGCGCAGCACCGCTGTGCGTGCGGCAAAGCGCCACACCCGCAAAACGCGCCGCTCTGCCGCGCGCCGCAGGGTACAGTCCCACCACGCGCACGCCATCCACGCAACCTACACGCGCATGCGGCGTCATCCTGCGCCCATGACCGAAGCAGAGAACGATTCGCCTGCTCCAGACGCCGCTGCATCTGCTCAGCCAGCGACCGACACATCGCCTGAGGACAGCCCTGCCCAGGCCCCCGCTCCCGCATCCCTGCGCGTCACCCGCATCGTTCCCGTCGCCCCCCTGCGCGGCTCGGCGGAGTCCCTCGCGCGCCAAAACCTGCGCACCGACCAGGACCATCTTGAGCGCATCTTGAACTCGCAGGACCTCGACGACCGCATTGCCCGTGGCATGCTCGTGCCCGTGCCCACCTCATCCGCGCTCAGTGTCAATCAGAATCTTCCCCAGGACCGCCGCTACTGCCGTCCCTGGACCGCTAGCTTCCTCCACGACCTCGCCCGCGCTCACCAGCAGCTCTTCCACACCCCACTGGAGGTCAGCTCTGCGGTTCGCACGGTGGACTACCAGAAGCGCCTCATCGGCATGAACGGCAACGCCGCCGCGGCTGAAGGCGATGTCGTCAGCCCCCATGTCACCGGCGCCACCATCGACATTGCCAAGCACGGCATGAGCGCCCGCGAAATCTACTGGATGCGCGGCCGCCTGCTCGCCCTGCAAAACGAAGGCAAGCTCGACGTTGAGGAAGAGTTCCAGCAGGCCTGCTTCCACATCACCGTCTACAAGAGCTATGCGCCCGAACCACCTGCGCACTCGCCGCATACGCCGCCGCGCCGCCGTGCGGCCACTCCGCCTCCGGCCCGCGACAACGATGGTGCGGACAGCGAGCCCGCTCCCTCGGGAGTCGCCTCACGAGGACGCTGAAAAATGAGCCGTCATCCCGCGGCCCTCTCATCGATTCATTGCGCTTAGCCTGCCCATTCGCGATACAATCGCCGCCGAAAGCATTTCCTCCACGCGCAGCGTCTGTCCGCCTCAGCGTGAGAGATCTACTCCAGCATGCAAACCGGCTTTCAGGAAGGCGAAGCGATGAGCGATCTTGAAGTGCAACAAGCGGCCGAGGCAGCGCCTGGCCTTTCCCAGTGGCAGCGCGTGACAAGCACCTTCTTCGCGCCGTCGAAAACCTTTGCCGACATCAAGCGCGGCAACAGGAGTTGGTGGCTGCCCTTCATCCTCATCGCCATTGCCGGCTACATCCTCTTTGCCGCCGTCTCGCTCAAAATCGGCATGCAGCAGGTCGTCGATAACCAGATCCACATGAGCCCCAAGGCCGAGGAACGTCTCGCTCAGGCCACGCCAGAGCAGCGCGAACTGTCCTCAAAGATCTCCCTCGCCATCACCGAGGGAGTCTTCGTTGCCAATCCACTCATGACCCTCGCCTTTGTCGCACTCCTCTCCGTCGGACTCTGGGGAACAATGAACTTTCTCTTCGGCGGCACAGCCACTTACAAGAGCATCTTCGCCATGTGGATGTACGCATGGTTGCCGTCCGTCATCAAGACACTGATGGGTGTCATAGTCATCTTCTCCGGCATCGCGCCTGAGTCTTTCAACATCAAAAACTTTGCTCCCACCAACATTGCCGCCTTCCTCAGCCCCGCAGATATCAACCCAGTCCTTTATTCGCTCCTCAGCTCGCTCGATCTCATCACCATCTGGACCCTCATTCTGCTCAGCATCGGCGCGGCCACCGTCGCAGGTGTCAAGCGCAGCTCCGGCTATCTTGCCGTCTTCGGCTGGTGGATCATCTTCATCCTCGTCGGCATGGGCTGGGCCGCAGCCTTCGGTTGATCCACAAACGCCCTCGCACAAAAGCAAAGCGCGCACCCGCTCAGGATGCGCGCTCTTGTTTTGCTTTCTTGCAGTGTCGGCTCTGCGTTACTCCGCCCAGCGCCGCATGATCAGCGTTGCGTTGATGCCGCCAAACCCGAAGGAGTTTGACAGGCCTACGTCAAAGCTGTGGGGAATCGCCTTGTTCGGCACGTAGTCCAGCCGGCACTCCGGGTCTGGCTCATCCAGGTTGATCGTCGGCGGCAGCATCTGGTGCTGCAACGCCAGCACCGTGATGCCCGCCTCCAATCCGCCTGCACCGCCCAGCAGGTGGCCGGTCATGGACTTCGTGCCACTGATCTTCAGCCTGTGGCTCAGCGCGTGCTCGCCAAACACCAGCTCAATCGCCCGCGACTCATTGCCGTCGCCCGCCGGTGTCGATGTGGCATGCGCATTCACATAGCCCACTTCCTCCGGCTGAATGCCCGCATCTTTCAGTGCCGCGCGCATACTGCGCTGCGCTCCCTGGCCTTCGGGAGCAATGCCTGTCATGTGGTAGGCATCTGCGCTCATGCCATAGCCAATAATTTCGGCCAGAATCTTCGCGCCGCGTCGCTTGGCAAATTCCAGCTCCTCAAGAATCAGGATGCCCGCGCCTTCGCCAATTACGAACCCATCGCGGTCCTTATCAAACGGCCGACTCGCGCGCGTCGGCTCATCGTTGCGCGTGGAGAGCGCACGCATCGAGGCGAATCCGCCCACTGACAGCGGCGTCACCGCTGCCTCCGAGCCGCCCGCAATCATCACATCCGCATCGCCGTGCAAAATCATGCGTGCCGAGTCGCCAATCGAGTTGGCGCTCGTGGCGCACGCCGTCGCCGTGGCCGATATCGGCCCCTTCGCGCCGTAGCGGATGCTCAGTTGCCCCGCCGCCATGTTCACAATCGCTGCCGGAATGAAGAAAGGCGATATCTTGCGCGGCCCTCCCTGCAACAGGTTGGCGTGCTCGCGCTCGATAATCTCAAACCCGCCGATGCCCGAGCCGATAAACACGCCTACGCGGTCCGCGTTCTCCGGCGTAATCTGTAGCCCGGACTGATCCATCGCCTCCTGCGCAGCAGCAAAGGCAAAGTGGATGAAGCGCCCCATCTTGCGCGCTTCCTTCTTGTCCACGAAATTCAGCGGGTCAAAGTTCTTGACCTCGGCGGCAAATGTGACGGGGAAGCCGGTTGTGTCAAAGCCCTGGATCGGAGCCATTCCGCTGGCTCCGGCCAGTAATTGCCGCCACACCTCCGGTGCTGTATTGCCCACACCACATACCAGCCCAAGGCCGGTAATGACGACTCGACGGTTCAATGGCTACTTGCCTTTCGCGGTCTTTGCGTTCTTCTCGATGTAGTCAATCGCGTCCTTCACGGTCTTGATCTTCTCGGCGTCTTCGTCGGGAATCTCAAGGTCAAAGGCTTCTTCAAACTGCATCACCAGCTCCACCACGTCCAGCGAGTCAGCGCCCAGATCTTCCTGGAAGCTCGCGCCAGGGGTCACTTCAGCCTCGTCCACCTGAAGCTGTTCGACGATAATCTGTTTTACTTTTTCTTCCACAGCCATGCGTACTTCACCTCGTTTTTTCTTCGGAACTTCGGATTCTCCGGGGCTCCTGTTCCTGCTCTCTCCGACAACTCACAATACCGGCACGCAGTGGGGGAACACAACCACCGCGCACAAATTTTGCGCATGGCCCCGAAACTCCAAGTCTACCGGGCAGCCCAAAGCGTGTAAAGACTCGTATACGGGCAAGTTGCCCCAACAGTCGCGTTCCCTGAACCTCAACGTACAGCCCCTGCGTTTTTGCCCTGAAATCAACAGCCAAAAGGCGTACATTAGGCGAAGAGGAAATTGTTCATGGGCCTCGAAATGATTCTGCTTGTACTTCTCCTTATTGTAGTCGCCCTCGTCGCTCCTTGGCTTGGCTTTCGAAGGGGTCAAAGCGCCGCCAAGTCACAGGCGGAAGAGGCTGTGGCGAACGAGCGCAAGCTGGCGGAAGTGCGTGAAACTTCCTTGCGCGAGCAACTTGATAAAGCAAGGGAGGAGATCGCAGCCCTTCGGCCCAAAGAAAGCGAACTGTCTGCCGTCAAGCAGCAACTTGAAGATGAGCAGAAGAAGTATGCCCAGATGAAGGCCGATCTCGATGCCGCTTTCAAGGGTGCTGCCGCCGACGCCCTGCGCGCCAACACGCAGTCTTTTCTCGCTCTCGCCAAACAAGAGCTGGGCGGTCAAAATGCAACAGCAGAACAGACCCTCGCGAAGAAAGAGGAAGCGATTAGAGTCCTGCTCGACCCGCTCAAGGAGACGCTTGGCAAGCTCGATATCCAGACGCGGGAAATGGAAAAGGCAAGGGAAGGTGCTTACGGCAAAGTCGAGTCGATGATTTCCGATATCAAAGAGGCGATTCCGAAGTCCGTAGATGCTTTAAAGAACGAGACAGCGCAGTTAATAGCGGCATTGCGCGCACCGAAAACCCGCGGCAACTGGGGCGAATTGCAACTTCGCCGTTGCGTGGAATTTGCCGGGATGGTGCAGTACTGTTCTTTCTCTGAGCAGGTCACGG
Organism: Acidobacteriota bacterium; assembly: GCA_021818105.1. GTDB lineage: Bacteria > Acidobacteriota > Terriglobia > Terriglobales > Acidobacteriaceae > Telmatobacter. The sequence goes on from JAKAFB010000008.1 coordinate 53,737, forward strand.
CCCGGGACCAGGAAGACAAAATGCTGCGTCCAGACATGACCATCCAGCTTCCCAATGGCCGTGCAATCGTCGTCGACGCCAAGACGCCGCTCGATGCCTTTCTTACCGAAGCCGAGGGAGCCGATCTTTCCATGCAGGCGATGCGCTTCGCCGCGCACGCCGAACGCGTCAAGGCTCATCTGCGCGACCTCTCCAGCAAAACCTACTGGAAGCAATTCGACCATACGCCGGAATTCGTGGTCTGCTTCTTGCCGAGCGAGGCTCTTTTCAGCGCAGCTCTCGAAGCCGATCCGTCGCTCATAGAATTCGGTTCTCAGGCAAACGTGGTCATGGCCACACCAACAACCTTGATTGCACTTCTCAAGGCCGTCGCCTACGGGTGGCAGCAGTCGCAAATCACGCAGAACGCCAAGGCGATTCAGGAGGCTGGCAGGGATCTATACAGCAAGCTCGTCAATGCACACGACTACTTTGACAAGCTCGGAACGGCCCTCGGCAACGCTGTTGGCCACTACAACAAGTTTGTCGGTGCGGTTGAAGGTCGCGGAGGAGCCTTCTTCCATGCACGCAAACTCGGCAGCCTTGTGCACGAGAGTGAAGAACTGGAGGCGATTGAATCGTTACCCGCTGAACCGCGCCAACTTATGTCAGATGATTGGTCGGCGTCCTCCACGCTTACCCTCGCCGCCGAAGCCGAAGAAGCGCAAGATGCACCGAACTAACTCCGCGAACCCCGTCAACCAGCGCGCAGCGCAGCTAACTCGCTAACTTGCTGACCTGCTAGCCCAGTCCCGCAAACGTCTCCCGCAGCCGCCGCCAGGTCGTCGGCAAATCTTCCGGCAGCACGCGGGTTTCGCCGATCGTCGTCATAAAGTTCGTGTCGCCGTTCCAGCGCGGCAGCGCATGCAGGTGCAGGTGTCCCGCCACGCCCGCGCCGGCGGCACGCCCAAGGTTCATGCCAAGGTTAATGCCGTGCGGCTTGTAGAGCTTCTCCAGCGCGCGTTCCGTCGTCTGTGCCAGGTCCATCAACTCGTGCGCCGTCTCCCGCGGCAGCGCTGCCAGCCGGTCCAGATGCGCATAGGGCAACACCATCACATGCCCTGACGTGTAAGGAAATGCATTCAGGCAGATGAAGCATTGTTGCCCGCGCTTCACCAGTCCGGCTGCCTGTTCGGCGGTTTCCGCGCTCATGCCATGTGCAATGGCGTAGTCCACACACGCAACCAGGTTGCAGAAAACGCATCCCGTGTCGCCCGGCCACTCCGCCAGTTGCGCAGGAATGCCCGGCCGCGTAGCCTCATCGGTCGTCGTCACATATGTGTAGCGCCAGGGTGTCCAAAGATGATCCATGCAAGCCGTGCCGTTTGCACCCAGTATAGTGCTTCGTTTCGGCGGCTTTTCGCCGTCCCCATGACCGCGCTATGAACGCGTCATGACTGCATTGTCCGTATTGCAGTACAGGCAAGCCGTTGCGTTGACGCTGGAAAGTGTACGTTGCTACACTGTCCACTGTAGCTCTCTGCGCGGATTCCAGCAGCGGGCTGCGGCCGCCCTCCCACCAGCCGATGCGCGCTTGGTGATTCCAATGGAGACGAGTCGCTTCCAGCGCCAGCCTCGCTGGCGGGTACGATTGTCTCTCAAGGAATCGCAAAGTTACTCGGTTCCGGTGCGGCGATCCGGCCTCGGGCATCGGCGCACGCTTCGCAGATGCCCCCGGCGATCCTGCTGTCCGTCGCCGGCGCAAGGAATCTCGGAGCTGTTGCCATGGCAAACGTCCTCAATCCTGAACCCGAGAGCATAACCCTGAACACCGAACTCGAAACGCCCACCCTCGAACCTGCGACGGAGCAAAACCAGCCGTCGTCCGAATCCACGTCCAACCCCGAAACCGCTGCTGTCGCTTCGCCCGCGCTGGACGCCGATGCCCCCACCCAACCCGCAGTTGAGCCGCCAGTGGCCGCCGCGCCCGCCGAGTCCGCCCAGGAAGCCGAGGCACTGCACGAGCAGGGTTTTGACTCAGCTGAGGATTTTTCCGCCGCTCTTGAGGCCTTCGAGCGCGAGCAGGCTGCCGAGGCGGCCGCCGTCGAAGCCTACGGCGACAAGATTGTCTCCGGCACGGTGATTAAGCAGACTGAGAAGTACCTCGTCGTCGATGTGGGCCTCAAATCCGAGGGCCTTGTGCCGCTCGAGCAGGTCGTAGACCACACCGGTGCCGTCAAGTTCCAGCCCGGCGAGCCCATTGACGTGGTCATTGAGCGCGAGGAGCCCGAAGGCGGCTACCTCGTCAGCTATGAGAAAGCGCAGCGTCTGCGCGTGTGGGATGTGATAGAGAAGGCTGCGGCCGAAAAGACTACAGTCACCGGCACCGTGGTCAGCCGCGTCAAGGGCGGCCTCACCGTGGATATCGGCATGAAGGCGTTCCTGCCCGGCTCTCAGCTTGAGATTCGCCCCGTGCGCAACCTCGATGGCTATCTCGGTCAGCAAATTGAGGTTCGCGTAATCAAGCTCAACAAGAAACGTGGCAACGTCGTCGTCAGTCGCAAGGAGATCCTCGAGGAAGAGCTGAACTCCAAGCGTTCGCAGACCCTCGAGCACCTCGGCGAGGGCGCGGTGCTGACCGGCGTGGTCAAGAACCTCACCGACTACGGCGCCTTCGTTGACCTCGGCGGCATTGATGGCCTGCTCCACATCACAGACATGAGCTGGGGCCGCCTCACCCACCCGCGCGACCTGGTCAACGTCGGCGACGAGATCCAGGTCAAGGTGCTCAAGTTTGACAAGGACAAGCAGCGCGTTTCGCTGGGCTTCAAGCAGCTCACGCCTGACCCGTGGCTCGACGCCTCTGAGCGCTATCCCGTCGGCGCGCATGTCCATGGCCGCGTGCTTTCTGTTACGGATTACGGCGCGTTCGTCGAGCTGGAGCAGGGTATTGAGGGCCTTGTGCACCTCTCGGAGATGACCTGGTCCAAGCGCCTCAAGCACCCCTCCAAGTTGGTCAAGCCCGGCGACGAAGTGGATACGGTCGTACTCAGCGTCAATCCCTCTGACCGCCGCATCTCCCTCGGCATGAAGCAGCTGATGGAGAACCCGTGGGAGAACCTCACAGAGCGCTACCCGGCAGGCACGGTCGTTGAGGGCCGCGTGCGCAACCTCACGGACTTCGGTGCATTCATTGAGATTGAAGACGGCATTGACGGTCTGGTGCACGTCTCCAACCTCAGCTGGACCAAGCGCGTCAAGCATCCTTCTGAAGTGGTGAAGAAGGGCGAGAAGGTCAAGGCTGTTGTCCTTGGCGTCGAGCCCCAGAACCGCCGCCTCTCCCTTGGCATCAAGCAGCTCCAGCCTGACGTCTGGGAGAGCTTCTTCGCCGCGCATCGCGTCGGTGATGTGGTTCACGGCAAGGTGCTTCGCACCGCGCAGTTCGGCGCTTTCGTTGAAATCGCCGAAGGCGTCGAGGGTCTCTGCCACGTTTCTGAGGCTGTGGGTGATGATGGCGCGCCCATCAAGCTCGAGCAGGGCCAGGAGCACGAATTCAAGATCATCAAGATTAACGTGGAAGAGAAGAAGGTGGGCCTCAGCCTGCGCTCGATTGGCCATGAGGCCAGCCGCGCTCAGGTCGAGCACTACAAGGAAAGCGCGCACAAGCAGCCTGTCTCCAGCTCCACCACCACCCTTGGCGATCTCATCAACTGGAAGAGCGAGCGCTAAACCGCTCCGCTCCACGCAACACATCAACGGCCACCCGCAAGGGTGGCCGTTCTGCTTTCCCCGCTATGCAAATTCCGGCTGACCGGCTGCCAAATATCCCTCCGCTCAGATCACCTCAGGCTCATGCCTCGCCGCCAGCACAACCACAATCCCCAGCGAAGCCAGCACGCACAGCAGCGCGAACAGAAACGCGCTCGCGTAGCCAAACTCCCCAATCACCGCGCCTGCCGTCGGGCCCACCAGGAAGAACGACACATCCGAGAAGCCCGTGTAGACGCCCAGCGCCGTGCCCCGATTGAATTCCGGCACGCGCTTCACCGCCTCCACGCCCAGGGCAGGGAAGACCAGCGAAAAGCCAAACCCAGTCAGCCCCGCGCCTGCGAACGCAGTCCGCGGCGAGTGCGCCAGCCACATCATCGCTACGCCCATGCTCTCCACTGCCAGGCACGTCATGCTCACTGGAAACCCTCCAAAGCGGTTGATGGCCTGGATGAACAGCAGGCGCGCGGTGATGAATGCCACGCCAAACGACGTCAGGCACAGCGCCGCGCCATCCCAGTGGCGGCTCGCGTAGAAGAGCGTCACAAACGTGGCCAGCACGCTGTAGCCCACGCCTCCCAGCGCCAACCCCATGCCGTGCGGCGTCACGCGTCCCAGCACGTCGCGAAAAGGCAAGTGCTCGCCCGGCATCACCGCAATTGGTTTCTTGGCCGTGGCCACCATCAGGCTGATCCCGCACAGCACCAGCGTCAGTACGCCAATTGAGGCCAATCCCCAATGCTGCTCCATCACCACGCCCAGTGGCGCGCCCAGCGCCAGCCCTCCATAGGTGCCTATGCCGTTATAGGAGATTACTTTTGCCGTGTGCTCCGGTCCTGCCGCCGTAATGCCCCACAGCGTCGCGCCTGTCGAGCCCAGGCTCTCGCCCACGCCTAGCGCCAGGCGGCTTGCCATCAGCGCCGCCAGGCTCAGCCATATTGGACTGCGATGCAGCAGAGCCGCAAACAAGAGCAGCGCGCCGCTTGCCAGGCACGCGCTCATCCCCCACTGCACTGACACTTTTGCTCCCGCATTGTCGCTGATGCGCCCTGCCCACGGCCTGCTCAAAAAAGTCGCAATGTACTGGATGCTGATGACCGATCCTGCCAACGCTGCGCTGTATCCCATGCGCAGGTGCACATACGCCGGCAGAATCGCCAGCGGCAGACCGATAGAGAGATAGCAGATCAGCGTGAAGTACGTGTAGCTGAGAATCTGTCCCGCCCTGCCCCGTGAGGTATCGGTTGCGCGACCGGCAAAGCGCTCAGGTGGAGAGGTATCCATGCGTGTACAGGTAAGCGGCCCTACTGGTATGACCACTCCCAGTATACCGAAGCCCAAGCTGCCTCATGCCTGGCCTTGGGATTAGCTGATTGCCGGCAATGCCTCGCCCCGCATCCTCTTCCGCCAGATAAGAATCAGGGACTCCCCTGCGCTGAAGATCACCGGCCCTAGGATTAGCCCGCTCACTCCAAAAAAGAACACGCCCCCCAGCATGGCCAGAAATATCGGCGCTGTATGCAGTCGCAGTTGCGTCCCCACCAAAATTGGATACAGCACATTGTCCAGTGTGCTGATCACCAGCGATCCCGCCGCCAGCAGAATGATGGCCTGTATCCAGTGGTGAATCAGCAGCAGATAAATCACTACAGGCATCCAGATGACGAACGCGCCCACCGCAGGTATCAGCGCAAACAGCATTGTGGCCACGCCTAGCAGTGTTGCCGGGCCCACGCCCAGCGCCCAATAGGCAATCCCGGCGAGCAGGCCCTGGATGGCCGAAACTGCAAATCGTCCCAGCACCAGCGCGTGAATGGCCGCACGAATCCTCCGCAGCAGATAGTCGGTCTCGTCACCCTCCAGCGGTAGAAAGGCGCGCACAAACCCCACCGCCTGCGCCGTGTCCCTGTAGAGGAAGAACAAGATGAACAGCGTCACAATCGCCTGTGTGAATACCTTGATCGATTTTCCCAGAAAACCTGCCACCTGCATCGCCGCCGCGCTTGCCCCCTTTTCAAAGGCCTGGCTCACATTCATGTTGTCCATCAGGTTCTGCAGCAGGCCGGCAACGCGCGGATGCGATGCAATAAAACTCCTCAGACCATCCTCCGTCGCCGTGGTTTGGAACTCACGCACCACCTGCAGAACATGTCCGCCCGCGCTCAGCAAGATCAGGATGGACGGCACCACAATCGCCAGAGCCACCAGCACTGTTGTCACCGCGGCTGCGAAGGAAGGGTTCTTCAGCCGCCCCAGAATCCACCGGTAGGGCCGCTGCGTCACAATCGCCAGCACTGTCGCCCACGTAATCCCCGGCAAAAATGGCCGCACCAGCAGCAGGCACAGCACCACCACGCACACTGAAATCAGGAACAGTGTCACGCCGCTCCAGTCAAATCTGGCTTGCGCAGATGGCAGGCTCTCCGATCCCATCCTTGCTCCTTCCCGCACGTTCTCGCAGCATCTATCGTGGTTCGTAGCGCATACACAGTCTAGCCCGGTCTGTGTTCCTGCGCATGCCGTCCCGCTCATTCTTGTTTCTCCCTTCGCCCCGCTTTACCCTTGAAACAGCCTCAACGGAGCATGCCCTTGTTCTTCCACGTCGAACATTTCGGTTGCCGCGCCGCCCGCGCCGATGGCGAAGCCGTCAACGACGCGCTCCGTGCCGCCGGCCTTGCCGAAGAAGGCCCCGCCGCTGCTGATGTGGTCATCGTCAACACCTGCAGCGTCACCGCCGAGGCCGACCGCGCCGCCCGAGCCTTTATTCGCCGCGCCCACCGCCTCAACCCCTCCGCCCGCCTCCTCGTCACCGGCTGCTACGCCCAGCGCGCTCCCGAGGAACTAGCCGCGCTCCCCGGCGTTTCCGCCGTCGTCGGTAACAGCCACAAGGCCCTCGCGCCCGCCGTCGCGCTACAGCTGGCCTCCGGTACTGCGCAACCGGCACACACGCTCGACGTTACCCTTCAGTCGTTGCTGGCCACCGCCAGCACCGCTCATCAGCCCCTCATCCTGGCTGACGACCGCTTCGCCCACTCTTTCCTTGAGGAAGCCCAACTTACCCCCGGCGCGCAAACCCGCCCAAATCTCAAAATTCAGGAGGGCTGTGGTAATCGCTGCTCCTTCTGCGTTATCCCGCAAACGCGCGGCTCCTCGCGCAGCCTCCCTCCCGAATCAGTCCTGCGCCGGGTGCGCGGCTTCGTGGCCGCAGGCGGCAACGAACTTGTCCTCTCCGGCATCAACCTCGGCCGCTGGGGCCGCGACCTCACGCCAGCAAGCGGCGAGCCGCAACCCACGCTCCCATGGCTCGTGCGCCAGATCCTCGAGCAGACCAACCTTCCCCGCCTGCGCCTCAGTTCCATCGAGCCCATGGACTGGGACCCCGAGCTCATCGCCCTCATGGCAGACTTTGGTGGCGACCGCCTTGCCCGCCACGCCCATCTCCCGCTCCAATCCGGGTCAGACGCCGTCCTCCGCCGCATGCACCGTCGCTACCGCCCCTGGCATTACGAGGCCAGGATTCACTCGCTCCTCCGCGCCGCCGGCCCCGATCTCACCCTCGGTGCCGACGTCATGGCCGGCTTCCCCGGTGAAACCGACCGCGAGTTTGAGGAGACGCTGGAAATCATCCGTGCGCTGCCCTTCGGCTATCTCCATCTCTTCCCGTTCTCGCCCCGCCCAGGCACCCGCGCCTGGGTTCTCCACGCCGAGCAGCCCGTCCCGCCTGCCATTGTGGATGAGCGCATGACCGCTCTCCGCACACTCGCCACAGAAAAGTCCCGCGCCCATCGCGAGCAGTTCATTGGCCGTGCGCTCAGCGCCATCACCCTCCACACCCCACACGCCCTCGACGCCCAGGGCCGCACAGCAGCCCTCTCTGACAACTTCCTCCCCATCGAGCTCACAGGCCGCCTCGACGCCAATCGGCTCGTCACCGTCCATGTCACAGGCCTTGCGCCGGAGGGGACCCTCCTCGCCACCTCAGACGCGGCCATTCCCGTCTCACCCACTCCCGCCGCCCTCTGAACCTTCTCTGCGCGGCCTCTCTCGTAAAACGCGTAAAATGCTATACTCAGGGTGCGACCGTGCGCCCGCATCCGTTCTGGCAACAAGCGACAAGGCGGGTAGCTCCGGCACTTGGAGGAGTCCCATCGCATTCGATAAACGCTCGGCAAAGTCCTTTATTCGCATCAACGACCGCATTCGCGCCCGCGAAGTTCGCGTCATCGACGAGAATGGCGAACAGCTCGGCATTCTGCCTCCCTTTGAAGCTCTGAAGATCGCCCGTGAGCGCGGTCTTGACCTTGTCGAAGTATCTCCCAACGCCATCCCCCCCGTCTGCCGCATCCAGGATTACGGCCGCTTTCTCTATGAGAAGGACAAAAGTGAGCGTGCCGCCCGCAAGAAGCAAAAGGTCATCACCGTCAAGGAAGTCAAGTTCTCCGTCACCGTTGACGAGCATGACTACCAGACCAAAAAGAATCAGGCCGTCCGCTTTCTGAATGATGGCGACAAGGTCAAGGCCAGTCTCCGCTTCCGTGGTCGCCAGATGGCACACCGCGAGCTCGGCTACAACATCATCAACCGCCTCATCCAGGACATCGGCGATGCCGGCACCGTCGAGTTCATGCCGCGAATGGAGGGCACCATCCTCCACGCTATCATCGCCCCATCCAAGAAGGACGCGCCCAAGCCCAAGCCTGCCGCGCCTCCTCAGGCAGCTCCTGTGCCTCAGGCCCAGTAAGCGCAGCAGTCCCGCATCAAGTGCAGGCCGCCCCTCAATGGGCGGCCTTTCTCATGTGCTCCCATTCCGCCGTGTATGCTGGCCCCATGCAGATTTCGTCTCGACTCCTGCCGCGCATCGCCTGCGCCGCCTTGGCCCTCCTGCCCCTGTTCGTCGCCGCCGCGCAAACCGCCCCCGCGCCGCAGCCGCATTTCCCCACCACTGACGACCTTCGCCACATTAAGGTCATCTCCGCGCCGCTCCTTTCGCCCAGTGGGCAACAGGCCCTCTTCACGGTTACTGACCCCACCGCCGACGGTGGCAAGTCTCACCTCTGGCTCGTGCCCGTCTCCGGTTCTGAATCGGCCCGCCAGCTCACCTTTTCCCCGCCAGATGACAAGCGCGGTGAACACAGCGCCCAGTGGTCGCCCGATGGCTCCGCAATCTTCTTTCTCGCTAAGCGCAGCCAGCACACCCAGCTCTTCCGCCTCGATCTCCGCGGCGGCGAGGCCGCTCCCTACGACCTCAAAATCCTCCCGCCCATTGACGAATCCAGAGACAAGAACGCCATCCCACCGCCCTCCGCCGACAGCAAAACCGAAAAGCCCCAGCCCGTCGAGTCTCTGCCCATCGACGTCTCCGGCTTCACCGTCTCCTCTAGCGGCAAATGGCTCGCCCTCTGGGCCCGTGACCCCCAAACTCTTGGCGAAAAGAAGCAGAAAGACGCCAAGGCCGACGCCACTTGGGTCGATCACGAGCAGCACCTCACGCGCCTGTACCTCGCCGCCCTCAAGCCCGACGGATCTCTCAGCGGCTCGCTCCAGCCCGTCACCGTCACGCCCAACGTCCAACACGCCGTCTGGTCGCCTGCCTCCGACCATCTCCTCGTCTTCACTGAGGCGCCCAACAACGCCTCTGACCTCGGCCCCGCCGGCGCCGCCTGGCTCGTGGACGCCGCCGCCCCTGGCGATCCCGCCAAACTCGATGCCATCCCCGCCACCGTCCGCGGCGGTGTCTTCACCCCCGACGGCAGCCGCATCATCTTTGCCGCGCAAACGCCCGACGACGCACCACCCGGCTACGACGAGCTCTTTGCCCTCTCTGCCAGCGGCTCCGGCTCACCCGTGCGCCTCGCTCCCCACTTCAACGGCCAGCTCAGCGCCGCAGTGACTTTCACCCCTGACGGCACCCTCATCGCCCCTGCTGCCATCGGCACGCGCGTCACCGCCGTCCGCATCGTGTTTGAGGGCCACGCCGCGCCCGCGCCCATCCACTTCAATGCCACAGCCGTCACCGCCCTCACCACCAACCGCAACCGCTCCGGCTGGCTCTGGCTCGACGAGAGCGGCGGCCGGCCCGTGAAGCTCTGCTATGCTCAGCATCTCGGCCAGCCCTGCACCGCCTTGCCCACGCCCGCGCTCACCCCCGCCAACATCCGCCACCTCGCCCCGCAGCTCGTCCGCTGGCAAAGCGACCACCTCACCATCGAAGGTCTGCTCTACCTGCCTCCCCAGGCCGCCTCCGCCAAAGTCCCCCTCGTTGTCGATGTCCACGGCGGTCCATTCGGCGCTTTTGAAGACCGCAATGACCCCTTCGTCGCCTTCCTCGTCGGCCACGGCTGGGCCGTCCTCCGTCCCAACCCCCGCGGCTCCTCCAACTACGGCGTCTCCTTCGCCGCGGCCAACAAGAACGACCTCGGCGGTGGCGACTACCGTGACATCATGGCCGGCGTAGACTACGCCCTCGCCCACTTCCCCCTCGACCCCGACCGCATGGCCCTCATGGGCTATAGCTACGGCGGAGAGATGGCCGCCTTCGTCGAAGGCAAAACCGACCGCTTCAAGGCCATCATCAGCGCAGCCCCTGTTATCGACCAGTTCAGCGAGTACGGCACTGAGAGCGGCTCATGGTACGACCGCTGGTACTTCGGCCAGCCCTGGCTGCGCATGCAGGATGCCTGGCGTCAAAGCCCGCTCTCCGGCGCCGCCCATGCCAAAACGCCCTTCCTGCTCCTCCAGGGCGAAAGCGACACCACCGACCCCCTCGGCCAGTCGCAGGAGATGTACCGTGCCCTCCGTCAGCAGGGCGTCCCTGTCCAGCTCGTCACCTACCCGCGCGAGGACCACGGCCCGCTAGCCATGGGCATCTTCGGCCGTCCCTCGCCCGAGCCCTGGCACGGCTACGACGCCCGCCTGCGCATCGTCCAATTCCTCCAGAAAGCTCTCAACTCCGCGCCGCAGCACGCCCCATAGCCGCCGCGCCCATCTTGCGATATACTGACCAAAGCGCCTTGAACGCAGGGAAGTCCCTGTCTAACAAGGCAATCCGGATGAGGCAACACCCTCCTCCAAAACGAGAAAAACAATGCCCAAGTTGAAGACCCATTCGGGCGCGGCCAAGCGCTTCAAGAAAACTGGCACCGGCAAAATCAAGCGGGGCCAGACGAAGACGCGGCACATCCTTTCGTCCAAATCTCCCAAGGTCAAGCGCAAGCTCGGCAAAATCGTGCTTGTCTCTGACGGAGATTACGCAAAGGTAGCGCGCATGATTCCCTACGCCTGATGGCTGTGCCGCCGCCCGTTAGGGCGAGCGGCGCTTCCGGGCCCCAGCGAACGCGTTGCGCGGGCCCCCGGCACACCGGACACCCGTTTCCGTCCGCCCGCCGAGACATCCAGGCTTGTATGAGCGAGTGAAGAGGCCCACAGCGCCGCCCCACCGGGCCGCGCCTCCTGCCTCCAGCCGCCTGACCAACAAACGCAAAATGGAGAAACCCCATGCCTCGCGTAAAACGCAGTACCAAGCGGAATGACCGCCGCAAAAAGATTCTCGACAGAGCCAGCGGCTACTTCCTCACAAAATCCAAGCTCTACCAGGCAGCGCAGGAAGCCGTCGAACGCGGCCTCAAGTTCGCCTATACCGGCCGCCGCCAGAAGAAGCGCCAGTTCCGCTCCCTCTGGATTGTCCGCATCTCCGCTGCCGCCAAGCTCAACGGCACCAGCTACTCCCAGTTCATCAACGGACTCAAAAAGGCCGGCATCGAGCTCGACCGCAAAATCCTCGCCGACATCGCCGTCAAGGACGCCGCCGGCTTCACCGACCTCGCCAACAAGGCCAAAGCCGCCCTCGCCGCCAAGGCCGCGTAACAGCAACAATCCAGTAGCAGGCAGCAAAAAGCCCCGGAGCAATCCGGGGCTTTTGCATTTGCCTGACACCACGCATACCCCGCGCGATGGTACGATCCGATCGCGTTGCCGTGCGCAACGGCAAGCGCGGAAAGGGAGCAAGCCTGACAATGAGCCAGTACACGGATGAAGAATTCAGGAAGATGGCCGATGAAATTGGTGACTGGATAGCAAAAGACGTGATTATCCACATTCCCCAAAATGCCTCTGTGCATCGTGAGGCAGTGGGTGTCTGGGTCGAGTGTCAGGTCCTGGTGCCTTGGCCTCAAGAATCAAATGCAAATCAATCCGAAAGCCTATAGTGGCCCCGGCCTGAAAAATGAAGCACACCAAGGTCCAGAAGGATCTGCAACTGCTGGCGAATCTTGTCCCTCACATGTCGATTCCCCGGATACGCTATTGCAAATTCGCTCTCCAGCGCATAAATATCGCCCAAGCTAAATGTCGCCTTGCCCAACTCGCGCACCATCTGAAGCGTCAGTAGCGTCCATCCGCGCTGCTTAACATCTTTCTTCGCCAAAGGCAGAAATCGTTGAAAACGCCTGCGCACATCCGCGACAGGCTGCACTACGCCTTTTTCAACTACAGCAACTTCGCCGTCGCTTGCTATGCGGTCAAGTCGAATATTGCACCCAACCCAACCCGCACGACGAGCGTTTGGCCCAAGCGGCGGTCGCTTCTCAACGACTTCAGGCACAAGGAAGCTGGAGTGTATTGCTGCAAACGACCGAATCTCCCAGTCCTTTGTTCGCTCAAGCAGGCAAAGCGTCGGAGCCTTCCGCGAGAGCACGCGCTGCATCATCGCATCAAATGCGCCATCCACCAGCGAGCCACGCGGACGCCGCTCGAACGTCTTCAGTTCATACCGGTGGCTGCACTTCGGACAAACAAAGTCCGTTGCTCTCGTATTCGCCGCTGTCGCGCGTACTTCATCCGCGTCGCAAGCAAGGCAATAAGCGTTGCGCGCAAACCAGCCCTCAGAAAGCACCCGTGCGCGCTGTGAGGCACTCTTGTAGTGCTCCGCTAGCGAAAGGTCGCAAATCAAATCCATGCAGCCGCCCCAAGTTACCTTGCGCCAAGCATAACCGAAGCAGCAGACACGACGAGCTCACTCACTCCGGCCGCAGCACCAGCTTGTCATACAGCCCGCCCACAATGGCTCCCACCGTCACAGCCGCCAGAGCGATGTAACCCGCTTCTATCCCGAACAACGTATGCGGCAGCCGTGCGATGCCAAACCAGCTTGCTGCAATCAGGGCCCCGCCCAGCAGCGCAGCCATCAGCACTCCCTGCAGCACGCCTTTGCGGTGTCTCACCGCAAGCAGCCACGCCACCCCGTAGGCGAACAGCAGACACACCGCCGCGGTCAGCAGGTGCGGCGAGAGCCACCACACAATCTGCTTCACCTGCGCTTGCGTCAGCCCCACGGCCTGCATCCACTCCGCGCGGAACATGTAGTGCGAATGCCAGATGGCTCCCACGTACCAGGCCACAAACGCCGCCAGAAGCACGGGCAGATGGTAAATCTGCTTCCTTCCCGCCTTCACTTCGACTTCCTTGTACGGCACGGCTTGCACCGCCTCGGCCAGGCAGTCCTGGTTACACTCCGCACGTTCCGGCCAGCGCGTACAGTCACACAAGCGCAAACTGGTACTCGCCTCCAAGACCGTCGCCTCTGCATGCCGCAGATCAATGCCGACAACGGCTGGTTTCTGGTTCTCCGGGCATGTCACCGGTCGGCCGCCCGAATACCGCTCGCGAATCGCACGCCGCCACAATGCCGGCAGAAGCAGCAGGAAGGAAACTACAACAGCAAACACCACGAGCCAGATGAGGAAGACCATGGCCCACCACCTTATGGCCGGAAGTCTGCACCCCCGTCGCAATTCATTCAGTGATCCCCATCACATTTGCCGGAGCCTGCATCACAACTGGCCGGATACCCGGTTGCCCCGCCCACACACGCATTCCAAACTAGGCGCTAGAAGCTGAGAACTGGCAGTTAAAGTACCCCGGGCCCCTACCCGCTTTAATATTTGCAGTTTTCCACAGAAGGCTTGCCGATAATTTCACCTCCCGCCTGCGCCCCAGCACGCACGCCGCCAGCCATTCATGCGCCTTCGCCGCTCCATGCAATGGTTTATCCTGCTGATAACGCATGACGAACGAAGCCATTCCCAATCTGACGGCATTTGACGAGGCCGCCCTCGACCAGGCCTTTGCCGCATTGGAGCGCCAGGCCCGCGACGGCGCTTCCGCGCTCTCATCTCCTGAAGCAGTTGAGGCTTTTCGTTTGCAGTGGCTCGGCCGCAAGCAGGGTCTGCTCAAGGATGTCTCTGACCGCTGGCTCAAAGCCGCCCCGCCCGCCGCAAAAAAGCCCGTCGGCGAGCGCTTCAAGGTTCTCAAGGAGCTGGTCGAAACCCTCCTCGACGCCGCTCTGGGCGCGGGTCCCAGCGACGCCGCCCTCGCCGCCGAAGCCATCGACATCACTCTGCCCGGCACCCGCCGCCTCACCGGCGCCGAGCACCCCATCACCCGCACGCTCAATGAAATCGTCTCCGTCTTCGCCGCGCTCGGCTACTCCGTCGGCGTCGGCCCCGAGGTCGAAACCGACTTCTACAACTTCGAGTGCATGAACTTCCCGCCCGGCCACCCCGCCCGCGACACCCAGGACACCCTCGTCGTCGCCGGCCAGGAGCGCCGCGCCCAGCGTGACCGCCTCCTCCTGCGCACCCACACCTCGCCCGTTCAGATGCGCACCATGGAGCAGCAGCCACCCCCGGTCCGCATCGTCATTCCCGGCAAAGTCCACCGCAACGACGCCCAGGACGCCACCCACTCGCCCATCTTCCATCAAGTCGAAGGCCTCTGCGTCGACACCAACATCACCTTCAGCGACCTGAAGGGCACGCTCGACCACGCCATGAAGGCCCTCTTCGGCTCGTCCGTCAAAACACGCTTCTTCCCGTCGTTCTTCCCCTTCACCGAGCCCTCGGCCGACGTGCAGATCAGCTGCATTTTTTGTGGAGGGAAGGGCTGCCGCAAGTGCAAGCAATCCGGCTGGATTGAGCTGCTCGGCTGCGGCATGGTCGACCCCGCCGTCTTCGCCTTCGCCGCGGAAAAGCAACCCGCCTACGATCCGAAAAAGATCTCCGGCTTCGCCTTCGGCATGGGCGTCGAGCGCATCGCCATGATGAAGTACGGCATCAGCGAAATCGGCCAGTTCTACGCCGGAGATATGCGCTTCCTGGGGCAATTCGCATGAAGATCCTTACGAAATGGCTTAGGGCCTATCTGCCTCCTCTTCCCGTCGACGACGCGCAGCTCGCCGAAGACCTCACGCTGCGCGGCATCGCCGTCGAAGGCATTTATTCGCTCGGCGAAGGCAACGGCTCGCTCTACGAGATGGACATCACCACCAACCGCGTCGACGCCATGAACCACTACGGCATCGCGCGCGAGGCGGCCGCCATCTACGGCCTCGAACTCAAGCCGCTCGCCGTCGATCTGCCCGCCGCGCAGCCAGCCGCCAGCCCGTATTCGGTGCGTATCGAGGCGGAAGACGCCTGCGGCCGCTTCACCGCGCGCGTGCTCCGCGACGTCACCATCGGCGACTCGCGCGACTGGTTCCCCGGCGCTGAAGTGGATACCTACTTCAAGCTCCTCGAGCAGAAGAAAATCTCCAACGCCGTTGACGCCACCAACTTCGCGTGGCTCGCCATGGGCCAGCCCACGCACGCCTTTGACCTCGACAAAATCGAGGGCGGCATCATCGTCCGCCGCGCCCGCAAAGGCGAAAAGCTCAAGACCCTCGACGGCATTGAGCGCACACTCGACCCCGAAGACCTCGTCGTCGCCGACCACGCCAGGCCTCTCGCACTCGCAGGCGTCATGGGCGGCTGGGACACGATGATCACGCCCGCCACGAAGAACGTCCTCGTCGAAGCCGCGTGGTTTGAGCCCATGGCCGTGCGCCGCACCGCGCGCCGCCACGGCCTCCACACCGACGCCAGCCATCGCTTCGAGCGCGGCGCAGACTTTGCCGCCGCTCCCGTCGCCTCCGCCATCGTCAGCCGCATCCTGCTGGCCAACGGCGGCACAATCGAAGGCGATCTCGTCGACGTGCGCGTGCCCGCTCTCGAAGCCCGCACCGTGCAGCGCGCGCCTGTGGCTCTCGCGCTCAGCGAGGTCCACCGCATCCTCGGCACCACCGTGGACAAGGAAGGCATCACCGCCGCCACCGTCGAAAACGTACTCACGGCGCTCGGCTGCACGCTCGCATCTTCGCGCTCCGAGCACGCCGCCTGGCAGGTAACTCTCCCCAGTTGGCGTCTCGACATCGAACGCGAAATCGATCTCATTGAAGAAGTCGCGCGCGTCTACGGCTACAACCGTTTCGCCAACACGCTGCCGTCCTTCGGTGAAGGCGTGCGGGCTCTGCCCTGGGCAGAGAGCGAAGCAGCCGTGCGCCGCACGCTGCTCGCCGCCGGATTTCACGAAGCCATCGCCAGCACCTTCTGCTCTGCGGCTGACGCCGCGCTCACCGCGCCTCAGCCCGCCCAGTCTGTTCCGCTCGGCAACCCGCTCAGTGAAGAAGCAGGCATGCTGCGCCCGTCGCTCGTGCCCGGCATGCTCGCCATGGTAGCGGGCAACCTGCATCGCGATGTCAGCGACGTGCGCCTCTTCGAGCTGGGCACTGTCTTCAGCGGCACTACTGAGAAAGTCGACGAGCGCCCCGCACTGGCCTTCGGCGCCGTCGGCGCGCTGCCGGAGCAAAGCCCGCTTCATCCCGTGCGTCCGATTGAGTTCCACGACGTCAAGGGCGTCGTCGAGCAGTTGCTCGCGCGCTTCCAGTCGCGCGCCGTTTACTTTGACCGCTTCCCGCCCGAAGCCGGCCTCACGCCCGCGTGGCTGCATCCCTATCGCTCGGCGCGCGTTGTTATAGAAGGCTCCACTGTCGGCTGGTTCGGCCAGTTGCATCCCACTGAGGCCGCGGCCCGCAAGCTCAAGGAGCCCGTCCTCGTCGGCGAACTCTATCTCGACCGTCTCTACAAGCTGCCGCTGCGCAAGCCCGCCGCGCGCGACATCTCGCGCTTCCAGCCCGTGCGCCGCGACTTCTCTCTTGTGCTCCCTGACACCATCGCCTGGGAAACCATCGACCACGCAATCGCTGCTCTTCAGATTCCCGAATTGGTTGAGTGGCGCGTACGCGAAGTCTTTCGCGACAAGCGTTTGGGAGCGCATGAGTATTCGCTGCTGCTCGGTGTCACATTCCAGGCCGCTGACCGCACGCTGCGCGAAGAAGAGCTGCAGAGCTTCCACGCGAAGGTCGTCGAGGCTGTTGGCAAGGCTGGCGCACGCCTGCGCAGTTAGGCTCTGCGTGGATGCATTCCGGCGCTATACTTGCACGGGAAGGCCTGCGCACGGAGGTGGTTTTTCATGTCGCAAACGTTCTGGGAGTCCGAAGTGGAAGAGACGCCGTTGCAGGTTGAAAAGCCCGCGGAGCCTGAGGCGCTTGCCCTCAGCGCCGACGATTTCTCCGCGCTCGAGGAGCGCATTCGCCGCGCCGTGGAGCTGGTCAAGCGTGAGCGCCAGGCCCGCGTGGAGGCAGAAGCGCGCGCCGTGAAGGCCGAGGCTCAGCTTAACGGCCAAGGTCCGCTTGTTGACAAGCTCAAAGAGGAAGTCCGTGCGCTGCGTGCAGAGCGCGATCATGTACGCCAGCGTGTTGAGCGGCTGCTCGCCCAGCTCGATGCGCTCGAACTGTGAGGTCGTTCATGGCTGAGAAGAAACGCCGCAAGGCTCCTGCTTACACCACCGTCACAATCTACGACCAGACCTATCACCTCACCGGCCAGGATCCTGAACATATCCACCGCCTCGCCGAGCAGGTGGATGCCAAGATGCGCGCTGTGGCTGCGCAGGGCCGTACCGTCGATTCGCTCCGCGTCGCAGTGCTTGCCGCGCTCAACTTCGCCGATGAGCTTGCGCAATCTGCCGGCGCCAATGCCATGCAGGGTCATGCCCGCGCTGTGAGCCTGCGCGGCCTGCTCGATGAAGTCCTCGACGAAGAGCGCAAGACCGGCTCAAAGTAACGTTGGAGCCTCGCTCATTCCACGCATTCAACGCCAGATCGTCGAATGTCTGTGTATACACAAAATCAACCTGCCGCTCCCTGTACCACAATGCGCCCTCACCGCACAAGACTTGCAATTCCCAGCCAGTACCCATACCATCCGCATTAGAAACCGGCCTGCAAAGCAGGTGGGCGATCAACGCTGGTTGAACCAACATTCATGAACAGGGGCTCAACTCGACAATCGGTTCTGTGTGCCGTGTCCGCCAGTCCGGAATGCCTAAGGAACCGCGGAGAGCTCCACCGTCTTAGGACGGGTTCACCGGCGCATTTCCCACGGCCCCGCGGGTCGGGTTCTATCTCGCCTGCTGCCTGAGCAGATATCCTTTCTTCAGTGCATCCCATCCTCTTCCACATCGGTCCGGTCATCATTCCCTCCTACGGCGCCATGGCCGCGCTGGGCGTCTTGCTGGCGCTCGCGCTCGTGCAGCGCACCGCGCAGTCTGCCGGAGTGAATTCCACCCAGGTGTGGAACCTCTGCATCATCGCGCTCTTCACAGCCATCGTCGGATCGCGTCTGCTACTCATTGTCGTCAACTGGACGGTGCTGCGCAGTCATCCCGCATGGTTGCTCGGCCTCGCCATGATTCATCATCCGCTGCTGGCCGGTGTGGCGGCAGCCTTTGCCGTCACGGCTGCCGCAGTCTACATGCGTGCGCAGCACATGCCGCTCGGCAGCACCGCCGATGCGCTCGCCGCGCCGCTTGCGCTCTTTATGGCCCTTGAGCAGTTTGGCGCTCTGCTGGCTGGCTCCGGCTATGGCACGTGGTCCACCATGCCCTGGGCCGTTACCTTCACGAGTTCCTTCGCCGCGCGCTGGAGCGGCACTCCACTGGGCATTCCCCTCCATCCCGTGCAGGCCTACTCCGCGCTCGCGTTTCTCACCATCTCCATTTTTCTGCTCGTGTGCCTGCCCGCGCGTCGGCAAGCGGGCGACATCGCGGGCCTCTGGCTCGTAGCCAGCGGCGTGGCCATTTACTTCACTGAGTTCTGGCGTGACACGCGCGGTCGTGGCGTCGTCCTGCATGGTTTTCTTGACGGTCCGCAGATCGCGGCCATCGTCTTGGTCCTCGCCGGCGCCTTCGTTCTGCGCCAGCGCAAAGGCGAGGTTCCCCCGGCAATCGCAGCATCCGTCAATGCTTCTGAGGATCTGCATGACTAAGCCGCGCACCATCATCGTACCGGTTGAAGCTGCAGGTCAGCGCCTCGACCATTTCCTTGCCACGCAACTGGAGGGTGTCAGCCGCTCCCGTGTGCAGCTTCTTCTCGATCAGGGCGATGTCCTCGTTAATGGCGTACACGCCAAGCCCTCGCACAAGCTACGCGGCGGTGAACACCTCGTCATCACCGGCGAGCCGCATCCTGCGCCGCTCCACGCCATGCCGGAGGACATCCCACTCGATGTCGTTTATGAGGACGCCGACATTGCCGTCATCAACAAGCCAGCGGGCATGATGGTCCACGCCGGCGCCGGCCAGTCCGATGACGAGCGCAGCCGCGGCACGCTGGTCAATGCACTGCTTCACCGCTTTCAGGCGCTGTCCTCCACCGGCGGTGCGCTGCGCCCCGGCATTGTGCACAGGCTGGACAAGGACACCAGCGGCCTCATCATCGTGGCCAAGAATGACGCCGCCCATGCCGCTCTCGCTGAACTCTTCTCCACCCGCCGGATGAGTAAAACCTACATCGCGCTCGTACACGGGCACGTTGAACGGCAGCGCGGCACCATCAATGCCAGCGTGGGGCGCGACCCCATTCGCCGCACGCGCATGACCACGCGGGCTACCGAAAATGCCCGTTCCGCCATCTCTCACTATGAAGTGGTGCGCCGCCTCGCAACGCGCTTCGGCAAGTTCACCTTGGTCCGTGTGCGCATTGAGACGGGCCGCACCCACCAGATTCGTGTTCACATGGCATCCATCGGTCATCCCGTCGTGGGAGATACGCTCTACGGCGCTCCCGGCCAGCTCACTGACCAGACCGCCGCGTCATCCAAAGCCGCGCGGCGCACAGCTGAGCCGGAGCGGCTAAAGCTGGGCCGCAACTTCCTCCATGCGGCGCGGCTGGAGTTTGAACACCCCACAACAGGCAAGTCATTGCAGTTTGAGGCGCCCCTGCCGCCGGAACTGGAATCGTTCCTCGGCAGCCTCGAAAGTCCTACCACTTCCGTGGAGCGCCTGACCCGCACGTAACTGGTAAGTGGGCAGCGCGAGATTGATAAAATGAGGGAACCATGAACCAAGTGTTGTTTTGCCTGGCCCTGGCCTGCGCGCTTCCCACCGCTGCACTGCAGGCACAGCAGGCCGCATCTTCTCCTTCAACGGCAGCCCCCAGCCCGCAAGTGTCCGCGGATCAAAAGCCTGCAGCACAGTCGGCCCCTCCGCCGGCCGGGCAGCTACCTGCGCAGGGGCAGGATGACCAGTCGGCAGACAATGCGCCTGTCATCCGTGTCGGCGTCAATGAGGTAAACCTCATCTTCACCGTGACCGACAAGCACGGCCACTATATCCCCAACCTCAAGCAGAGCGATTTTGCCTTGCTCGACGACCAGCGGGCCCCGGCGCGCGTCACTTCCTTCCGCCAGCAGATTAATCTTCCGCTGCGTGTCGGCATCGTCATTGACGCCAGCACCTCCATCCGCTCGCGCTTCCAGTTCGAACAGCAGGCGGCCACTGAGTTTCTGCTGGACAGCCTCAAGTCCCGCAGCGACCGCGCCTTCATCATGGGTTTTGACGTTACGCCGAATGTTACCCAGAACTGGACCGACAATCTCGACGCCCTTCAGGCCGGCATCAATCGTCTGCGCCCCGGCGGTGGTACGGCGCTCTTCGATGCCGTCTATAGCGCCTGCCGTGACAAGCTGCTCACCGAGTCGCGCGGTCAGGAACCTGTGCGCAAGGCCATGATCCTGCTTTCCGATGGCGACGACAACCAGAGCCATGTCTATCCCGACGAGGCCATCAAGATGTGCCAGCGCGCAGAGACCATCATCTACGCCATCAGCACCAACTGGACCCCCAGCCGCGGCAAGGGCGACCAGGTGCTCACGCGCATGGCGGAAGAGACCGGTGGTCAGGTCTTCTTCCCGCCCTCGGTTGAAGAAGTCTCCAACAGCTTCAAAAGCATTGAAGAGGAACTGCGCAGCCAGTACTCGCTCACCTACGAGCCCGCCGACTTCAAATACGATGGTGCCTTCCGCAGCATTTATCTCTACTGCAATGACCGCCGCTACAAGGCCCGCGCACGTAAGGGTTACTTCGCGCCACGGCAGTAGCGCATAGTTTCCTGGGGCTACTCCGGCGCACCTGATCGCATCAAGATGCGCCGGAAGTCACTTTCGCCGAGAATGCGAATGGGCTGGCCTCGGCGAATTAGTTCTTCAGCTTTAAGGTGCTTGGAACTCTTTAAGTGGCCGCTAAGTCTGCTTAGGTCCTGATCACCCACCACGAGCATTGTCGTATGCTTCGTCACGCCGTCTGCAACTCGGCATCCTGCCGCTGCGGCCGCATCAGCGGCCTCGTGACGAGGGATTGACAGTGATCCTGTAAAGACCAGAATTTCTCCAAACAGCTCTCCATCTGGATTGCCGTCCCTCCTGTGTCCGTGGCCAACAGGATCAATTGGCTGTTTCACCCGCGTAAGCCACTGCTCCGGGCTGAGACCCGTCTCGGCAACAGCGCGGAGCAGCAGCAGTCCAGCGCAGCGGGCATCTTCGAGTGCATCATGCGCCTGATAATCGATGCCAAAGTAAGCCGCTACATTTGAGAGCCCGTAACCAGACCTGGAAAATTCCGGCCATGCCCTTCTGACAACCCTCGCCGAATCGAGCCAATTGCACTCACACGGCGCCAAATTTGAACGGTCACACGCCCGCGCTAGAGCCAGACGATCAAAAGGCGTATGGGACACGACGATTCTTTCCTGCAATCGAGAGACGACATATGGGAAAACCTCTACCCACGTTGGAGCCTCTTTCACCTGATCTTCATCGATGCCATGTATGGATACGTTGACGGAATCGAAGTAGTCCTCCGGGTTGACCAGTGAGACCCATCCATCTGCCATTCCACCGTCGCGGAACGAAGCGATGCCGACTTGGCAGATGCTCGACAAGTCTGCGTTCGCGGTTTCGACATCGATGACCACGAAATCCATCTTGGCATATCTCCTTGGAGCTAGGCGCAAACAGCTCAGGGAATCAAGTATATAACTCGCCTAACTCGTAGTAGCTCCGGCTTGAAGTAGCGTAAGCAGTCCGGCCTCATCGATAACTGGGACTTTGAGTTCCCGCGCCTTATCCAACTTCGAGCCTGCCTCTTCGCCCGCCACCACGTAGCTTGTCTTCTTGCTCACCGAGCCCGCCGTCTTGCCGCCCGCAGCCTCAATCTTCGCCTTGGCCTGATCGCGCGTCATCGTAGGCAGTGTGCCCGTCAGCACAAACGTCAACCCCGCCAGTTGCGACGTCCTCTGTTTCTTCTCTGCCGTCATGTCCACGCCGGCCTTGCGCAGGTGTTCAACGAGCGCGCGATTCTTCGGCTGCGCAAAGAACTCCAGGATCGCCTGTGAGATGCGCGGTCCCACTTCTTCCACTCGCTCCAACTCTGCCGCGCTAGCCTCCATCAGGGCGTCGATGGAGCCAAACTCCTGCGCCAGCAGCTCCGCCGTGCGTTCGCCCACAAAACGAATCCCCAACCCCATCAATACGCGCGCAAGCCCCGCCTTCTTTGATCCCTCAATCTGCTCCACCAGCGTTGTGGCGGACTTCTCTGCAAATCGCTCCAATTCTGCCAGCTGCTTCACGGTCAGCTTGTACAAATCCGCAACGCCGCGTACCATGCCCCGATCCAGTAGCTGTTGCACCACGGCCTCGCCCAACCCCTCAATGTTCATCACCTCGCGCCCACCAAAGTGCAGCAGGCTCTCGCGCAGCTTCGCCGGGCAATCGGCATTCACGCAGCGATAGTCCACCTCGCCCTCCGCGCGCACCACCTCGCTGCCGCATTCAGGGCATTTGGTAGGGAAGTGAAAAGGATGCTTGCCGCGCGGATGCTCCTTGTCCGCGATCACTTCAACGACCTTGGGAATCACATCGCCGCCGCGCTCCACCTTCACCCAGTCGCCCGGCTTCACGCCCAGCTTCTCGATAAAGTCCGCGTTGTGCAGCGTCGCGCGGCTCACCGTCGTCCCGCCAATGAACACTGGTGCCAGCTCTGCCACGGGCGTCAGCTTGCCCGTGCGGCCCACCTGCACCGTGATGCCCTGCATCTGCGTCACGCCCGACCGTGCCGTAAATTTGTACGCAATGGCCCATCGTGGCGCGCGCCCCGTGTAGCCCAGCCGTAGCTGCGTGGCGTGCGAATCCACCTTCAGCACCACGCCGTCAATCTCGTACCCCAGCTTGTCGCGCTCGGCTTCAGCCGCGTTGATGAACTCCGTCATCTCCTCCAGCGTCGCCACCAGCTTCCGGTGCGGATTCACCCGAAAGCCCAGCGCCGCCAGTGCATCCAGCGTTGCCTGTTGCCCCGCCGCCAGATACTCACCTTCCACGAGCAGGAAGTACGCATAGAAGTCCAGCCGCCGCTGCGCCACTATGCTTGGCTCCAGAGTGCGCAGCGTGCCCGCCGCCGCATTCCGCGGATTCACCGCCGCTGGTAGCCCCTGCTGTTCGCGCTCCTCGTTCAATCGCTGGAACGCAGCCGCCGGCATTACCACTTCGCCGCGTACTTCAAAGGCCACCGGCATCTCTGCCTTCTTCAGCTTGCTGGCCGCAATGCTCAGCGGGATGCTGTGAATCGTGCGCGCGTTTGTCGTCACGTCTTCGCCCGTCTGCCCATCGCCGCGCGTAATGCCCGCCACCAGCCGCGAACCGCCATGCGCCGCGGGTTCATAGCGCAGTGCAATGCTCAGCCCATCCAGCTTCAGCTCGGCCACATACTTCACCGGCAGCCCGCCCGCCAGCTCGCGCACCCGCCTGTCCCAGTCCGCCAGTTCCTCCACGGAATACACATTGTCCAGGCTCAGCATGGGCCGTGAGTGCTGCGCCTTCTTGAATCCCTCAGCTGGCTTGCCGCCCACGCGCTGCGTCGGCGAGTCCGGCGTCACCAGATCCGGATGCTCCGCCTCCAGCCGCTTCAGATCATTCATCAGCGCGTCGTACTCGGCATCTGTGATGGCCGGCTGGTCCAGCACGTAATAAAGATGATCGTGCCGCTCAATCTCCGCGCGCAGGTGCGCAATGCGCTCCGCCGCATGGTCCGTCTTCGTTCGTGCGTCCATGGGGTGGATTATAGGTGCAGTCCCGGACCGGGTAGTATTCTGGGCAGTACACAATGGAACCTGTCACGCACTTTCTTACCGGCGCCTGCATCGGCCGCGCTGGTCTCAACCGCAAAACGGCCTACGCCACCCTGGCAGCCGTGCTCGCGGCGGAAGCCGCTGACCTCGACGTCCTGTGGGGCATAGCCGGTCCAGTCGATGGCCTCAAGCACCATCGTGGCATCACGCACACTTTTATCTTTGCGCCCGTCGTGGCCGCGGTTGTGGTCGGCGTCGTTTGGCTCTTCCATCACTGGAATGAGAAACGCCGCGCGCACAAGCTGCCCGTGCCTGACGCCGACCCCGGCGCGCCCGCGCCGCCCCAGCCGCAACCCGTGCGTTGGCCATGGGTCTATCTCGCCGCGCTCATCGCCGCTCTCAGTCACATCCTGCTGGACTGGACCAACAGCTACGGCGTGCGTCCCTTCTTTCCCTTTAACCCGCGCTGGTACGAGGGCAGCATCGTTTTCATTGCCGAGCCGGTACTGTGGGCGCTGCTCATTTCCGCTCTGGTGGTTCCTGCGCTCTTCGGCCTTGCCGACCGCGAAATCGGCGTGCGCAAAACGCCCTTCCGAGGCCGCGCTTGGGCCATCTTCGCCCTGTCAGGCATGGTCATCTTCTGGTGCTGGCGCTGGGCAGAGCGCGCGCAGGCCGTGGCGATGCTCGAAAACACACAGGTTACCTCCGCGCCCATCCACCGCATTGCCGTCCTGCCATATCCGGTCACTCCCTTCCGCTGGCACGCCATTCTTGATACCGACGGATACTACCAGACCGCTGAAGTGAACACCCACACCGATACGATGAACACTGACCCCGCGCGCGACGTGCTCTACAAGCCCGCCGACACCCCCGCCGTTGAGGCCGCCAAGCGAACCTACCTCGGCCAGGTCTATCTTGATTGGGGCCGTTGGGCCGTCGTCCGTGACATGGGCCAGCAGCCCATCCCCGGCATGGACCCGCCGCAGTTGCCCCCGGGCCGCTCCTGGACCGCCGTCGAGTTCACTGACCTGCGCTTCGCCTACTCCTTCCTGAATGCCACCAGGTCCACCGCCCGGTCGCCTCTCAGCGGCTGGGTCTACATCATCGATGGCCACGAAGACGCCGGCGAATTCATGAACGGCCGCGAACAAAAATAAGCAACCACTCCCCCGCATCGGCGAAGACCGGCTACAACCCGGCTGGATGAGTGCATTGGCGCTGAAGTCAACAGTTGAGCCTGAGATGCCCACATAGTCGGTGAGTACTCCCTGACAGCGAGCAATTTGTGCCCATTCCTATGCGGGAGCCCAAACCGCGCTCTTAAACTCCACTTTGCCGGTGGTTGAATCTGCCGCGCTAGGTGCCACAAAACAAGCGGCCAACGTCGGCCGCCTGACCTGTCTTAGAACCTTCGTGTTCGGAACGACCGTGCCCGGCAACCGGTCGTAGGACTGAATGAGCCTCCCGCATCCAGAACAGCCGGTGGAAACAACGCGCCTTGAAAAGGCTGCGCGTGTGGCTTCTGCGTGATACCCATTGATGAGGCCTGGGAGACGACCGAAAGACCGCCCCTTTTACGGCTCCCGACTTGACTCTTACTGCACCGCCAACGTCACACTGACGGCATGACTCACCGACCCTGAATTTGCCGTGACGGTAACCGTATATGTTCCGGGCTGAGTGTTTATCACTGGCGTGCATTGAGGGCTTTTGGTGCCTCCATTGCCGCATGCGCACATGGTAGCTAGTAGCGCAAGTGTCAGCAGCAACTGCAGCGCGCGCCGTTGACGTTTGATCCCTTTGCCGATCAACGCGAGCGCGAACACCGGCAGCAACGGAGCTTCGAACGGCGTGCGGCTATGCGCGGTGGTCGCGCACACGGTGTTCGCCACGGTCGATATCGTCAGGGTAACGGTGCCGTTCGTCGTTCCGGCAGCAATCGACGACGGGCTGAAACTGCAAGCGGTTCCGCTCGGCATCGTCCCGCAAGCAAACGTAACCGTACTCGTGAGACTATTTCCCGCCGAAGACTGAAGATCAAATGTATAGGTCGCGAGATTGCCGGCTTTCACTGTCTGGCTGGAAGTAGTCGCCGCGAAAGTAAAGTCCGAAGCAACTGTCGCCGTCGAGTTGGTGGCATTATTGCTCGCTACCGGATCCAGTTCAGTCGCCGATACCGACGAGTTCAGCACCATCGCGCCGGTGTTATGCGTGCCCATAGTGATCACGACATTTGCGCTTGCGCCGTTCGCCATTTCACCGAGCGCACAGCCTTGCCAATATGTGCCCAAGCAATAACCTTGCGAGGGCGCGGTCGTCTTGTAGTCGGCGAGCATCGGCGGCAGATTCACCAGCGTGACGCCGTGTGCGGTATCGGGTCCGTGGTTTGTTACCCGTACCGTGAACGTAATGTCTTTGTAAACGACGGGCGGATTCGGAACCTGTGTCACAGCCACTTCCAGGTCGGCCTTCGGCGGGGCGCCCAACTGATCAGAGACACGCTGCACATACACGTC
The DNA here is from genome assembly GCA_021818105.1 of Acidobacteriota bacterium. Taxonomy (GTDB): domain Bacteria; phylum Acidobacteriota; class Terriglobia; order Terriglobales; family Acidobacteriaceae; genus Telmatobacter. The sequence continues at coordinate 80,332 of JAKAFB010000008.1, forward strand.
GCACTCGCCGGCTCCTGCTCCCGGATCGCACGGAATGCTGCGTCCATCCGGCCAGACCAGGAATGCTCCATGATTGCCGTCGGCCAGCATCATGTGACTTGGAGTGTACTGCGTTCCGGTGTGTATGCCCTGATTTCCGCCCTCGGCACTCACAGGAATGCCGTTCACCTGCCACATCGGAGCACCTGTCGTCGCATCGAGCCGTTGCGCGTACATATCGGCAAACCACCCACAGACGTAGTTGTTTGCCATGGCGTAATTGCGGCAATCGAGCCATGAAACAATTGCTCCCCCGCTGCCGTCAGACACAACTTTGGGAAGGTCCGGCAGCGGAGCCACCGTGACCGGCACGCCACTTGACGCCCACAGCACGCGTCCGTCCCCGTCCATCCGTTGAGCGTAGATCTGCATGACATTCGTCAGCGCCGCTACCGAAGCGCGGTAATCCGACCATGCCACCACCACACCGCCGGCTCCGTCTGCCGCCGCATCCGGCTGCATCTGGAAATACGGAAGGTCAACGATCGCAACAGGTGCAGGCCACATCGGCGCGCCTGTGGCATCGATCCGCTGTGCGGAAATATCACTGGCGTGATCCGCACCCTGAGTGGCGCCGATCAAGTACGCACCACCCGCGCCGTCGCTGACGAAGGCAAACTCCCCGCGTACTACATCGAACACCGGCGTGCCCGCGATCGGGAGAAGCAGATTCCCGGTTGGATCGACATGTTGGACAGACAGATGCGGGATCTGTGTAACCGGGTCAACCTGTTGGTCAAAATACGCAATGAGCGCACCGCCGCTTCCGTCGGCCAGCAGTTTGTCCGCGTGCACGATCGCCCCGATGATATACGTTGGATCGGCGCTAATCTGGACTCCATCAGTCCCCCACAATACGCTACCGTTGTTATCCACGCGCTGCGCCCAGAAAACGCAACACTGCGAGCCAGCAGCCTCAAACGAGATGATCGCGCCGCCCTTTTCGTCGGAAGCGATCGCAATGCCACCGCCTCCGCTATTTTTCAGCCCGCTGATCTGCACCCCTGTAGGCCCACAGAGCGACTCGCCATTGCCGTCGATACGCTGTGCATAAATCAGGCATTCCGCACGGAAGCCGAGATCGCACCATCCGTTTCGCCCATCCACCCACGCGATAATCGCGCCGCCCGCACCATCACTCGCCACATGTGGGCCCATCTGGAACGCCTGAATCGGCGCGATCGTTACCCCGCCAGCTACCCACAGCGGTTTGCCGGTTGCATCCACGCGTTGCGCCTGCACATTGCCGTAGTACGAGTTCTCCCAAACCACGATTGCGCCGCCCGCGCCGTCATCCACCATGTCCACTCCGGGTGCGTATATCGAGCTGACGCCCTGGTTTCCGGTGTCGGTGTTGAGCGGGACATCACCTCTCCAGAGGGGCTTACCGTCATCGCAAAATGCACAACTCGCAGTTATCACGAAGAAGACGGCGATTACAGAGACTGTTCGGCAGGTCATACGCATTCCCCCAATCGCGATTTGGTTGATTGCGCGCAGTCACTTGTGTGGTGACTAATCGGGGAAGTATTGTACGAATGAAGGTCCAATCTTGTAAGTGACGGCTAACACAAGTGGCCCCGTTTTCGATCCCGGATATCCGATAATCCGAGAGCGGAGGATACAGTTAGCGGTAAGTGAGGTGGCATCGCAGTCTGGGCGGATTACCGCCAACCCAGAAATTTTTAATTAACAATTCAGCCGCGCCCTATGTGCGCAATCAGCATCTGTCCCGAAAGTCGGCTTGGGTCTAGTAATTGTCGGTTGATCCGGCAGTTCGAATCTCAAATGTTGCCTTCAGGGCAACGCGCGTCTCCAGAACGCCCGCGCCTGGAAACACGCATTGGCGATTTGCACTCGTCGCGCGGGCATCAGGGTTCGGAGGTCAGGGAACAGAAAAACGGGGTTCGGTCGTTCGATCTCCCGTAGACCTCAATGAGCGCAAAATCACCAATACATCCGGCAAACACGCCAAGCCTCCACAAATCTCCAGCCCTCGTATCTCCGTGCCCAACCCCCGCCCAACCCAACCCACCTTCCCGCTCAATGAAAATTTTTGTTCACCCCGCCAATGGCCGCAGCGGTTCAGGTTGACCGTCTGCCCTGCGCCCCTCAGAATGGGTATATCGCTTCCCAACCCCGGGCCCACTCCCTGGGAATCCTGAATCTGAGGTGTCCATGCCTGCTTATCTGCTGCTGGCCGTTGCACTTTTGAGCCGTCTCATGCCCCATCCTGACTGGCTCAATTTCACCGCCGTAGGCGGAGCCCTGCTCTACTTTGGCGCGCGGCGCTCCTGGCGCGAGATGCTGGCCCCGCTGGCCGCCTTCATGGCCG